>NZ_JBEZFO010000001.1:245338-608603 GCF_040649495.1 Micromonospora sp. NPDC048947
GCCCCTATACACTCCGCCGTCCGCGGGGGGGGGGGGGGGGGGCCGTTGGCCCCCCCCCCGCTCTGCGCCCAGGCCGGAACTGGCGAATCAGCGAGGGCACTCCCCCTGCCGCCACCTTTGCTCTGCTTCAACCCGCGCAGCGGTTTCGGGCCCTGAGTGTTGCGTCGGTTGAAGCAGAGCAAAGCGTGCGAGCTGGCCCACCGGCCGCCGCCGGTGACGAGCCGACGTCTCCGGTTCCGCGTTTCCCGGTAACGACATGACGTGAACGTCTTGCCACGTAACGTGAGATTGAGCCGGTCAACGGCTGACGCCAGACGTGCGCCGGGCCGCCACTGCGGCGGCGCCGCTCGGCCAACTGCCGGGTCGACAGCTCGGCAACGTCGCGGCCTGTTCGGCCGCAGGAGGTGTGGACGATGCCCATGCTGTCGGTCTTCGATCCTCGGCACACTGTCGCTCCCCCGGGATACAGCCGCTGGCTCATCCCGACCGCGGCCCTGGCCGTGCACGTGTGCATCGGCCAGGTCTACGCGACGAGTGTCTACAAGAACTCCCTCATCGCGCACTTCGACACCAGCCAGACGGCGATCGGGGCGATCTTCAGTATCGCCATCGTCATGCTGGGCTCGTCAGCGGCGGTGGGCGGCCGTTGGGTGGAGCGGAACGGACCGCGCCGGGCGATGTTCGTCTCGGCGTGCTTCTGGGCCGTCGGGTTCCTGGTCGGCGCGCTCGGCATCGCGACCCAGCAGCTCTGGCTGCTCTATCTCGGGTACGGCGTCATCGGCGGCATCGGGCTCGGCATCGGCTACATCTCGCCCGTCTCCACCCTGATCAAGTGGTTCCCGGACCGCCCCGGCCTGGCCACCGGGCTCGCCATCATGGGGTTCGGCGGCGGCGCCCTGGTCGCCGGCCCGCTCGCGCGCCAACTGCTCTCCCTCTACGACTCCGGCTACAACCCCAACAACCCGGCCGCCGTCGCGTCCGGGCATGCCCTCGTGGCGCTCTTCGTCACGTTCGGCATCGGCTACTTCGTGATCATGATGTTCGGTCCGTTCAACGTCCGGGTTCCGGCACCGGACTGGCGGCCCGCCGGGTTCGACCCCGCCAGCGTCGCCGCCAAACCGCTGGTGACGACGGCGAGCGTGTCGGCGTCGAACGCTGTGCGTACCCGGTCTTTCTGGTTGCTGTGGATCGTGCTGTTCTGCAACGTCACAGCGGGCATCGGCATCCTGGAGCAGGCAAGCCCGATGATCCAGGACTTCTTCCGGGACAACGGGACCGCCACCACTGTCTCGGTGTCGGCGGCGGCCGGTTTCGTGGGAGTGCTGTCGCTGTTCAACATGGCTGGGCGGTTCGTCTGGTCGACGACGTCCGACCTCATCGGCCGCAAGCCCATCTACATGGTCTACCTCGGCGTCGGCATGGTGCTGTACCTGCTGCTCGCCGTGGCCGGCCACTCCGCGACAGCGGTCTTCGTGCTGATCGCCGCCGCGATCATCTCTTTCTACGGCGGCGGTTTCGCCACCATGCCCGCCTACCTGCGTGACCTGTTCGGCACCTTCCAGGTTGGGGCGATCCACGGCCGGATCCTGACCGCCTGGTCGGCCGCGGGTGTCGCCGGCCCGCTGATCATCAACGGGATCCTCGACACCCAGGGCAAGCCCGGCACCCTCACCGCTGCGGCGTACCGGCCCGCGCTGTTCACAATGGTCGCCATCCTCGCCATCGGGTTCATCGCGAACCTGCTGGTGCGTTCCGTGCCCGAGCGGTTCCACGAACCGGACCGGGGACCGACCTCGCCCGTGGCGAAGGCGACGATCACCGAGCCTGTCGCTCTCGGGCGCGACAGCCAGCCGCCCGCGCCGCCGCGCGTCGGTAGCCAGACCGGGCGGCTCTGGTTGTCGTGGCTGCTGGTCGCGGTGCTACTCGGGTACGGCATCGTCCAGACCGCCATCACCGCCGCGAAGCTGTTCACCGGCTGACGCCCGGCGGCCCATAGCGGCCAGACCTCCTGCAACGCAACGGAAGGCGTCCCCTTGAAGGGGGCGCCTTCCGTTGCGCCGATCCGCTCAGAGCTGGGTGGCCGACCGCTTCTCGTCGAGCCGCACCCGTTGTGGCACGACCGTGTACTTCGGATCGCGGGCCGACACCCGTCCCGCCTCGAAGACGCCGAACCGGGTGGCGACCGACGATGCCACGAGGGCCGCGCCGGAGATCGCCGCCAGGACCCGGCTGCGTCGGCTGAGCAGCGCGGTGGCGGTGCCCACGGCGAGCAGGACGCGTCCCGCCTTGACCAGCCGGCCGCTGCGTCCGTGCCTGTAGGGCTCGCTGGTGAGGCCCTGCCGCTCCAGTTGGTGCCCTCCGCCAAACTCGATGGCGGCGGCGGCCAGGGCGAGTCGTCGCAGTGGGGCGGTCTCGGCGGCCGGTGCCGCGATCAGGCCGACCCCGGACGCGGCGGCGAGCGCGCTGCCGGCGAAAACGAACGGCAGCGACGGGTAGGCGTCGTGCCAGGACGGCACGGCCGTGTCGGCGAGCAGCACCCCGGTGTACGTCGCCAGCGCTGGCGCAGTTGCCGCGGCAGCCAGGCCGGCGACGTTGCCGACGGGCGGTGCGATCCGACGGGCAAGGCCCAGCACACCGTGCTGCGGGAGCAGCGGCGCCAGCTCGGCGACCGCTGCCACACCGGCCAGCGGGCCGAACGCGGCGAGGATCCAGGTGCCGACCGACATCGGCGAGGTCACCTTGGCCACCCGGAGCATGTGATGGAACCGGGCCGGCCGGCCGAGGTCGTGGACCAGCAGGTACGTGCTGGCGGCGACACCGCCGAGAGCTGTCCAACGGCCCACAGTGCGCAGCCCGGGTCGTCCGGTCAGTTGGGCGCCCGCGCCGATCAGCGCACTTCCGGCGGCGAGGCCTCCGGTGAACAGGTAGCCGGCGATGTCGTACTTCCACACCGGCGGCTTCAGAACCGGCCGGCCGTAGTAGGAGGCGAAGTCGGCCGGCGGCACGGTGAGCTGCTCGCCGCCGCGGGTCATTGCCGCCTGCCCAGGAACGCGACGGCCGTGGCTACCGCCATCGTCATCGCCGCCAGGCCGGCGCGCTTCCACATGGCCGGCAGGTCGCGGGTGGTGACGATCGGGTCCGGTGGCAGTCCGTACACCTCCGGCTCGTCGAGCAGCAGGAAGAACGCACCATCACCACCGACGCCGTCGTTCGGGTCGTGCCCGTACAACCGGGCCTCCGGCATTCCGCGCTCATGCAGCTTCGCGACGCGCGCGGCGGCCCGCTCCCGCAACTCGTCCAGTTCCCCGTACTGGATCGACTCCGTCGGACACGCCTGCGCACACGCCGGGGTCATGCCCGCGCCCAAGCGGTCGTAGCACAGGGTGCACTTCCACGCCCGACCATCGTCCTTGCGTTGATCGATGACGCCGTACGGGCAGGCGGAGATGCAGTAACCGCAGCCGTTGCAGATGTCCTCCTGCACCACCACTGTGCCGAACTCCGTCCGGAACAGCGAACCCGTCGGGCAGACATCCAGGCATGCCGCGTGGGTGCAGTGCTTGCACACGTCCGACATCATCAGCCAGCGGAAATCCGTCCGCCCCTCCGCGCCCGAGCCCCTCCCCGGTGGCTGCGCACCCGGCATCCCCAGAAACTCCGGTCCGCCCGACATGCGGGCCGCCGCGGCGGGCGAGCCGGTGGGCAGGCCGGGGTCGGTCCCGGTGTCGGTGCTGGTGCGCGCACCGGCCGCCGCCGTCACCGGGCTGATCGCCGGCCCGTCCGGGTCCCCCGCGAACGCCGGAGTCGCCCAGCCGGCCGAACGAGGCTGCTCCACGAACGCGACGTGCCGCCACGAGTTCGCTGTCAGCGCGCCAGTGTTGTCGTACGACATTCCCAGCAGGTCGAGCCCGCTCTCCGGGACACCGTTCCACTCCTTGCAGGCCACCTCGCACGCTTTGCAGCCGATGCAGACGCTGGTGTCGGTGAAGAACCCCATCCGCGGCGGCGGTTTCTCGTAGCCGGCGTCCGGTGCGGGGTCCAGCGGCCCGTACAGGGCGTTGGCGTGGGGCATCGGTCAGGCCTCCTGGTCGCTGCTGCTGTCGGCGACGTCGGTCGTGACCATCGGCGGATAGCGGTGGACGAGGTTGCCCGACCGCCGCCGGTAGTCGACGACGAGGTCCACCAGGTTCTGTCCTCTGGGGCGTCGTCCGGGCCGGACGTCGCACGTGCCGACCTTGCTCTCCTGAATCAGGACGTTGGGGTCGAGGGTGATGCCGAACAGGTCGTTGGCCGAGTCGCCGGTCACCAGGCCCTCGTAGCCGAAGTGGTACGGCAGCCAGACCTGGTGGATGATTCGGCCATCCACTCGCAGCGGCGTCACGCGGTCGGTCACCAGCACCTTCGCCTCGACTGCCGCCCGGCTGGTGACCAGGTGGGCCCAGCCCAGGTGACTCAACCCTCGCAGGGCCGCCAACTCCGGTGACACCTCGACGAACATCTCCGGTTGCAGCTCCGCGAGCGGTGACACCGTCCGGCTCATTCCACCGGCGGTGTGGTGCTCGGTGAGCCGGCTGACCGTGAACACGAACGGGAAGACGTCGCTGTGCTCCTGGGGCGGGCTCGGGTTGAGCGCGTTGATCGGGTGGGTGTAGACCTTGCGGGTCGGGTTGGCCTGCTGTCGGTAGAGCGGGTTGCGCACCGGCGACTCGACCGGCTCGTAGTGGGTGGGCATCGGTCCGTCGAGCACGCCGGTGGGCGCGTACAGCCAGCCTTTGCCGTCTCCCTGGAGGATGAACGGGTCGTCGCCGGCGATGCCCGCCACACCCGAGGCGCCGTGCTCCGGTCGGTAGGACGGCGGTTTGGTCTTTTCGAAGTCCGGCACGTCGTAACCTGTCCACTCGCTCTTGTCCGCGTCCCACCAGACGTAGCGTTTGCGTTCACTCCACGGGTTGCCGTCGGGGTCGGCGGAGGCACGGTTGTAGAGGATGCGCCGGTTCGCCGGCCACGCCCAACCCCACTCGGGCGCCACCAGGGACTGCTCCGAGCCGGGTTTGCGGCGGGCCGCCTGGTTGACGCCGTCGGCGTACACCCCGGTGTAGATCCAGCAACCGCCTACGGTGGAGCCGTCGTCCTTCATCTCGGTGAACGACGCCAGCGGCCGGCCGGTGGCCACGTCGTACCCGTTGATCTCGCGCAGCACCGCCTCCGCACTGGGCTCCGCGTGCGGGCCGTGCGTGGGGTAGTCCCAGGTGAGGTCGAGCAGCGCCCTGTCGCGTGGCTTCGTCGACGTCGCGAGCCGTTCCCGGATGACGCGACCGAGGTGGTAGAAGAACCACAGTTCGGAGCGGGCGTCGCCTGGCGGTTCGACGGCCTTTTCCCGCCACTGCAACAGCCGTTGGGTCTGGGTGAAGGTGCCCTCCTTCTCCACGTGCGACGCGGCCGGTAGGAAGAACACCTCGGTGCGGCACCGCTCTGGTGCGATCTCGCCGGTCTCGATCTCCGGCGCGTTCTGCCAGAAGGTGGCGCTCTCGATCATGAACAGGTCGCGGACGACCAGCCAGTCGAGGTTGGCCATGCCGAGCCGCTGCGCCCGGCCGTGCGCCGAACCGACAGCCGGGTTCTGCCCGAGCAGGAAGTACCCCTTGATCTTGCCGTCGATCATGTCGAGCACCTGCTGGTAGGTGCCGTGATCACCGGTCATCCGCGGCATGTACCCGTAGCAGTAGTCGTTGTCGGCGGTGGCCGCGGCACCCCAGTACGCCTTGAGCAGGTTGACGCCGTAGGTGCGGGCGTTGCCCCAGAAGCCCTTCTGCCCGGGGTGCGCAATGCTGTCCACCCACTTGTCCAGGGTCGGGTGCTCGGCGTGGTGGGGCATCGGCAGGTAGCCCGGCAGCAGGTTGAACAACGTCGGAATGTCGGTCGAGCCCTGGATGCTGGCGTGCCCGCGCAGCGCCATCACCCCGCCACCCGGGCGGCCCATGTTGCCCAGCAGGAGCTGGATGATCGCGCCGGTGCGGATGTACTGCACGCCGACGCTGTGCTGCGTCCAGCCCACCGAGTAGACGAGCATGCCGGTGCGGTCCCGGCCGGAGTTCTCGGTCCACGCCCGGGCCAGTTCGAAGAACTTCTCCTGCGGGATGCCGCAGACCCGTTCCACCATCTCCGGGGTGTAGCGGGCGAAGTGCCGCTTGAGGATCTGGTAGACGCAGCGGGGGTGCTGCAACGTCTCGTCACGTTGGGTCTCGCCGCCGACCGGCGCGCCGTGCGACTCGTTCTCCAGCCCGGCCGCCGTCTCCCGCTGCGTCTCGCTGTCGCGGGTCGTCTGGTTCTGCGAGTGACCCTCGTACCGCCAACTGGCCTGGTCGTAGGTGGCGTTGTCGTCGTTGAAGCCGGAGAAGAGGCCGTGCATGTCCTCGGTGTCGGCGTACTCCTCGGTCACGATCGTCGCGGCGTTGGTGTAGGCGACGACGTACTCCCGGAAGTCCAGCTCGTTGTCGAGGATGTAGCGCACCACCCCGCCGAGCAGCGCGATGTCGGTGCCCGCCCGGATCGGCAGGTACGAGTCAGCCAGCGCGCTGGTACGGGTGAACCGCGGGTCGACGTGGAAGACCTTCGCCCCCCGACGCTTGGCCTCCATCACCCACTGGAAGCCCACCGGGTGTGCCTCGGCCATGTTCGAACCCTGGATGACGATGACGTCGGAGTTCGACAGGTCCTGCTGGTACTGGGTGGCGCCGCCACGACCGAAGCTGGTCCCCAGACCGGGGACGGTGGAGGAGTGTCAAATACGGGCCTGGTTCTCGATCTGGAGAGCCCCCATCGCGGTGAACAACTTCTTGATGAGGTAGTTCTCCTCGTTGTCCAGCGTCGCCCCACCCAGACTGGAGATACCCAGCGTCCGGTTGAGCGGTCGACCCTCGGCGTCGACGTCCTCCCAGGTCTCGTCCCGGGCGGCCAGGACCCGATCGGCGATCATGTTCAGCGCCGTGTCGAGGTCGAGGTCCTCCCACTCGGTGCCGTACGGCCGGCGGTAGCGGACAGTGGTCTGCCGCAGCGGACTGGTGACCAGGCTCTTGCTCGCCGAACCCTTCGGACAGAGCCGACCCCGCGAGATCGGGCTGTCCGGATCACCCTCGATCTGACTGACCAGCCCGTCCTTCACGAACACCCGCTGACCACAACCCACAGCGCAGTACGGACAGACCGACCGAGCGACGCTGTCGGCGGTATCGGTGCGGGCGGTGAGCGCGCGGGACCCGTCGGACTTCGCCGCGGCACCCCGGCCCAGCGGGTCCGTGCCGGTGAGCTGGCGGTAGACCGGCCAGCCCTCGAACCAGCTGCGCACCCCCATCGCCGCACCTTCCCGACCTATCCCGCCAAATATGAACACTCTGACGTTAGATGAGGTGCCGGCCCGGTCGCAGCGAGATCACCAACAGTCATGCCTCCCCCGGCAGTGTGGTGCGAGGGCCGGGAGAGGCATGGGAGTACGGCGCTGGTCAGTGCGGTTGCAGCTGGTCGCTGAAGGTCCGGTAGCGGCGCAGCTCCCAGAACAACCAGCCGATGCTGATGATCGCCAACACGACGAAGACCAGCGAACCGGAGAACGTGTCCCAAAGGGTGTGCAGGACGACGACACCCACGAACGTGCCGATGAACCCGAAGAGCCGAGCGACGCTCGGGCTCGCCAGCAACGCCCAGAGCGCGCCGGCGGTCAGCCCGGTCCACGCGGTGTGACCGGCGGGCGCCGTCAGGCCCCGGATGAAGAGCGTCTGCTCCACCGCGCCGATGTTGCCCTGCGAACTCAGCAGCGCGCTGAAGGCGTAGCCCATCGTCTCCAGCGCGGCGAACCCCATGCCGGCGGCGATGCCGATGATCAGCCCGTCGGAGGGCACCCGGCGGCGACGCTGGGCCACCACCGTGAACAGCAGCACCACCGGAACGATCAGCTTCGCCGATTCCTCGATCAACGCGACGAACAGCATCGGCAGGGTGCCGAGGCCGCGCAGGGTGTCGTACTCAAGGGTGCCGGCGACCACAGTGCCGATCACACCGCCGAAGAACGCCGACGTCACCAGCACCGACGCCGGCACCTGCCACCGCCCGGTCCGGGCCTGCGCGAACGTCAGGAACGTCAACGGCACAAGCGTCGACCCGAGCAGGATCAACGCCGGTACGAAGTTCGGATTCTTGGTGCTGACCAAGGTCCGCAGCACCGCCACATAGAGGATCAACCCGATGACGAGCACTCCGACCCACGCCCACCGGCGCCACCGATCACGCATACCGCGCAGTCTGGCGGACCACTGTTACGAAGACCAGCCCCCGGCACCGAGATCCTGACGACCTCCCAGCGGCGACGTCAGCTGTCAAGGGACGGCGATGCGCGCGAGTGATGGCTACGATCTGCGCCCATGCGCCGCGGAGCACCGTTACTGTCACTCGTCGTCCTGCTCGCCCTTCCCGCCTGCACCTCGAAGCCAGAGGAACCCGGGGACGTGGCGTTGACCGTCTTCCTCGACAATGACGTGACCGTGGCGCAGAAGGGCAGCGTGGAGCAGCAACTCCGGTCGATGCCCAGTGTCACTGAGGTGTCCCTGGAAACCCGCGAGCAGGCGTACGAGCGCCAGAAGGCGGATCTGAAGGACCAGCCCGACCTGCTGGCGGCCCTCAAACCGGAGTACATGCCGGAGCTTCTGCACGCCACAGTCACCGACGCGTCGATCGCCGAGGCGATCGAACTGGTGATGGTTGAGGCCGACGGCGTGCAGGACGTGGCGCTCAGGATCGCGGACGTCGACCCTCGGCCATCGCGGATCGGCGTCATCGTCCGGCTCACGTCGTCGGCGACCGACGAACAACGCGCCGCCGTGGAGAAGGCCGTCCGGGCACTCCCCACGGCGAAGTCGATCGAATTCGAGGACCGCGACGCCGCGTACGAGCGCCTGCGCAAGCGGTGCCAGGGCAAGGGTGACCTGTCCACGCAGCTCCAACCGCAGATGACGCACGAGTCGTGGCGGTTCGAGATGCCCCTGAACGGACAAGGATCTGGCGTGGGCGAGCTGATGAGGCTCGACGGCGTCGACGGCGTCCCCCTGGCCCCTCTGGCGATGCTGTAACGCCTGCGGCATCCACTGCCATGGCTACCTGACTGCGAGCACGACCACAGCTTCTCGTCGTGCGTAGGCTCACGGCTGTGCGCCCGTTGCTGATCGCCGAGACAGTGATGACGCCGCTGGCCTCTGTCGAGTGGCTGACCGGCACGGGGTTGCTGGCGTGGAGCCATCGTTCGCTGCGCGTGTTGCACCCGGACCTGACCGTCGCGCTGGCGTGGGAGTCCTCCGACGAGGACCCGATCCTGGCCGTCGGCGTGGCTGCGGACCTGTCGCGGTTCGCGCTCGTGGGCCCCCGCCAGGTGCAGGTCCGCAGCGCTGATGGCCGGGTCCTCTGGGAGGTCGACCACGGCACTGTCTTCTCGACAGGTTGGCCCCGGCCGAGTTGTCACCTGGCCGGGGACGACCTTCTCTGGTTGTTTCTGCCCGACGCTGCCGGCGACCAACTCGTCGTGTTGGACGCGTCCGGGGGCGGGCCCGAGGTGGACCGGCGCCCCCTTCAGACCGTTGAGGGCTTCGCCACATTCATCCTGGACGCCAATCGACAGCACGTCGGGCTGCATGTCGCTGTGGGACCGGAGACCTGCCTCAGTTACCGCTGGACGACTGGCGATCGGCGGTTGGTCGCCGGGCAGAGCTTGAACGGCTGCCTGGCCGACATGAACGCCAGCGGGAGCTTCTACCTCTCCATGCCGCACGGCAGCGGCCGGATCGCGATACGCGATGTCGCCGACGACAGTGCCCGGGTAGAGCGCCGCTACGACGACATCCCGGAGTTCGGCGACTCCGACGACTACCGGATGCACGAGACCGCGGCCGTCGTATCCGACGACTGGGTCATTGTCGGCGTCGCGACCGACGAGGGTGACGCCGAGCAGCATCTCCTGCTTTCCACCCGCACGCTGCGCCCACAGACCGTGCTGGACTACGGCGTCGACATGCCCCAGAACTCGATCCGGTCCGCCGGTGGACACGGGCGGTGGATGACGCACGACGCCCGCCTCGGGGTGCTCCGCCTCTGGCAGCTCCGGGAGCCACACACGGACGAGGTCGAGGGTCAACTGGCGCTGTGGTAGAGCTGTGGATCAGGAGCCGCCGGGCTGCGCTCGACGATCCCACAGCACCAGGCCGGTGAGCAGCATCGCGACGCCCAGACCGACCATTGCCAACCCCACCGCCGTGTGCGCGCTCCCGCTCAGGTGACCGGCCACGATCCATCCGCTGTCGATTCCGAACGCCAGCGGCATCAGCCCCTGCGGGATCACCGGAATCCACCCGACGGTCAGCAACCCCAGCGCCCACGCTGTCGACTTGTTCTCCCGATACCACTGCGCGTCCCAGGTCAGCGGAAGCGCCGTCTCCGGGGGGCGGCTCCGCTGACCGGCCGCGGCGAGCACAGTCGTGCCGCGCCGGGCGAGCCGCTCGTCGGCCAACCACACGCCACCTGACCAGGCGGCGGCGCCTCCGAGCAGCCCGACCAGCGGCAACAGCGGCGCCACCGCCGACGGGCCCCAGATGGCCAGGGCGAGCACCGGCGCGGCGGCGAGCAGCCCGGCCGCTGTGGCAACCAGCACGCTGACGATGTCGGTCGGGTTGTCGGCCGGGGTCGGATGCCGCGGGTCGGCCACCGGGCGTACGCGCAGCAACGACACCCACACCGGCACCGACGCGCCCGCCCCGAGCAGAGCCGGCAGGGTGCAGAGCGCGGCCATCGCGTCGACGTCGGGGGCGAGGAGGATGCCGGCGACGGTGAGCAGCACGCCGATCGGGGTGACCAGCACCAGCCAGGCCACTGCCCGTCCCCGGACCTCGGCCCGTTCGCCGCCCGGTGTGGTGAGCGGCAGCCACAGCGCGGTGCCGTCCAGCCCGACCAGCCCGGCCGACATCGCCGCCGCGCCGAGCACGGCGAGCGGCCCGGCCCACGGCAGCAGGAGGTCCACGTCGGACAGCAGCGGCAGCCCGGCGAGCAACGCCCCGTACACCACAGCGAACGCCAGATACTGCAACCGCAGCGGATGCCGCGTCCAGGCCCGCAACTCACGGCCCGCGACCGCCCGCGTCGCGGCCGGAACCCATGCCCACCACTCGCGCTCAACCGCGGCCGTCGACGCCGCCACGGTCCGGCGCGGCCGGAACGCCGCGCCGGCGGCGATCACCCTTCGGACAAGCATGATGTACGCGGCGGCGCAGAGCGCCACGATTCCCACCAGGGTCGCCATCAGGCGCACCCCTTGCCCGGTTGGCCCGGTCACGGCGGCGACCGGCCAGGCGCTCGGCACGTACGCCATGGCCCGGACCACCTCTCCCGGCGCTGCCACGAGCAGGACCGACACCCACGGGAAGACCGCCCAGAGCGACCCGGCGACACCCATCGCCGTACCGGTGAAGACGCCGGTGAGCAGCGCCCCGGTCGGGCCGCCGGCGTGGCCGACGACCTCCAGCGCGATGGCCGAGCCGATCAGCCCGAGCAGCCAGAGCAGCACCGCGCCGCCGGCGGTGACGAGGACCGCGACGGTGCCGTACCGGGTGGCGTGCACCGGCAGCGCGGCGAGTGCCACCAGCGAGACAGCCGGACCGATACCGATCGCCGACGCGGCGAGCAGACCGATCGCGGCCGGAACCCCGCCGATCGGCTCCAACCGCAGGTGGGCCGGGCGGACCCGGCCACGACCGCCGCCGAGCAGCAGGGGCAGCACGATCCAGCCGAGAACCCACGCCCCGGCGAGCAGGCCGAGAGTGTGCTGGTCACCGCGGAGCGCGTACCGGATCGACCAGGCGGCGGCGAGCAGACCGACCAGACCGGCCACCGTGGGGCCGGGGTGCTCGCGCAACGAGCGACGCAGCATCGTCGCGCGCATCCGGGCCGGTACCGCCATCGCGCCGAGGGTGCCGCCCAACCGGTCGGGGGCGGTCAGTTCCGCGCTCATCGTGCCCCGGTCAGCCAGTCCAGACCGGCGCTGCCGGAGGCTTCGGCGCCGACCAACTCGACGAACCGGTCCTCCAGGCTGCTGCCGGCGGCGACCTCGGTGACCGTCCCGGCGGCGACCACCCGGCCCTGATGGATCACGGTGACCTCGTCGCACATCTGCTCGACGAGCAGCATCGAGTGGGTGGACAGCACGCAGGTGCCGCCGCCGGCAACGAACCGGCGCAGCACCCGGCGGATGGTGGCCGCGGAGACCGGGTCGACCGCCTCGAACGGTTCGTCGAGCACGAGCAGCCGGGGCGCGTGCAGCAGCGCCTGGGCGAGGCCGAGCTTCTTGCGGGTGCCGGTGGAGCAGTCGGCCAACGGGGTGCCGGCGCCCTTGGCCAGGCCGAGCACCTCGATCAGTTCGGCGGCACGGTCAGTGGCCGCGGCCCGGGGCAGCCCGCGCAGGCCGGCGCTGTAGCGCAGCAGTTCGGCGCCGGTGAGGCGTTCGGGGAAGTCGAGGCCGTCGGGCAGCACGCCGGTCAGCGCGCGGGTCCCACGGCGGTCGCGCAGCGCGTCGTGGCCGAGGATCCGGATCTGCCCGGAGTCCGGGGTGACCAGACCGACTGCCATCCCGATGGTGGTGGACTTGCCGGCGCCGTTGGGTCCGACAATGCCGTGGAAGGTGCCGGGGTGCACGGTCAGATCGACGCCGTCCACAGCGCGATGCGCCGCGAAGGTCTTGACCAGGCCGCGGATCTCGAGTGCCGGGGGGATCACGCGCCGAGCATAGGTGACAGTGCACGACGGCGTGGCCCACTGCTCGGGCCTCCACAGTGGTCGGACACCCTCAGGCCACCTGCACCAGCCGGAAGCGTTCGGTCACCACCAGTGTGTCATCGTCCACTGTGAAGTCTGGATCGCCCAGTTCGGCGCGTACCTCGGCGCTGTGCCAGAACTCCTCGTGCCCCGCACGCCACTGGGCCAGCGACTCGTCGCCCTCCCCCTCGGCCAGCGCGTGTGGCAGGTCGACGTCGGCGAGGCGGACCACCCGTACGTCGGTCAGCTCGATGGCCGCGACCCGGCGGCCGGCGGAGTCCACCACCGCGGACAGTTGACCCACCTCGGGCAGCGGCTCGTTCGCGCACTCGTACCCGACCAGCAGACCGGTCGTCGACGTCTTCGCCCCGGACAGGATCGCGTCAACGAGCTTGTCCCGCAGTGGCCCCGGAAACGCGAACTCGGCAAGGGGAAGATCATCGAGGTCCATCCGCGGAGCGTACGCGACTCGGGCGTGACCGTCGTCGACATGCTCGCGGCGACGTGGCACGGTTTCGTCATGGCCACCTACAGCGTCGCCCTCGTGCTGCTCGTCGATCCGTCGGGCGCGGTGCTCCTGCAGCACCGCGACGAGGATGTGGCCGTCTCGCCGGGCCAGTGGAGCCTGCCGGGTGGCCATGTCGAGCCCGGCGAGTCACCGGAGGAGGCGGCCCGCCGCGAACTACTGGAGGAGACTGGTCTGACAGTGGGTGAGCTGCACCCGCTGTGGAGCGGACCGCGCCCGTACGAGGCGGATTTCCCGCACACCGTGACTGTCCACGTGTTCCATGGCACCACCACGGCCCGTCAGGAGGACGTGGTCCTCGGTGAGGGCCAAGCGATGGTGTTCGTCCCCCCGGACGAGGTGCTCGATCGTGAGCTGGCTGTCTCCGCCGCGCTCGTCCTGCGCATGATCTGACGTCGGGTACGGCTACGGCGTGGTGATGGTCTGCCTGTCGCGCGCCACGCAGTACACGTCGCCGGAGTTCGCGGAGTGCGGCAGGTCGCGCAGGTGCGTCGCCAGATCGGTCGCTGACATCCAACGTCGGAACGTCATCGACTTGTCGTCGCCCACCGCGACGTCGAACCCGTCGAAGCCCAGCGCGGTCAGGCGATCGAGACACCTGTCGGCGACCGCACGCGCGATGGTGGTGAACTCGAACGACAACGCGGGCAGCGGGCGGCTCAGGCCGGCCAGCACCTCGTCCTCGAAACCCTCAACGTCGATCTTGGTGAAGGTCGGCACGCCGTACGTCTCGATCAGGGCGTCGACGGTGACCACCGCGACCTCGATGTCGGTGTCCCACACCTCGCCCTCCCATCCGCCCGCGCCCCTCGCGGCGCGGACGAAGTCCGGTGAGGCGGTCGAGACGGTGGGGTTGGCGGAGTTGACGTGCAACCGGGTGCGCCCAGAGAGCGCGCCACACGCTGCGTCCACAACTGTCACCTTGTCGTCGTCGGCGTAGATCGCCCGCAGGGCGCGCAGACACAGCGGCTGCGGTTCCACAGCGACGACCCGGGCACCGAGGCGACGGAAGCTGGCGATGTGGTCGCCCACGTGGGAGCCGATGTCGAAGACGAGGTCCCCGCCGCTGACGAAGCGGGAGTAGAACGCGTCCATCCTCGCGTCCCGCTCGGGATCGCCGTAGTAGACGTCCAGCGACCGGTGCAGCAGCGACAGGGTCGGGTCGGTCCGGAGGGCGGCGATCCTGGTGTCGGTGGTAGCCGTCATCTGTCTGGGGTCCAGTCCGTGAGAGGTGGCCGGGTTACGGTCCGAAAGCGGTCAGGAACCGGTCCCGGAAGGCGTCCATCCGCCAGACCGGCGCCTGCGGCCCGGGCTTCAGCCCGTCCTGCCAGCCCCACCCGGAGATCCGGTCCAACACGGCCCGGTCCCGGGTGATGATCGAGATCGGGACGTCGTGGCTGGCGTTCTCGCCGGTGACGACAGCGGCTGGTTGGTGGTCACCGAGGACGATGAACACGAGGTCGTCGTCTCCGTAGGTCCGCACGTAGGAGATGAGCGCGCCGAGGGTGTACTCGATGGACTTTCGGTAGTCCGCCCGGATCTGGGCGGTGTTGCGGCGCTTGTCGTCCGACCTGCCCACGCCGACCCCACGGTAGACCCCGCCGTCGCCGACGTCGGCCCAGTCGAGCAGCGGCGGGACGGGCGTCCAGGGGGCGTGACTCGACACCAGTGCCAGCTCGGTCATCACATTGCCGTCGCGCTTCGCCTGCTCCAGGCGCTGCCAGCTGGCCAGGGTGTACTGGTCGGGCGGGGTGCCGAAGCTGAACTTCGGGCCACGGTACGCGAGCTTCCTGGCGTCGTAGAACCGGTCGTAGCCGAAGAAGGAACCCTCCGGCCAGGCTCTGGTGACGGCGGGCATCACGCCGACGGTCTGCCAGTTCGCCCGTCGGAAGGCGCCGTTGAGGGTCATCCGGTCACTGGCCAGCAGGGTGCGGTGCCGCTGGTCGTTGTCGATCCAGAGGCCGGAGAGCAGCGTGTCGTGCGCGAGCCAACTGCCGCCACCGAAGGTCGGCGAGGTGAGGAAGCCGCTCTGCGCGGCGAAACCCGCCGCGCTCAGCTCGCTGGTGCCACTGTCGAGCACCGCACCGACCTGCGGCGCGAACTCCGGGTCCTCGACGGCGTCCCGACCGTAGCTCTCCACGAAGGCGACGACCACGTTCTTGCCGCGCAGCGCGGTCAGTAGCTGGTCACCGGGGGTGTCACCGTACCTGTCGGCCTCGATCAGCGCGCCGAACGTCTCGCGGTCGTCGAGGCGCAGGCGCACCTGGAAGCCGTGACCGTTGGCCAGTGTGGTCGCGGACGTGTCGGCGACCGGCACGCCCTCGACCACCCGCACGTTGAACGCGGCGCAGGCCACCCAGACGACTACCAGCGCGGCCACGATCCGGGTGGTCCCGGTGCGGTGCCGGACCACCAGCCGCCGCAGTCGTCGCATCGACAGGGTGACCAGTGTGGGCAGGCCCACGAGCACCACCGCCAGGGTGATGGCGACGCCGATGGCGGCGGGTCGACCGTACGACTCGCTGAGAAAGGCGAACCCCTCGTCGAGGAGCGCCCAGTCGAGCACCGGGTCGAACGCCCGGCTCAGCGCGGCGGTGAACCCCAGGTCGAGCAGCTTCAACAGGCCGAGCAGGCCGAGTGCCGCGCCGGCCACCGTCGCGACCAGTCGGCTGCCGCGAGCGGGCAGAGCGAGCAGGAGGGCCACTACCAGCAGCGCCTCCAGGGGGATCCGCGCGAACGCCGCCGGGCTGAGCCGGCCGAAGTCGTACGGCACGGTGAGGACGAGCAGGACGAGCAGCGCGGCCAGCACTGTCGTCAGCCGGGCGGCGACGGAGCGTCTCGGCCGTTCCTCGGCATCGGTGCCGTCGGCGGTCCCGCCGGAGGTTTCGCCAGTCATCGCCCTCCGTCCTTGGCTCGGCAGCTGCCGTACGCGCGTCAAGAGCGACAACCCGGGCATCCTTCCATGATCTTTGTTGGGCGCGGCGTCCGGGCGGCTCAGACGCGGGCGATCCCGCGTCGGGCCACCGTGACAGTGGGACGGTCCGACCACTGCAGCCCATCGGTCTGGCCCGGGGTCAGCTCGGCCAGGCCTGCTGCGGCCCTCGGGGTGCTGTGGCTCGCCGAGCTGGCCGGTTGGACAGTCGCGTCCGGGGCGCAGTGGATGACGGTGTGGCGGAGGTGCCGGGTCGTCCAGAGCCAGGCGACGTCACGCCCGAACGACTCGACAAGCAGTGCCACCGACGCCACGAGCACCACTGTCGTCAGCGGCGCGGGCAGGATGTCGGCCATCGCCACCGTCAACACCACGCCCTGGGTCGCGGCGACGACCTTGTTCCAGTACCGCGGCGGCGCGGATCCCCGCATCCACTCCAACACCCAGGTCGCGGCGCCGTAGAGGTAGCGCATCGCGCCGATCACGAGCACCCAGGCACCCACCGCGGGTGCCACGTGCAGGCAGAGCACCAGGACCAGGAAGGAGTCGATCTCCATGTCGAAGCGCGCGCCGAGTTCGCTGGTGGTCCCGGTGCGGCGGGCCGCGTACCCGTCCACGGCGTCGAGGGCCAACGCCACGCTGGTGAGGACGACCATCACTGTGACCGGCGCCGACCGGCCGAACGAGTCGGCGGCCAGGGCCGTCACGCCGCCGACGAGGATCGCCCGGCTCAGGGTCACCCGGTCCGCCGGGCTGAGCGCGCCCGCGCCCGAGCGGGACATCCCCCTGCTGAGCAGGGCGCACAGGACCATCCCGTACGCCAGACCCGCCACCCAGCCCGCCGTGCCCAGACCGACCGTCTCCGCCAGCACCGCCAGCAGGACGATCTGCACGAGCAGTCCGATGACCGGACCAGTTCGAACCGTTGACATCGTGCCTCCGTGACTCTGGTGGGTGACCCTGACCGTCATCACGGAAAATATGACCGATCGGTTCATTCTGAACGCGACCCGGCAGGGCGCCACGGAGGACGTGCCCCTTCGACGGGCGGTTAATCGCCCATCGTGGGTGGCCCGTCGTCGGCTCACCGATGAGGGCGTCGATCGTGCCGTACGGGTCAGGGCGTCGGCAGTGTGAGCACATCCGCACCGTCGTCGGTGATGGCGATGGTGTGCTCGCTGTGCGCCGTCCGGCAGCCCGTCGCGCTGCGGAGGGTCCAGCCGTCGGCATCGGTGACGAGCGTGGCGGTGTCCGCCATCACCCACGGTTCCAGCGCCAGCAGCAGCCCCGGGCGTAGCCGGTAGCCGCGACCGGGGCGCCCGGTGTTGGCGACGTGCGGGTCCTGGTGCATCGTCGATCCGACGCCGTGGCCGCCGAACTCGGTGTTGACCGAGTATCCCGCCGCGTTGAGGACCGAGCCGATCGCGTGGGAGATGTCACCGATGGGAACACCGGGGCCGGCGGCGGCGATCCCCGCCCGCAACGCGCGCTCGGTCGCGTCGATCAGCGCGACGCTCTCCGGTGGTCGGACGTCGCCGATCATGAAGCTGATGGCCGAGTCCGCGACGACCCCACGGTGGGAGACGGCGAGGTCGAGCGAGAGCAGATCGCCGTCGGCGAGCGGGTAGTCGTACGGCAACCCGTGCAGCACTGCGTCATTGACCGACGTGCAGATGTAGTGGCCGAACGGCCCCCGCCCGAAGGACGGCTCATAGTCGACGTAGCAGGACTGCGCCCCGGCTTCGGTGATCATGGCCTGCGCCCACCGGTCGATGTCCAGAAGGTTGGTGCCGACCACGCAGCGGCTCTTCAACGTCTGCAGGATGCCGGCGACCAGCGCGCCGGTGTCCTTCGCTCGCAGCACGTCGGTGGGGCTCAGGATCTCGATCATGCAGCGCCTTCCTCGGGCGACCAATAAGTATCCCGGCCATATTATCCCGGTACTAGAATCGGGACATGGTCAGGTTGCCGCTCACTCCCGAAGAGCTCGAACGCGGACAGCGCCTCGGCGCGCTCCTGCGTCGAGCCCGTGGAGAGCGTTCGATGCTCCTCACCGCGCTGGACGCGGGCGTCTCACCAGAGACCCTTCGAAAGATCGAGTCCGGCCGGATAGCCACCCCCGCCTTCCCGACCATCGCGGCGATCGCCGACGTCCTCGGCCTCTCCCTCGACGCCGTCTGGTCGGAGATCAACAAGCCGGACGGCGGTGCCGAACTGCCTCGACCGACGCGCCCCGCGCGCGAGCGGTTGGCCTCCTAGCGCGCGACGGCCTGTCGCCAGCGCCAAACGCGAATGCGGTCAGGATCCGTTTGAACCGCGGGCTGTCACTGTGCCGCCGGAAAAGCGCTTCCCACGATAGATAACCTAACAGCGATCCTTCCCGATCGGTATCGGGCAGACGCCCGACTGCGCAGGTCAGCGGCGGTGGCTAGGTTCGCCCAATGCCCACCACAATCAGTGCGGAATCCGCTGGCACCTGGACGCTCGGCGATCTCACCGTCAATCGGATCGGATTCGGCGCGATGCGCCTGACGGGTAGCGCCGGCGCGGCGAGCGACCGCGCGCGGGTCATCGGATTGCTACGTCAGGCGGTCGACCTCGGGGTGAACCACATCGACACTGCCGCGTTCTACTTCTCGCCGCTCCGGTCGGCCAACGAGTTGATCAACACGGCGCTGTCGCCGTACCCCGACGACCTGGTCATCACGACGAAGGTCGGACCGGGCCGCGACCCCTCGGGCGAGTGGCAGCCGCTGGCCCGGCCGGATCAGCTGCGTGGGCAGGTCGAGGAGAACCTGCGCCAACTCGGCCGCGACCAGCTGGATGTCGTGAACCTGCGCCAGGACGGGCTGGACTCGGTGGCGGAGCACTTCGGCGCGCTGGCCGAACTCCGTGACGCCGGCCTCATCCGGCATCTCGGCCTGTCCAACATCCGTCCGCACCACCTCGCGCAGGCGCAGGCGATCGCCCCGGTGGTCTGCGTGCAGAACACGTACGGTGTGGACACCCGACGTACGCAGGATCAGCTCGTGCGTACCTGCGGTGAACAGAACGTCGCATTCGTGCCGTTCTTCGCGATCGCCGGGGACCGACGTGAGACCGGCGGCGTGGCCGCCAACACGGCAGTGGAGGCCATCGCGCGCACGCACGGCGTGACGCCGGCACAGGTGCGGATCGCATGGACCCTCAGCCGCGGCCCGCACCTGCTGGCCATCCCCGGTACCGGCGACCCCGATCACCTGGTCGAGAACCTGGCCGCCGGGGCGCTGGTCCTGTCGCCTGACGAGTTGGCCAGCCTCGACTAGCGACCCCCGACAGGAGCTGGTCCCGGTCGACGAGCGACCGGGACCAGCGGGTGGCGTGCTCAGGAGGCGGCGATGCCCTCCATGCCGATGCCGTCGGTGAACTTCGGCAGACCCTCCACTGTGGTGACGAGCTTCAGAGAGCCGTCGTCGTTGACCTCGTAGCCCTGCACGTTGCCGGCGGTGGCGTTCTGCACGTACAGGAAGCCGTCGCTGGTGGTCATGTCGATCGACCCGCCGTTGGTGTCGGCGGCGACGTTCTTGACGATTTCCAGCTTGCCGTCGTCGTTGACCCGGTAGGAGCTGATGGTGGAGCTGCCGGCGTTGGCGACGAAGAAGTAGTCGCCGACGCGCTGGATCCAGCACGGCGCCTGCTGGCCGTTGGGCACCGACGGGCCGACCTGGTCGAGTGCGCCGTCGTCCTCCAGCTCGAACCGGCTGACCGCGTTAGCGCCCGACTCGGTGACCAGCAGCGAGTCCTCGGTGTCGAAGGTGAAGCCGAACGGGGTGTTGCCCGCGTCGCTGATGACGGGGTTGCGGGACAGTTCGCCGTGGCGACCGATCTCGTAGCTGAACATGACGTTGGCGCCCTTGGTGGACACCAGCACGAACTCGCTGTCCGGGTCGATCTTGACCTGGGCCGGGGCGGTTCCGAACGCGGGCGGGTTGCCGTTGTGCAGCCCGAGCGACCGGTTGGCGTCCTCGATCCGGGACAGCCGCCCCTTGTGCAGCTCGAAGCCCTGCACCGAACCCTCGCCGCCGGCGTTGAGCACGTAGACGAGGTCACCACGGGCCGCGACGCTGACCGGCAGGAGACCACCGGACCAGATGACCTGGAGCTTGTGCAGCCGGGTGCCCTCGACGCGGAAGACCGTCACGGTGTTGCTGCCGGCGTTCACCGCGAACAGCAGCCCCTTGTGGTAGGTCAGGGAACCCTGCGAGGCCAGCGCGTCGAGTGGCGCGCCGATGGTGAAGCCGCCCAGCCCGCCGGTCTCGTACTCGCCGGCCTTGGTGAGACGGCCGTCCTCGTCGCGGTCGTACACCTTGATGGTGTTGCCCTCGGCCTTGTTGGTCTGGACGAAGACCGCGCCCTCGTCGCCGTGGTGGTGATCACCCCCCTTGCGGTCGTCGTGGTACCCAGGGCCGCCGCCATCGGCGAAGGCGGTCCCCGGGATCGATCCGACGCTGGTCAGGCCTGCCAGGAGGGCTGCCGCGAGCGCGACGCTGCGCTTCATCTCTGACTCCTTATGCACCCGAAGGGAGGAATACGAGTTTTCCTCCCCTTCAAAAGGTATCGGAGCAGCTAGGCGGGTTGGCCTTACTTACCCTAAAGCGGTAATTTCGTGCCGTTCTGTGGAATCCCCGGACGGGCAGGCGGACGTTGCCCTACGGCGAAGCGGACCTTCGGCGCGTCAGGGCGAAATTCCGCAGGGTGCTAGGCGTCGCGGCGCAGCGTGAACCAGAAGGTCGGCACCGAGTTGGTGCCCGGCGTGACGTCGATCAGTTCCCAGCCGGTGAACCTGGCCCGGAGCTCGTCGGCGGTGACACCCGCCGCCCACGAGGTGACCTCGGGGATCGGACTGCCGAGCGGCTCGGGGCCGTACCCGAACATCAGCAACAGCGCTCCGGGGGCGGCGCGCTGGGTGAGCCCAGCCGCGTAGGCGTCGCGGCGGTGCAGTGGGACCCCGCAGTAGCAGCTCAGGTCGAAGAACAGGTCGAAGGGGCCTGGCAGGTCCAGCTCGTCGAGGCGGGTGGCGTCTCCGTGCAGCAGCCGTACGGCCACTCCCGCCGCCGCGGCCTTCTCCCTGGCCTGGTCGACGGCGCGGTCGATCAGGTCGACGGCCGCCACGTCCCAGCCGTGCCGGGCGAGGTAGGTGGCGTTGGTCCCCGTGCCGCAGCCGAGTTCGAGGGCGCGGCCGGGCGGTAGTGCGCCGCGCCCCTCCACCAGGTCGATCAGCTCGGGCGGCGTCACGCCGGTGTCCCACGGTGGCTTGCCGGTGCGGTAGTAGCCCTCCAGCGCGCGGTGGACGGACTCCTCCTCCGTGTCGCGCCGCGTCGAGGCCAGGTCCGGTCCCGGGTTCGGGGTGACGTGGGGCTGGTTCATCGTCTCCTCCATGAATTTAGAGTGCAACTCTAGCGACTGACTCTAAAGGTAGGCTCGCAATATGGACAGAGTCAAGCGGCCTGACAAGCGAGCCGAGCGCTCCCGCCGCACCCGTGAGAAGGTCGTCGAGGCGGCTCGCGAGCTGTTCGTCGCGCAGGGCTACGGGGCGACGAGCCTGCAGGAGGTCGCGGACCGGGCGGGCGTGGCCGTCCAGACTGTCTACTTCGTCTTCCGCAACAAGCGCACGCTGTTCAAGGACGTCGTCGATACGTCCATCGCCGGGGACACCGAGCCGGTCGCCACAATGGATCGGGAGTGGTTTCGCGCCGCTTGCGCCGAGCCCACCGCAGCCGGGCAATTGCGCGCGCACGTCCACGGCACCCGCGAGATCCTGGGCCGGGTCGCCCCGATCATGCCGCTGATCGCGGCTGCCGCAGCCACCGACCCGGAGATCGCCGCACAGTGGCCGGACGGCCCCGACCCGCGTTACACGGTGCAGTACGCGGCGGCCGAAGCCCTGGTCGGCAAGCCCGACACCCGTCCCGGCCTCTCCGTCGAGATGGCGGCGGACCTGCTGTTCGGCCTGCTCAGCCCGCAGCTCTACCTGATCTTCGTCCGGGACCGCGACTGGTCACCGGACGCGTGGGAAGAGTGGGCCCGCACCGCCCTGACCTCCCAACTCTGCGCCGACGGCGGGTGAGGCGCGGGAGGTCAGGGGTCAGCGCGGGTCGGGCCACCACGGTTCGAGGAGGGTGGGGTCGGCGACGTACTGCGCCACCTGCGTCCGCTGCTCCGGGGTCAGGGACAGCGCCCGGAGCAGGGCACCCCACTCGGGCACCCGGTCGGCCTTGTCCAACGCGGTTGCCAGCTCGATCAGGCCGACCAGCGCCGTCGCCCGCTCGACCACCGGGGCGTCGTCGGCGCGGCGGCGAATCCCCGAGTCGAGCGCCCGGTAGGCCGCCCGGTCGTCCATCTTGAACTCGCGCAGGATCCGCGCGTTGTCGAGCACCCGGGCCAGCCCGTCAAGCTCCTTCGACCCGCCGTACTCCACCTCCATCGGCTCGTCCCGCTGGATGAAGACGATGGTGTTGCCCGACGGGTCGACGATGCTGAACCGCGACGCCCCGGCGCGGTAGCGGGTCATCCGGGGAAGGCCCTTGACGAGCACCTTGCCGTAGCTGCGGCGCATCGCCTCGGTGAACACCGCGTGGTACGACGCCACCGCGTCCACCATCACCAGGCAGCCGCCGGAATGCTCCTTCGCCGGGTCCAGGTCCTTGGGCGCCGGGCCGTAGTGCAGCTGGAACCCACTCCAGGTGAAGGCCAGGTACACGTACGGCTTGAGCTGCTCGTAGGCCACCTCGAACCCCAGCGCCCGCCAGAACGCCAGGGTCTCCTCCGGGGCCGGGCAGTGCAGCAGCGGCACTGTGGTCTCGTTCGGTTGGACACGGTCCGCATTGGTCGTCATCGTCGATCCCCGTCCGGTCGGCAGGCCGGCCATTGTGCCAGCATCACCGAGCGACCTCGACGGGTTTCGTCTCCTACCCAGGGAGGAGGCGGGCTCCGACCAGCGGCCGCAACCGGGGCTCGGGGTCGGACGCGATCGGCGGGCGTGGCTACGAACATCTACAGACATGACTACCGTTGTGCGCCGGGCGACGCGCTGGAACCGCCCACTGATGTTCCTGGTATCCGTGATGGCGGTGCTCGGCGTCGTCGCCGTCGTCGGCATCCTCGTCGACCCCCGCGTCCTGACCGGGGCGCCGATCTGGCTCAAGCCGTTCAAGTTCGCTGTGTCGTTCGTGCTGTACGGCGCGACGCTCGCCTGGATGCTCTCCCTGCTGCCGCGACGCAGCCGGGCCGTCGAGAGGGCGGTCGTCGTCATCGTCGCGGTGGCGGTCGTCGAGAACGCGTGGATCGTCGGTCAGGTGATACGCGGGCAGACCAGCCACTTCAACGACACCACACCCCTGAACACCGCGCTGTTCGCGGCGATGGGCGCGGCCATCATGGTGCTGTTCTTCGCGCACCTCGTCATCGGGATCGTGGTCCTGATCCAGCGGATCCCCGATCGGGTCGCCGCGACCGCCGTCGGGTGGGGGCTCGGCCTGTCCCTGCTGGGCATGCTCGCGGCGGTGCCGATGGCGCTGCCGATGCAGGACCCGGGGATCGAGGGGATCGGTGGGGCGCACAGCGTCGGCGTGCCCGACGGTGGGCCGGGGTTGCCCGTTGTCGGCTGGAGCACCACGGGCGGTGACCTGCGGATCGGGCACTTCGTGGGGCTGCACGCCCTCCAGGCTCTGCCGATCCTGGCGATCCTGCTGAGCCGGTTCGCGACGCGGTTGGACGAGCGCACCCGCGCCCGGCTGCTGGTCGTCGCGGGCGGCGCGTACGGCGTACTCACTGTGCTGTTGACCTGGCAGGCCCTGCGCGAACAGCCGTTGCTGCGGCCGGACGCCGTCACGCTCGCCGCGCTCGCGGCACTGGTGGTCGCGACGGCGAGCGCCACCGGCCTGGTGCTGGCCCGCCGACGTCGCCCGGAACTGGCGCTGGCCGCGTGACCGCGACGCTGTTCTCCCTGACGTTCGCGGTGGCCGCGCCGTTCTGGGCGCTGATGATCCTGCTGCCGCGCTGGTCGTGGACCGCCCGGATCATCGCCTCGCCGCTGATCGTGGCGCCGGTCGTGGTGATCTACGCGCTGCTGGTGCTGCCGGCGTTCGGCGACGTGCTGCCGGCAGTGGCGTCGCCGACCCTGGCCGGGGTACGCGACCTCCTCGGCACCTCCGCCGGGGCAGCGGCGGGTTGGGCGCACATGATCGCGTTCGATCTGTTCGTCGGGCGGTGGGCGTGGTTGGACAGCCGCGATCGGGGGGTGCCGGCGCTGGTGATGGCTCCGGTGCTGCTGCTGACCATCCTGCTCGGACCGCTCGGTCTGGCCGCGTACCTCGCGGTCCGGACCCGGTGGCGGCGGCCGGCGGCCGTCGCCACCGGCCCGCAGCACCTAGGCTGACCACCGTGAGCTGGCCGGGGCGACTGTTCGACATGCGGGACACGCTCGTGCGGATGGTGCTGCTCGACCTCGCCGGGCTGGGCTACCTGCTCTTCGTTCCGCACTCGACCAGCACTCCCACCACGACACAGTGGATCCTCGCGGCGCTCGCGTTCGCCGTGGCGCTGGCGGCGCACCGGCGACCGGTGGTCAACCTGGTGGCGCAGGCCGCCCTGCTGACTGTCGCGATCTGCCTGGTCGACGACTTCACCATCAACCAGGTTGGCGCGAGTTGGGCACTGCTCGAGATCACCATGCGGGCGCGCCGACCCCGGACCATCTGGCTGTCCGCCGCGCTGCTGGTCGTGGTGGACCTGACCGACTCGGTCGGCGACACGGCCCGCCAGGTCGCCTCGGGCGTCGTCGGCCTGGCCCTGGAGGTCGGCGTGCCGGTGCTGCTCGGCCTCGTCATCCGCGCCAACCGGGAGCTGAGTCGGCAGGCCGTGGAACGGGCCGTGGCCGAGCAACGCCAGCACGAGTCGGAGAGCCGCGCGGCCCGCGCCGACGAACGAAGCGCCATCGCCCGCGAGTTGCACGACGTCGTCGCGCACCATGTGGCGTCGATGGTGCTGCGGGTCGGCGTGGCCCGGCACGTGCTCACCGACCTGGACCCGCGGGTGGGCGAGGTCTTCGACGACGTGCACGGCACCGGCACCGCGGCCCTCGCGGAGCTGCGCCGGCTGGTCGCGGTGCTGCGCAACCCCGACGGGGTACGCGGCGACGCGGCGCTGACCGCCATCGAACCGTCCGCGCTGCCGGCGGCGATCGGCGCGTCCATCGACCGGGCCCGGCAGGCGGGTGTCACTGTGGAGGCCGATCTCGACCCGGCGATCGGTTCACTCGACGCGGTGCGCGGCATGGCGGTGCTGCGGCTGACCCAGGAGGCGCTGACCAACGTGGCCAAACACGTGGGGACGTCAGCGCTCGCGCATCTCGTGGTCGCTGTCCGGGACGGCTCCGTGCACTGGGAGGTCACCGACAACGGGCGCGACGGGGTGCCGGCGGGCGTGCCGGTCGGTGGCGGCCACGGCATCACCGGGATGCGCGAGCGTGTCGAGGTCCTCGGCGGCCGGTTGGAGGCGGGCCCGACCGGCACCGGATGGCGGGTACGGACCGTCCTTCCGGCAGTGGCCGCCGCCGCGCCGGTCGGGTCGGTGCCCCGCGAACGGGAGGCCCCGGCCGGGTCGCCCGCGCCGGAGCCGGCGTGATCCGGGTGCTGCTGGTCGACGACCAGCACCTCATCCGGGCCGGGCTGCGCATGCTCTGCGACGCCCAACCCGACATCGAGGTCGTCGGGGAGGCCGACAGCGGCCGGGAGGCGATTCCGCTGGCCGGGCGGCTGCTCCCCGACGTCGTCGTCATGGACCTGCGGATGCCCGGTGTCGACGGGATCACCGCGACCAGCCGGATCCTCGCCGAACGCCCCGCCACCCGAGTCCTGGTGCTGACCACGTTCGGCGACGACGACCACCTCTACCCCGCGCTGACCGCCGGAGCGTGCGGGTTCCTGCTCAAGGACGCGCCCCCGACCGAGCTGCTGGACGGCATCCGCCGGGCCGCCGTCGGTGACAGCCCGTTCAGTCCGGAGGTGCTGCGTCGCCTCGTGCAGCGCGCGGTGCACGCCCGCCCGGGGTCACCGCCGGCCCTGCCGGGCCTGACCGCCCGGGAACGGGACGTGCTCGACCTGGTCGCCGAGGGCCTGTCCAACACCGAGATCGCCGACCAACTCCACATCGGTGTCACCACCGTCAAGACCCACATCACCAGCCTGATGACCAAGACCGACAGCCCGAACCGGGTACGCCTGGCCCTGTTCGCTCGCGGCGTCTGACGCTCACGCCCGCATCCGCGCGGACACGGCGATGACGAGCACCAGCGGCACGATCAGCAGTGCCGGGGCGACGACCGGCAGGTGCACGGCGACAAGGGCGCCGACCGCCGCGCCGACCATGAGGGCCAGCAGCACCTGGGCCTTGGGGCGCAGGCTGGCCCACGGGCTGCGGGCGGCGACCCCGGCGATCAGGCTGGTGAGCGTGCCGGTCAGGTACGTGGAGGACAGGCCGGACACCCCGAAGCGTTGGATCGCGCTGCTCTGCACGCCCAGCGCGACCGCTGACAGCATCAGCAACGCCAGGTGGACAGCCGCGTCGGGGGTGTGCAGGGTGACCTCCCAGACGACGGCGAACACCACGAACACCGACAGCTCCAGGACCAGCGCCCAGGTGACCCGCCGGGGCCAGACCGGATCGTCGGGCTGTGCCGAGCCGACGACGCGGGCGCCCGCGAGGACACCGACGATGAAGCTGGCGATGGCGCATCCCGACGTCAGAGCCAGGTCGGCTTCGCCCCGGCCGGCCGAGAGCCCGAGCAGGACCATGTTGCCGGTCATCACGCTGGCGAAGGCGCCGCCGAGGGCGAGGAAACCGAGAGCGTCGGCGCTCCCGGTGAGGAAGGTGAGAACGACGACGAGCGCCTGCCGTCGCCGCAGCGGGCGCTCGTCTCGGCGCGGGGCGACGTGGGGGTGGGTGACGCGGGGCGCTGTGCTCGACACTGTCGGCCACCTTCCAATAATTGTTCTTCGTATACACTTTGTCCGGACACGTTCACGGAGAGGCAACCAGGTGGCTGAAGACCTACGGGACAAGCTCGGCGCGCAACACCTGCCGCTACGCGATCAGGTCCTCGCCGCGCTGCGGACCGCCATCATCGACGGCGACTACCTTCCCGGAGAACGGCTGACCGAGGACCGGCTCGCCGAGGACTTCGGCGTCTCCCGCAACCCCGTCCGGGAGGCGCTGCGCGTCGCCGAGGCGGAGGGGTTCGTCGTGATCCTCCCCCGCCGCGGAGCGGTCGTCGCCTCACCAAGCAGCGGGACCATCACCGACATGTTCGCCGTGCGCCAGCGGCTGGAGACACTGGCCGCCCGGCTGGCCGCCGAGCGGGCCACAGCGGCCGACGTGGCGTCCCTGCGCGCCCTGCTCGACCAGGGCCGCGAGGCGACACAGCGCCACGACCTGGCCCGCGTCGCCGAACTGAACAGCACGCTGCACCTGCGCATCCTCCAGATCAGCGGAAACCCCTGGCTGTCGTCGATCGCCAAGTCGCTCTACCTCCATGTCCAGTGGGTCTTCCGGCTCGGCGCGGCCGAACGCGCGCCACACTCGTGGGCCGAGCACATCCAACTCGTCGACGCCATCGAGTCGGGCGACGGTGACCGCGCCGAGCGGGCCGCGCTCGACCACCTCGACGCGGCATCCGCAGCGGCGTACGAGAACGCCGAAGGCGGCTACGGCGCCCGCTAACGACCGCACGCGTAGCCCTGCATCCCCCGGGGGTTCGCACCGGCCGCCAGCACGCCCGTCGCCGGATCACGGGTCACCGCGCAGAGCCGACCGAGGCTCCACCCGTCGGTGACCCGCACCTCGTGCCCGTACGCCCGCAGCGCCGCCAGCACACCCTCGTCGAGCCGGTCCTCCACCACCAGGACACCGGGCTCCATGTCGCGGGGATAGAACGACCCCGGCACGCTGACCGTGTGCCACGCCGGCGCGTCGATGGCCTCCTGAAGGCTCTGCCCACCGACGAGGTGCCGCAGCAGGAACGGCAACTGCCACTGGTCCTGCTGGTCGCCGCCGGGGGTGCCGCAGGCCAGCACCGGCTCGCCGTCGCGGTGCACCATCGTCGGGCTCAACGTGGTCCGCGGGCGGCGGCCCGGCGCCAGCGACGAGGCGAGGCCCTCCTCCAGCCAGAACATCTGCAACCTGCTGCCCAGCGGAAAGCCCAGCTCCGGAATCGTCGGGGAACTCTGCAACCAGCCGCCGCTGGGGGTGGCGGAGATCATGTTGCCCCACCGGTCGACCACGTCCACGTGACAGGTGTCGCCCCGGGTGACCCCGTCAGACTGGACCGTCGGCTCTCCCGTCGTGGCATCCGTCGGCCCGGTACGCCGACCGGCACCGGGTCGGACGTGGGCGGGCAGGCGCGGCTGCGCCCCGTCCGGGTGCCCCGGCCGCAACTCCGCCGACGCGCGATCGCCGATCAGGGCGGCCCGCTCCCTGGCGTACTGCGGCGAGAGCAGCGCCTTGGCGGGCACGTCGGCCCCGTCGCCGTACCAGGCCTCCCGGTCGGCGAAGGCGAGCTTGAGCGCCTCGACCTGGGCGTGCACGCCCGCCGCGGTCGCCGGGTCGTACGCGCCCGGGTCGTCGAGCGCGTCCAGTGTGGCCAGGGACTCCAGCAGCACCGGGCCCTGACCCCAGAAACCGGTCTTCGCCACCGAGTAGCCGTGCCAGTCGAGGGTGGCGGGCGTCTCCCAGCTCGCCGAGTACGCGGCCATATCGTCGCCGGTGACCAGCCCGGCGTTCGGGCGGCCACTGGAGTCCTGGAACGGCCGCCGGCTGAACGCGTCGATCGCCTCGGCGACGAAACCCGTGCTCCAGGCCCGGCGGGCAGCCTCGATCTGGGCCTCCCGGTCGGCACCGGCCGCCCGTCCCGCCTCGACGAGTCGGCGCAGGGTGTCCGCGTACGCCGGGTTGGTGACCAACTCCCCCGCGGCCGGCGGTCGGCCGCCGCGCAGCCAGAGCGCGGCGGAGGTGGGCCAGTGTTCCTCGAACAACGACCGGACGGCCGCCACCGTGTCACCGATCCGGCCCACCAGCGGGTGCCCGGCGGCGGCGTAGCCGATCGCCGGCTCCAGCACCTCGGCGAGGGTGAGCGTGCCGTGCTCGCGCAGCAGCAGGAGCCAGGCGTCCACCGCGCCGGGCACGGCCGCCGCGAGCGGCCCGGCGCCCGGGATGAGGTCCATTCCGAGGGACCGGAAATGCGCGATGGTGGCACCGGCCGGGGCCGGGCCCTGCCCGCACAGCACCTTCGGTCGGGGGTCCCGTGCGGTGGCAACGATGGCCGGCACCTCGCCGCCCGGCCCGTTCAGGTGCGGCTCGACGACGTGCAGGACGAACCCGGCGGTGACCGCGGCGTCGAAGGCGTTGCCCCCGCGTTCCAGGATGCCCATCGCCGACTGGCTGGCGAGCCAGTGGGTGGAGGACACCATGCCGAAGGTGCCCTGCAACGTGGGTCGGGTGGTGAACGTCATGACAACACCTCACTGGGATCTGCGGTACGAACGTCGGGACCGGTGCCGTCCGGCCGGACCAGGTGACACGCGGCCATGCCGTCGCCGATGGCGGTCTGCGCCGGCACCTCCGTCGCGCACCTGTCGAAGGCGAGCGGGCACCGGGTCCGGAACCGGCAGCCGGACGGCGGGTCGAGCGCGGACGGCAGGTCGTCACCGAGCAGCACCGGCTGACGGTGGCGCTGACGCACCGGGTCGGCCACCGGCGCGGCGGAGAGCAGCGCCTGCGTGTACGGGTGTGCGGGGCGGGCGAAGATCCGCTCGCGGCTGCCGGTCTCGACCAGTTGACCGAGGTACATGACAGCGATGTCGTCGGCCAGGTACTCGACAGCGGACAGGTCGTGGGTGATGAAGAGGCAGGCGAACCCGATGTCGCGTTGCAGGTCGGCGAGGAGGTTGAGCACCGACGCCTGCACTGACACGTCGAGCGCGCTGGTGGGTTCGTCGGCGATGAGCAACATGGGCTCGGAGATCAGGGCCCGCGCGATGCTGACGCGTTGGCGTTGCCCGCCGGACAGTTCGTGGGGGTAGCGGCGGGCCACCTCGGCGCGCAGGCCCACCCGTTCGAGTTGGGGGGCGACGCGGGCGTCCCGCTCGCGCCGGGAGATCCGCTTGCCGGCCAGCCGCAGCGGCTCGGCCACGATCTCGCCCACCAGCATGCGCGGGTCCAGTGACGCGGCCGGGTCCTGGAAGACGATCGACACCGCGCCGCGATGGGGACGCAGCCGCCGTCGGGACAGGTGGGTGACGTCGGTGCCCGCGATCCGGACGGTTCCCGCTGTCGGCTCGACGAGCCGCACCACGCATCGGCCCACTGTCGACTTCCCGGAACCGCTCTCGCCCACCAGGGCCGTGACCCGGCCTCGCGGGATGGTCAGTGACACCCCGTCCACGGCACGCACCGGGCCGAAGTGCATCACCAGGTCCGCGATCTCCAGGGCGTTCGGCTGCGGCGTCATCGGTTCGCCTCCTGAGCTGCCGTCGGTGCCGTCGCGCAGGGGTGCCAACAGGCAGCGACATGGTCGGTGCCACCGACGTCCTCCAACGGCGGGGCGGCGGCCCGGCACTGCTCGTCGGCGGCCGGGCAGCGATCCGCGAAGGTGCAGGCGTCGGGTTGGCTGGCCAGGACGGGCACCAGCCCGGGGATCTCGGTCAACCGGTCGGTGCCGGCGTGCCGGCCCGGCTGCGGTGACGCCGACAGGAGCCCGGCCGTGTACCGGTGCCGGGGCTGGGCGAACAGGTCCTCCACCGGCGCCCGTTCCACCACCCGGCCCGCGTACATGACGACGACGCGGTCCGCGATGTCGGCGATCACGCCGAGGTCGTGGGTGATGATGAGGACGCTCGTACCGAGCCGGTCGCGCAGGTCCCGCAGCACCTGGAGGATGCCGGCCTGGACGGTGACGTCCAGCGCGGTGGTCGGCTCGTCGGCCACCAGCACCTTCGGGCCGCAGGCCACCGCCATCGCGATCATCACGCGCTGCCGCATGCCACCGGAGAGCTGGTGCGGATAGCTGTCGACCCGCTGGGCTGCGGACGGGATCCCGACGAGCGTCAACAGCTCGACGGCGCGGGCCCGCGCCGCCCGTCGGGACATCCGTTCGTGGACCTGGAGCACCTCCGCGATCTGCCGCCCGACGCTGAGCACCGGATTCAACGACGTCATCGGCTCCTGGAAGATGTAGGCGATCTCCCGGCCCCGGACCCGGCGCAGTGCCGACTCGCGGGCCCCGACCAGTTGGGTGCCGTCCAGGCGGACCGACCCGGTGACCCGGGCGCTGCCCGGGAGCAGCCCCGCGAGGCTCATCGCTGTGACGCTCTTTCCGCACCCCGACTCGCCCACCATCCCGACGATCTCCCCGGCTGCGAGGTCAAGGCTGACCCCGTCGACCGCCGAGACGGTGCCGGTCTCGGTCGGGAACGACACCGACAGGTCGCGGATCTCCAACACGGGCGCGGAGGCGGTGGTCATCGCCGGTCTCCCTTCGGGTCGAGGGCGTCGCGCAGGGCGTCACCAAAGACGTTGAACGCCAGCGCCAGACCCATGATCACCACGCCGGGGAAGACGGCGGCCCACGGTGCGCGGGCGGCGAACTGCTGGGCGGTGGCCAGCATGGTGCCCAGACTGGGCGCCGGGGGTTGGATGCCGAGGCCGAGGAAGGACAGCACCGCCTCGCCGAGGATCGCGGCCGGGATGGCGACAGTGGCCTGCACCAGGATCACCGAGGTCGCGTTGGGCAGGATGTGCCGGGCCAGCACCCACAGGTCGCTCGCGCCGTCCACGACGGCCGCCGCGACGAAGTCCAGCGACTTGAGGCGAAGCGTGTCCGAGCGGACGACCCGGATCACCCCGGGGATCTGGGCGATGCCGATGGCCACCGCGGCGTTGCCGAGGCTGGCGCCCCGGATGGCCGCCAACCCCACCGCCATGATCAGAAACGGAAACGCCAGCAGCAGGTCGGTGAAGCGTGAGATCACCGCGTCCCAGGCCCGGAAGTAGCCGGCGGCCAGCCCGAGCGGCACCCCGATGACCAGTGACGTGGCCACCGCCAGGAGCCCGACCTGCAACGACGCCCGCGCGCCGAGCATGATGCGGGAGAGGACGTCCCGACCGAGGTCGTCGGTGCCCAGCAGGTGCCCGGCGGTGCCCGGAGGCGCGAACGTACGGGCGAAGTCGGTCTGGTCGACCGAATAGGGCGCCAGCCAGGGTGAGAGCAGCGCGATGACGCCCGCCAGCGCGAGCACGACGAAGCTCACCACGGCGAGCGGGTTGCGCCGCAGCCGCCGCAGCACCCGGGTACGCCGGGTGATGCTGGCGGTGCCGGTCTCCGCCATCGGTACGGTGAGGACGGTCATGCCGGATCTCCCGTCACCCGGATGCGTGGATCGATGACCGAGTAGAGCAGGTCCACGAAGAAGTTGATCACGATGTAGGCAGCCGCGGTGAGCAGGACGACGGCCTGGATCACCGGGTAGTCCCGTTGGAAGACCGCGTCGATCGTCATCTTGCCGAAGCCCGGCAGCCCGAAGATCTGTTCGGTGACCACCGCGCCGGAGATCAGCCCGCCGAGTTGGAGACCCACGACGGTCACCACCACGATGAGGCTGTTGCGCAGGGCGTGCCGGGTGATGACGGCGCGCGGTCGCAGGCCCTTCGCCTTCGCCGTGCGCACGTAGTCGGAGGAGAGCGAGTCAAGCATCGCCGACCTGGTCTGCCGCATGATGATCGCGGCCAGGCCGGTGCCGAGGATCACCGCCGGCAGGACGATGTGGTGCAGGTTGTCCACGGGGTCCTCCAGGATCGGCACGAAGCCGGAGGCGGGGAAGAGCCCGGTCGCCACTGACAGGTAGAGGATCGCCAGCAGCCCCAGCCAGAAGTGCGGCACCGACAGGCCGATCAGGGCCAGGCCGTTGGCGAGCCACTCCGCCGGGCGTCCACGACGGACCGCCGCGAGCACCCCGGCGCCGACGCCCAGCGCCGCCGCGATGAGGATCGCCAGGACGGACAGCTCGACTGTCACCGGCAGGGCGGTCGTGAGCATCGACGAGACCGGCGTGCCGGTGCGGATGGACACCCCGAAGTCGCCCTGTGCCATGCGCTCCACGTACTGGGCGAACTGCACCGGCAGCGGCTGGTCCAGCCCGTAGTGCCGCCGGATGGCCTCCAGGGCCTCCGGCGACCGGTCCTCGCCGGCCAGGGCGAGGGCCGGGTCGCCGGGCAGCGCCCGTACGCCGACGAAGACCACTATCGTCGACATCAGCAGGGTCAGCGCCGACTGCCAGGCGCGGGTGAGCAGATAGCGGGCCACTACTGCCTACTTGCCGAAGCCGGCGAAGGCCGCCCGGATCACGCCGTCCGGGTAGACCTGCAGGCCCTGGATCTGCTTGCTGACGGCGGTCAGGTTGCGCTGCCGATAGAGGTAGATCAGGGCGTCGTCCTGCTGAAGCAGCGTGACCGCCTGCCCGTACAGCTTCTTGCGCTCCTCGACGTCGCCGGCCTGCCGGGCCTGGGTCAGCAGAGTGTCGAGCTGCGGGTTGCTGTAGCCGGCGACGTTCTGGCTGGCGCCGGTGCCGACGAAGTTGGTGATGTTGGCGTCCGGGTCGATCCGCCCGCTCCAGCCGAGCTGCAGCAGCTCGAAGTTGCCACGGTCCTGCTCGTCGAGGAGCGACGAGTACTCCACCGGGTTGATCTTCAGGTCGAACCCGCCGTCCTTGACCATGGACTGCAACGCCTGGGCGAGGCGCAGCGTGTCGGGCGTGTTCGAGGCGAGCATCGAGACCGGGTACGGCGTCTGCACACCGGCCTCGGTGAGGAGTTGCTTGGCCTTGGCGGGGTCGTGCGCCGGGCAGGTCTGCGCCTCGGGCGACGAGAACGGGCTGGCGGGTGAGATGGGCGAGCAAGCGGCGGTGTGCACGCCGTTGAAGACCGCGTCGACAAGGGCCTTGCGGTCGATCGCGTGCTCGAAGGCCTGCCGCACCTTGGCGTTCTGGGCGAGGGGGCGGTTGATCGGCTTGGGGGCGGTGCCGACACCGTCGACGTTGCCGACGTTGATGGTCAGGCCCTGGTAGCCGAGGGACTGCGACTGGAGGACGGTGAGCGCCGCGTCCTGCCGGAGCGAGGCGACGTCCTGGGTGGAGACGGAGTCGGCGACCTGGGCGTCGCCGGAGCGCAGGTTGGCGGCGCGGATGCTGGCGTCGGTGAGGATCCGCCATGAGATGGCGTCCAGGTGCACCTTGCTCGCGTCGTAGTAGTTGGGGTCCCGCACCACCTCGATGGAGTTCTGCTGCACCCGCTTGGCGAACTTGAACGGGCCGACGCAGACCGGCGCCGAGGCGAAGTCGTCGCCGAGGCTCTGCAACGCCTTGGCGCTCATGATCATGCCGGCCCGGTCGGCGAGAGCCCCGAGCAGCGGCGCGAACGGCTGCTTCAGCCGCAGGACGACGGTCTGCGCGTCCGGGGTGTCGACGCCGTCGATGGGACCGAGTTCGCTCTTGCGCGCCGACCGCTCGTTGGTGAGGTGGCGTTGCAGGGTCGCCTTCACCGCCGCCGAGTCGAACGCCGTGCCGTCGGCGAAGCGCACGCCGGGCCGCAGCGAAATGGTCACCGTCCGGCCGTCGCCGCTCGTGGTGGGCAGGGCCGTCGCGAGCTGCGGTACGACCTGCGCCTGCTCGTTGACGTCGTAGAGCTTCTGGCACATGGCTTGGAAGACGTAGCGGGAGTAGAGGCTTCTCGACAGTGTCGGGTCCAGCGCGTCGGGCTCGGCGGAGAGGGCGATGACCAGCTTGCCGCCCTGCTTCACGGCGGCGGGGTCGGCGGGCGTACCGAAGGAATCCTGGCCCGCCGCCTGGTCGCCGCCGGACGGGTCGCCGCCGTCGTTCTTGGACACCGGTGAGCAGGCGACGACCGTGCAGACGACGGCGGCCGCCGCCACGGCGGCCCGGAGCACCCGGTGGCGGGGCAGGTTCGTGTCGCGGACGGAGAGGTTCGTCATGGAGAGCTCCTCGAGTGGGCGATTCGGGGAGCGTATGTTGTATACGATGACCGCCGCAAGACCTCAGTGAACGGCTCGCCAGGCACCCCGGGCACCCTGAACAGGCCCGGTCGGTGATCAGCTCGCGGGCCGGGTCCGGCCGCCCCGAACCAGGCTGAGCAGGACGACCAGCGCGAGCACCGCCACCACCGCGCTGAAGACCTCGCCGGCCGGGCGCAGCCCGATCGTCTGGATCAGCAGACCGACCCCGACCGCCGGCACACCGAGCATGGCGAACAGGATGGCGAAGTACGTCGACACCGTCTCGGCCCGGTGCCGCGGTTCGGTCTTCATCGTGATCGTCGCGATGCCGTCGCCGACCGCCACCCCGGACGCGACCCCGATGATCGCCGCGCTGATCAGCAGCGTCGCCAGCAACGCCACCCACATGCTGAACGCCAGCAGGCCCGCCCCCACCACCAGACCGACGCAGGCGCTGGCCAGCGCGGCACGCGAGGACAACACCCGGGTCAGCAGCTGGCCGAACGCCGCGCCGGTGAACGCCACGAACACCACGAGCGCGGCCAGGGTGTGTGAGGTCTCGTGCAGGACCATGCCGAGGAACAGCCCGCTCACCGACGTGAGCACCCCGAGGGCGGCGAAGCCCGCGCCGGCGGTGATCGCCGAGCGGACGAAGGCGCCTCGGATGCTCGCCGGCACGTACAACCGCTGCACCCGCACCGTCACCGGCGAACGTTCCCGGACCGTCTCCGGCACCCCGCGCAGCGCGACGATCGCGATCAACGCCAGGATCAGCACGATCACCCAGGGCAGCCGCAGCGGTTCGGGTGCCACGTCCGACACGATCCCGGACAGCAGGGTGCCGGTGGCCAGGCCGCCCAGGTTCGCGAAGATCGACACGGTGGCGGCACGCTTCGGGTGCCGAGGGTCGATCAGCTCCGCCAACGCCGCCGTCGCCGTGCCGATGATCAGCGCGGCCGACAGCCCGGCGAGGATCCGACCCACGATGATCATCGCCAGGTCCACGGCGGCGAGGAACACGGCGTCGGCGGCGACCGAGAGCAGCAGCGCGATGAGGATGACCGGGCGTCGACCGATCTGATCGGAGAGCCGACCGAAGACCAGCAGCCCGACGACGACTCCCAGCGCGTACAGCGCGTAGACCACTGTCACTGTCAACGACGCGAAGCCGAATTCCTCCTCGTAGAGCGGGTAGAGCGGCGTCGGCACGGTGGTGCCCACGAGCGTGATCCAGAACGCGAACGCGACCCGCACCGCGCCTGACGTCGACCGAGGCGTCGCGCCCCCGGCGCGGCTCGCGTCGGACATGACCAGTCTCCCCGGGATCGGACCCCTGCCTGCGCGCCGCCGACTCCCGCACCCTCCCCGTCGCGGCTCCCTGCCCGCGTACAGCATGGGTCTCGACCTTGGCGGAGATGCGGTAACAGCCCGAAACGACCACATCAGGTGGCCGCGCGCTCAGCCCAGGGCTCGGCCGGACAGGGCTGCACGCAGCGCCGGCCCGAAGACCCGCCGGACGTCGACCGCTGAGAGCCCACCGATCGAACGGATCGGGTTCAGGTAGCGCGTGAAGATCAGCCCACCAAGCACGCCGACAGCGGCGGTGGCGCGTCGCGTGGCGTCGGGCCCGCCGAGAAATTCAGCGATGCGGAGGCGTAGCTCACCGTCCAGGTAGTCCCGCAGGGCGCGCATCGTGTCGTCATCCTGCACCGCCATCCGGCTCTGCGCGGGCCCGGTGGCGTCCCACAGGCCGGTGACGGAGTCCAGCAGGCGGTCGGCCAGCTGGTCCCGGTCGCCCCGCAGAGCCTGGTCGAGCGCGGTGGGATCGACGCACAGCAGGTTCAGCGACTGACTGAAGAGGCCCTGTTTGGAGCCGAAGTGGTAATTGATCAACGCCGGGTCGACGCCAGCGGCGGCGGCGATGGCCCGAACCGTGGTGCCCGGATAACCGTGCTTCAGGAACAGCTCGCGGGCGGCCTCGGCGATGCGGGCCTTGGTGTCGGGGTTGCCGCGGGGCCGACCCCGCGTTTTATTCAACACGGTTGAATAATGCTCTCCCCCGCTGGCACGGTCAACGCCGTCAACCCCCAGCGAGGAGCGAACACATGCGCACTGTCGTCTTCGGCGCCAACGGCCCCACCGGCCGTCAGATCACCGGGCAGGCCCTGGCCGCCGGCCACGAGGTCGTCGCGGTCACCCGCCGCCCGCACGCCGTACCACCCCGCCCCGGCCTCACAGTGGTCAGCGCGGACGTCACGGACCTCGACGCCGTCGACCGGGCCGTGGCCGGCGGCGACGCCGTCCTGTCCAGCCTGGGCGTCCCCCTCACCCCGAAGCCGATCACCGTCTACTCCCGGGGCAACGCGAACATCATGGCCGCCATGCACCGCCACGGGATCAAGCGCCTGATCACCGTCAGCTCCAGCGTGCTGGACCCCACCTGGCGCCCGACCGGCGAGTTCTTCTTCAACAACGTGCTGGACCCGCTGTTCAACCGCAGGGCAGGCCGCACCGCGCACGAGGACATGCGGCGGATGGAGTCCCTCGTACGCGACAGCGACCTGGACTGGACCATCACCCGGCCGTCCGGGTTGTTCGACCACCCGACCGTCACCCGCTACGAGGTGGCGCAGGACGTCGCGGACGGCCTGTTCACGGCGCGCGCGGACCTGGCGGCGAGCATGGTGGCGCAGCTGACCGATGACCGGTACAGCCGGCGGGCGATGGCGGTGATCACCACCGAGGTGAGGCCGAGCATCGCCGGTCTGATCTGGCGCGAAGCCGTCGTGAAGAAGAAGTGACCCTCCCCGCCGGTGGGAAGCGGCCCGCACCGCGCCGCTTCCCACCGCGTACCCCTAGGAGTTGTACGCCTGCGCGGTCACCGTGACCTGGCGGGCGAGGCCCGACCGGGCGGGCCAGGAGATCCGCACCTCGCGGCTCTCCCCCGGCAGGAGCCAGAAGTAGTTGTCGTCGTAGCGCGCCGGCAGGACCCGCTCACCGCGCTGGTCGCGCACGGCGAGCCGCACCAGGGCGGCGACAGTACGACCCTGGTTGCGGACCGTCGTGGTGACGGTGTTGCGCCCGTCCACGACGCGCACGGTGCTCGACGACGTCGACAGTCGGGTGCTCGGCACGTCGTTGAGCGCCCGCACCTGCTCGGCCTTGTCGTAGCGCCAGTAGGTGTTCTCCGCGAGCAGCCGGTCCCGGCCGTCCCGCAGCTCCAGTCGCACCAGGTGCAGCCCACCGCCGTCCGGAGCGGCGAGCGGGAAGATTGCCGTGGTGGCCGAGCGGGCCACGTCCACCCGCTGCCGCTGGGGCGAACCCAACGACCTGCCGCTCAGGTCGTAGCGTCGGGCGCTCACCGTGACCCCGCTGAGCGGCGCGGCGGTGTGGTTGACCACCCGGACCTGCCAGGTGCCCGGGTCGGCCTGGACGTGCACCGGCTCGCACCCCTTGCGGGCGCCGTAGTAGGCGCCGTTCACGTCGAGGTCGTAGTCGTAGGTCTGCCAGACCGTGCTGTGCCACGCCGGGTGCGACATCCACAGCAGCAGACCGGTGGCGTCCTGCCACAGGTTGGCGTTCCACGCCTCGAACATCGCGCGGTGGCTCTCGTAGTTGACGAACTGCGCCCTTGTGGCGAACTCGTCGAGCGACGCGGACTCACCGAGCCGCGCGTCGATCGCCGCCTGGTACGTGCCGACACGCTGGTTACCGATGGTCGACCAGTCGTGGTAGTTCCACACCTCACCGATCGGCCACTGCGGCGCGTCACCCACGAGGTTGCGCATGCTCTCGACCACCGACACCACAGGCATGCCGATCTCGGTGTGGAAACCGAACGCGCCAGTGTCGTAGGTGTTCCTGTTGTTGTACGTCGCCGGCTCCACCCAGTGGTACGGGCCGTGACCGCTGACGATGCCGCCGGCCGAGTTGGGAATGTAGAGGATCTCCGGGTGCTCGGTGGCCGCTGCCTGCTTGAGGCCGGCGTCCACGATCGGCGGCGGGTCACCCTCGTTCGCGCCACACCACACCACGATGCTCGGGTGGTGGCGGAACCGCCGGATCGTGTCGGCGGCGATGTCGACGTAGCCGGGCGGGTTGGGCAGGAACGCGCCCGCCTGCCAGAAGTCGTTCCACACCAGGATGCCCTGCTCGTCGCAGGCCTGGTACAGCTCCTCGCGGTTGCTGCTGCCGAGCCAGTTGCGGATCATCGTGAAGTTCATGTCACGGTGCATCTCGACGGTGTCGGCCAGCCGGTCGGGCAGCACCCGACGCAGCAGCTCGTCCCAGCCCCAGTTGCCGCCCCGGGCGAACACCGGCACACCGTTCACGCTGATCTTGAGTTGGGTGACGGCGTTGCTGACCGACTTCACGTCGGTCCACCGCTGCCCGTCGGCCGAGACCTGGATGACGAAGTCGCGGGCGTACGCCTGCTCCCAGACGATGCTGACCTGGTCGAAGCTGACCGGAGCGCCGAGGTCGACCTGGATCCACTGGTTGTCCTCGAACGTCGACGACCAGCGGGTGCGGGGGTTGCCGTCGACGGCCCGGTCCGGGCCGTTCGAGTCGCTGTCGGACGACGACGCGGTGGCGGTTGCGCCCAGGGCCAGGTCGACGTCCGGCTCGGCCTGCCGCTGCACGGAGAGCGCCCACATGGACACGCCCCATGAGGTCACCCGCGCGCCGGTCTGGATGCGCAGGTGCTGGGCGGTCTGGCTGGCGAACGTCTCGACCTGGGTGGCGCGGCTGCCCAGCGGGGTGTCGTTGCTGACCGACGTCACGTCGGTCCAGGCGTCCCCGTCGGCGGAGACCTGGACGCGGTAGTCCAGCGCGTACGCCTGCTCCCACACGATGGTGACCCGGTCGAAGTCGACCGCCGCGCCGAGGTCGACCTGGATCCACTGGTTGTCCTCGGCCTGCGAGGCCCAGCGGGTCGCCGCGTCGCCGTCCACGGCCTTGCCGGGACCGTTGCCGTCGTTCTCCGAGGACGACGCGGTGGCGTCGCGGCGCAGGGCGAGATCCGGGCCGGCGCCGTCGGCCACCGACAGCGAGAACATCGAGATTCCCCAACCGGTGGCGCGCTGGCCGGCCTGGATGCGCACGTGCTGGGCGTGCTGCCGGTCGAACGTGACGGTCTGGGTCGCCGCGCCGTCGACGAACTCCAGCGCCGGCTTTCCGGGCGGTGAGATGACGATCGGCTGGTGCCAGTCGTAGGCGAACTCGCGGACACCGAAGCGGAGTGCACGCCGGTCGCTCACCGAGCGCTTCACGGTGGCGGTGAGCGTGAGGTCGTACAGATGGGGGTCGCCGTAGCCGTTGGGCCACCAGAGCCGGGGGTTGCGCAGCCGCAGCGCGCGGAAGCGCTCCGGTGTGAATGTGACTGTGGTGCTCCCCCCGGCGGGGACTGTCACTGTGGACTCGACGCGTACCTTGTCGAACTCCGCGCGGACGGTGACAGTGGTGGCGCTGGCCGCCGCGTTGCGGACCGGCACCCGGATGGTGACCTCGGCGGTGTCGGTGCCGGGCAGGTCGGGCAGCGTGGTCTGCACGTGCGGGTCGCCGATGACCACGGCGCCGGTGCTGCGCAGGCGGACGTGGTCCCAGAGGCCGGTGACCCGGTCACGGACGGCCGGCATCCAGTCCCACCCGGACACCGCCAGGTAGGTCGGCGCGTCAAGGTAGTGGTGGGCCGACTGGAGGAAGGTACGACCGTCGGGGCCCTTGTCGCCGGGGGTGCCCGGGTGGGGCATCGGGGTGACCCGGACGGCGAGGACGTGCTCGCCGCGGTGACCGGCCAACGCGTCGGTGATGTCGAAGGCAGCCCGCGCGAACGGGTGCTTGACGCTGCCGACCTGCACGCCGTTGACCCAGGCGGTCGCCTCGTGGTTGATCCCGTCGAACTCCAGCCAGATCCGTCGGCCGGCCGAGGTGTCCAGGTCGCGCGGCAGTCGCAGCGCGCGCCGGTACCACCAGGTGTGCCGGGACAGCGCCTCCGGGATGCGCATGTTGTTGAAGCCGGCCACCGGGTCGGGCAGGTGGCCCTGCTCGACCAGGGTGCCCAGCACGGTGCCGGGCACCGTCGCCGGCAGCCAGGACCGGACGTCGACGCCGGCGCGGGAGAGCTCGGCGCCGTCGGCGGTGCCGGCGAAGTCGTCCATCGTCAACGACCAGCCCGACTCTAGCGGCACAGTGCCGTCGGCGGCGACCCTCAGCTCGGGGGCCGGGCCGGTGTTGCCACCCTCCCAACTGGTCCAGCCCTCGGCCTTCGGCCGGCCCGCCAGGGGTACGCCGTAGACCTGGAAGCCGTTGAGGCCCACCGGGTTGCTGTTCGAGCGCTTCGTGGCGGTCATCCGGATCCACCGGGCGGTGACCGGCTCGGGAAGCTTGATGGTCTGCGTGCCGCCCTGGCCCTCGCTGGTCTCGTACACCGACCGCCAGGCACTGCCGTCGGTGGAGACCTCGATCCGGTACGCCGTGGCGGCGCTGGAGAGGATCTCGTCACCGTCGGTGTCGGTGTAGTTGCCGTCGAACGGCCCGTCGGTGAGGGTGGCCTCGAAGACCAGCGAGACGGCCTCGATCCGGCACAGCGCCTGGAGGTCCACCGAGATCCACTGTGGGTCGCCGTTGGCGGCGCGCCATCCACTCCCCCGGACGCCGACCTGCGGCAGGCCGTCCACGGCGAAGGTGGCCGGCGTCGGCGCGTAGTCGGTCGAGGAGACCGTCACCGGGCGGTACCGGGCAAGGTCGGTGGGGGTGGCGGTCGGCGCCGGCACGGCGGCGGACGCGAGGGCGTCCGGGAGGGCCGCGGTCACCCCGACCGACGCCAGCAGCGTCGCGCCGGCGGAGAGGAAGGTACGCCGTGAGATCGGCGATGGCTCGGACATCTTGCCTCCAGACATGACAACGTTGTCAGATGGCGGGGGTCTGTGACAACGTTGTCAGATGGTGGCCCGATGTTTCCCGAGAGTCAAGGTCCCGAGTCCATCGTGATTCCCCGAACACGTTCCGCTACTGTTCCACTTCGGACATCGACGCGCGGGGGCGTCACTGCGGCTGCGTACTCAGCCCGTCCAGGGCGACAGTGAGCACGTGATCGCGCTGGTCGGCGCGGGGGAAGTGCCCGGAGGCGATGGCGCTGGCCAGGCGCATGACGTCGTCGATCGTCACGTCGGTGCGCACCTCGCCGGCCCGCTGGGCCCGATCCAGCAGCGGCCCACCGGCGGCGTAGAGCGCCCGCCGACACTCCAGGTAGGCGGTGGACTCTCGGTTCAGGCCGGCGGCCAGGGGTTGCTTCGCCCCGATGTACTCCACGAAGCGCCGCAGCCACGCGTACAGGCCGTCGCGGGGGGCGAGCCCCTCGGCCTCCCCGGCGGTCGCACACACCGCCTCGACCTCGGTGACATAGACGTTCTCGATCAACACCTCCCGGGTCGGGAAGTTGCGGTAGAGCGTCGCGATGCCCACTCCGGCCCGGCGGGCGATCTCCTCCAGCGGAGCCTGCGCGCCCTGCTCGGCGAAGGCGACCCGGGCAGCCTCCAGGATCGCGTCGTAGTTGCGGGCGGCGTCGGCCCGGTGCGGGCGGGCCACGCGCAGGTGGGTGAGGGCCGTCACGATGCCGATGTCTCCCAGCGCTAGCAACCGGAGGGCGACTATCACTAGAGTGATAGTGCGCCTCCACTTATTCGGAGGTCTCCTATCAGTCTAGCCCCGAAAGAAGGCGGACCATGCCCCCGACTCCCGCTTCCCGACGCGGGATCACCCTGGCGCTCATCCTCGGCTCGCAGCTGATGATGACGCTGGACACCTCGATCATCACGACCGCGTTGCCGCACGTGCAGCGGCAGTTCGGCTTCTCCCAGTCCGGGCTCTCCTGGGTGCAGAACGCCTACGTTCTGGCGTTCGGCGGCCTGCTCCTGCTCGGCGCCCGAGCCGGTGACCTGCTCGGCCGCCGCCGCGTCTTCCTCGCCGGGATCGCCCTGTTCACCGCGGCGTCCCTCGCCGCCGGCCTCGCCCAGAGCGGCAGCTGGCTGATCACCGCCCGCGTCGTGCAGGGTCTCGCCGCCGCGCTCGCGGTGCCCTCCACGCTCGCGCTGCTGGTCGCCGACCACCCCCAACCAGGGGCCCGAGCCAGGGTGATCGCCCTCTACAGCGCGGTCATCGGCGCCGGCGGCAGCGTCGGCATCGTCATCGGCGGCGTCTTCACCGACCTGCTCTCCTGGCGCTGGGGAATGCTCGTCAACGTTCCGATCGGCATCGCCATCGCGCTGCTCGCACCACGGTTCCTGGTCGAGACCGAACGCCGCGCCGGCACGTTCGACCTCGGCGGGGCGCTGACCTCCACCGGCGGCATGACCGCCCTGGTGTACGGCTTCATCCAGGCCGCCGCGGCCGGTTGGAGCGCACCGGGCACCGTTGTCCCGTTGGCCCTCGGCGCCATCCTCCTGAGCGCCTTCGCGCTGATCGAACACCGGGCACCACAGCCCATCACCCCACTGCGACTCTTCCGCAGCCTGGAACGCTCCGGGGCGTACGCCGGGCGGATCCTCATCGTCGGCGCGACCTTCTCCACCTTCTACTTCCTCAGCCAGTACCTCCAGGAGGTCCTGCACCTCAGCGCCCTGCAGACCGGCTTCGCGTACGTGCCCATCACCGGCATGTTCTTCGCCATGGTGTACGCCATCCGGCCCCTACAGAACCAGCTCGGCCGACCCGTCCTGCTGGTCGTGTCCCTCGTTCTCGCCCTGGTCGGCATGGCGTGGCTGTCGCGCATATCGACCGGCTCCAGCTACTTCCCGGATGTGCTGCTGCCCCTGCTGGTGATCGGAATCGGCCAGGGCATTGCGATCATCCTGATGACCCAGGGCGGCGTCGCCGGAGTCGAACCGCAGGACGCCGGTGCCGCCTCCGGCCTCGTCAACGTCGCCCACCAACTCGGTGGCTCACTCGGCATCGCGATCCTCACCATCGCGTACACCCGTGCCAGCTCCGCCACCGACCCGACGGCGGGCTTCCACGCGGCCTTCACCGGCGCGGACGTCTTCTTCCTGATCGCCCTGGCCCTCGCGGTCGTCGTGGCCGTCGCGGGCCGCCGCGCCCACCGGCTGGCCGCCCTCCCGGTCACCTGACCGCCCGCGGCGCCTGGGCCGCGAGGGCTGCGGCGGGGCTGCCGAGCCCCTGGCTGCGGGGCCCCGGCTTACACGGCCCTGGGCTGTGGAGCTGGGCTGTGGAGCTGGGCTGTGGAGCTGGGCTCTGGGGCTGAGCTCTGGGGCTGAGCTGTGGCGCGCTGCCTTTGGAGCTGATGCCGCAAACGAATCAGACCGAATGCCTGCCGCTTCCGCCTCCCGACTGCAAACCGCAGTCGGCAGCGCCGCCCCGTCGGTGATGTCGCAAACGATTCAGCTCCAAAGGAGCCGACCAACACCTCCGCACCCCGCGACGCCGGGGCGGATCGGAGGTCACGGCGGCGGACCCCGTTGATCCAGCGACGCCGCGACCGCCGGCGGGTGAGCGAGGCGTCCACCCGTACCCGTGGTCGTGGCGGCACCGACCGCGGCGCCCGTCGGTCAGCTCGCCGGCCCGCCCTCGCGGCGGCCGGGATCCCGAGGGTGGTACTCGGGGCGGAGCTTCGCGCTCGCGAACGCCGACTTCACCGCCGCCGAGAGCGCGGTGATGTCGTACGCGCCGTGGTGCCGCCGGCCGTTGATGAAGAAGGTCGGGGTGCCGGTGACGCCGCTGAGGTCGGCGGAGTCGACGTCCTCGGCGATCCGGTCCACGCCCATCCGCTTCACCATGTGCTCCCGGAACCCGTCCAGGTCCAGGCCGAGCTGTTCGGCGTAACCGAGCAGGTCAGTGGGGTTGAGGGCGTCCTGGTGGGCGAGCAGCAGGTCGTGCATCTCCCAGAACGCGCCCTGCTCCCCCGCCGCCTCGGCGGCCTCGGCGGCGAGTTGGGCATGCGGGTGGACATCGGTGAGCGGCAGGTGCCGCCAGACGTACCGGACGTTGGCGAAGTCCGCCAGCAGCTCTCGGACCACCGGCTCGGCCTGCCCGCAGTAGGGGCACTCGAAGTCGCCGTACTCCACAACCGTCACCGGTGCCTCAAGAGACCCCCGCAGGTGGTCGCGATCCGCATCGACCGGCAGCATCAGGTCGACGATCCCCTCGGTGACGCCCAACAACGCGCGGGTCCGCCGCGCCGGCGAGAGTCGTGCGACGGAGCGGAACACCAGCCAGGTGACCAGCGACGCGCCGAGCGTCGCCACGAGGATGCCGAACTTCGCCTCGTCCAGGGCCGGGCCGCTCAGGGCATGGGTGGCGATCAGGAGCGCGACAGTGAACCCGATGCCGGAGATCGTGCCGACCCCCACGACGGCGACCCAACCGACGGGTGGCCGGAACCGGTTGCCGCTGAGCCGGGTCACCAGCCACGCGGTGGCCACGATCCCGGCCGGCTTGCCGACGACGTACGCGACCACGACCCCGAGCGTGACCGGGGAGGTCACGGCCCTGGTCAGCAGGTCGCCGTCGATCACGATGCCGACGTTGGCCAGCGCGAACAGTGGCACCACCACATAGCTCGCCAACGGGTGGTAGAGCGTCTGCAACCGTTCGTTCGGCGACAGCGCCGAGGTGAGCCCGGCCCGGGCCATCCGGGCGAGTTGCGGGGTGGGCTGTTCCCGGAAGAGCCGGAACTGGTCGCTGGCCCGCTGCAGGTCGCCTCGGCCGGGAGCGTAGGCGTAGGTCAGTAACCCCATCACCAGGCCCACAGCGACCGGGTCGACACCGGACATCGAGACGGCGAGCCAGGCAGCCACCCCGAGCAGCGCGTAGACCGGGCCGAACCGCACCCCGCAGCCCCGGACGAGCAACACGACGCCGAAGATCGCCGCCGCGACGATCAGCGCCGTCAGCGAGGGGTGATGCGGGTACGCAATGGCCAGCACCGCGATCGCCACCACATCGTCGACCACGGCGACGGTCAGCAGGAAACCCCGCAGCCGTTCCGAGAAGCGTGGCCCGAAGACGGCAAGCGCGCCGAGCGCGAGCGCCGTGTCGGTGGCCATCACCGCGCCCCAGCCCGCCGCTGTGGTGTGCCCGGCGTTGATGGCGAGGTAGATCGCGATCGGCACGAGCATGCCGCCGACCCCGGCCAGCATCGGCAACGCCAGGCGACGCCGCTCCCGCAACTCGCCGATGTCGAACTCGCGGCGCAACTCCAGCCCCGCGACCAGGAAGAAAAACGTCATCAGGCCGCTGTTGATCCAGGTACGCACGTCGTGCGCCACCTGCCAGTCGCCGAGGCGCACCGACAAGGAGGTGCTCCAGACCGACTCGTACGACGACACGTGCAGGTTGGCCCAGACCAGAGCCACCACCGCGGCGATCAGCACCACCCGCGCGCCGCCGGTCTCGGTACGTAGGAACGAGCGCAGCGGGGCGTTGAACCGCCTGTCCCAGACGGTCCGGCTGGTCCAGCCCCGGGGCGTGTTGTCGCTCGTCACGGGGACAATCTTCGTCGAGCTGACCGTCACGTGGTTCGGATTGCCACTCCTCCTCGGCGAAGACGACACTCCTGTGGCCGCTTCGCTGCACCTGGCGCAACGTCCTTGGCGTTCATCCCGAGGGCATGCACGTAGGGCGACCGGTTGGTAGCGTGCCGGTGATGTCGCGCCGGTTGCCGCCGGCGGTGGTCCCCCGGGGAGGGTCGACATGTGGGCGGACGACGCTGCGCTGGACGCGGCGGAGCGCCGACTCGACGAGTGGGAGTCGTCGCTCGCCGAACGGGCGGAACGCGCGAAAACGCTGTCGGCGACGATGCGCGAATTGACCGGCACCGCCCACAATGCCGATCGGACTGTCGACGTCACAGTCGACTCGGCCGGCGTGCTGATCGACCTACGGCTCGACGAGCGCATCCGGCAACAACCCGCGGCGCACAGCGCCCGACAGATCCTGGAGACCACCACTGCCGCGCGCGCCGACCTGCTCCGACAGGTCAGCGACGCGGTCACACAGTCATTGGGCGGCGACCCGAGCGCCCAGACCATCGTCGACTCGTACCGCGGCCGGCTTCTCCCCGACCAGGGATCGAACGATGCCCGGCGGTGACGGTATCCAGGTCGACCCGGACGACCTGACCGCCCACGCCGCACGCCTCGATCGCTGCGCCAGCAGCCTCGACACCGCCCAGCAGGCGGGCCAACACGTCCGATTGGGCACCGACGCCTACGGGCAACTCTGCGCGATGATGCCGGTGCTGCTCGACGGCCTGCAACGAACCCTTGTCGACGGCATCGGCGGCGCCGCCGCGTCGGTGCGGGACACCGCCGGCAGGCTGCGGGTCGGCGCGGACCGGTACCGAGAGTCCGACGCCCACGCCAAGCACCTGCTCGACGGAGTGCGGCAGCGCTCGTGACGGCCAACCCGCTCGTCGCCGCCGCTGTGGACACCCCGCCCAGCGCCTGGGCGGGCGTGTGGATCTGCGAGGACATCGAACTCATCGCCCAGGGCGTCCGCAACGGCAGTTGGATCGACGGCAGCATCGGCGTGGTGAGCGCCAGCCTGGACGCTCTCGCGTTCGTCTCCGACCCGGTCGGCGCCCTGCTCCAGTACGGGATCGCCTGGCTCATCGAACACGTCAAGCCACTCAGCGAGGCGCTGGACTGGCTCGCCGGCGACCCGACGCAGATCACCGCGCACGCCCAGACCTGGCGCAACGTCGCCGGCTCCCTCCGCGACGACGCCGCCGAACTGGCACGCGCCGTCCGCACCGACGTCGCCGGCTGGGGCGGCAGTGCCGGACCCGCCTACCGGGCCTGGGCCTCCGAACAGCACCAGGCCATCACCGGCCTCGCCCAGGGCGCCGACACCCTGGCCGCGATCACCGAAGGCGCCGCCGGCCTGGTGGCAGCCGTCCGGCTCCTGGTCCGCGACGCCATCGCCACCTGCGTGTCCCGCATCATCGTGTACGCGGGCGAACTCCTCATCACCGGCGGGCTTGCCGCGCCGCTGGTGATGGAGCAGGTGACGACGCTTGTGGCGTCGTGGGGGGCGCGGATCGCGCGGCTGCTGCGAGGGCTGCTGACCAGCCTGCGACGGCTGATTCCGGAGATGCGCCGGCTCGGTGACCTCATCGAAAAACTGAAGCAGGCGCTGGGGCGACTCCTGAAAGGTGAGCCGCCGCCGAGCCGGAACACGCCAGAGCCTGAGCCGCCTCGCGAGACTCCAGGCCATACGGTGGAGCAGCAACGAGTCCGTGATCTCGGCATGGATCCGGCCACCGGGAAATTTCGCCCGGGCGAGGCGGAGACGGCGGTCCGGTTGGAGCAGGAAGTGGGCGTACGGCTGCAGCGCGCTCCAGCGGACTCCTCTGCCGACTGGGTCGACGGGGCCGGGCGGACCTACGATGCGGTGGGCAACTTTCCGGCCCAGTTCTTTGACCGTCAGTGGCCACAACTGCAGTATCAGATTGAGCGACATTTAGACAAAGCAGACCTGGTGCCGGTGGACGTCGCGCAGTTCAACCCGGAACAGGTGGCCCGAATCGAGCAGTTCATTACGGACCGGAGCCTCGGTCCACGAGTATTCATCGTGGGGAAATAATGGCTGGCCTCATCGTGCTGAAACCCGGCGTCGACTGGACCGCAACCGGAGGGTTGTTCGACTGGACACTGGAGTTCCTGATCTCCCGCCTCTCGGACCGGCAGACCGCCAACCACCTGCAGGAGATCGTCGACAACAACCTCGGGTCGCTGTGGATCGACGGCTTGCCTGCCGCAGCGCAGCGGGAAATCATCAGGCACTGGCGCAACGGGCTGGTAGCGGCTGGCCAGCAACAGCTGCCGGAGACCGAGCACAAGATCGACGTCATTCGCCATCTTCAGGAACTGGTGGACGCAACCTACTCAGCCGGGTTCCCCAGCTCGAGCAATCCTGGTAGACGATAACGCTGCGCGGTCCCATCACCCCAGGAGTTGGGTGCCAAACCGTTACGACGCGCCCACAAGGTCAGCGGCGTCAGGACCGTTCCCCCGGTCGTGATGCTCGCTAACCTGACGGCAACGATGGCCTGCACGGCCTGGAGTCGGCCGACCGTGCGGCCGCCGCGAATTCCCGCATCGTCGTCCCGACCTGGCATGCCTGGGCGGGTGCGTGCAGATGGCTCGCCGGGATCGGGGGCGACCGGGCTGTCCCCGTACGCCACGACCTGCTCGGAGGCCCACGAGAGCGACCTCACGACGGGGTTGGTGGCGTGCATCTGGGCCAGGTAATCAGTCAGCCGAGCGAGCCGCGTTCGGTAGACCGTCTCGACGACCGTCCAGGTGCCGTCGCCCCACTGGCCGTACTGGCCAAGCGCGTCACGCAGCTGCTAGCGGATCGCGCTGAGGGACAGCTCGCGCCTGTGCAGGTCCAGGGCGAACGGCCCGAGGCCGATCTACGATCCGACAGCCTCCTGGGACAGGGGGTGATCCTGCCTCATCCCCATCGGGCGAATTACCAAGGCGCGAAGTCCGATGCACAGAGCTCAACGGTACTGGCGCTGCTGGGCAGCGAGGATGTCCGACCTCACCTCCGTTGGCAGCTCGACCACCTCGACTGCCAGCCCGAACCCGCGCAGCGCCGCGGCAGCCCAGGAGCGCGCGGTCGTGAAATGGTGGGCCGCCTCCGGGTCAGAGAGGCAGAGCACCAGGCGCGGCGAGGTCGGCAGCGACGACGCCACGAACATCAGGCGGAACGCGTCGGCGAGCACCTTGTGCTTCTGCGCGGACTTCGGCGGCCCCTGGTGCGCCCACGCCTCGACGAGGACGGTCAGGTTCTCGTCCGCCCCGTCGACCTCGACCCGGGACCCATCCTCCAGCATGAATCGCCGAGGGCCGAGCGCGCAGCCCAGCCGGACGCCGAGCAGCTCGAGCATGACGCTCTCGGCGTGCCGTTGCACCGCGCTGTCGCCGGCGGTCGGTGCCCGCCGGGTCTCCTGCCGCACGATCGCCGCCGACGTTCCGCCCTCCCCCGGGAGTTCGTTCACAATCTTGCCGGCAGGGCCGACGTATCTGCGGAGCCGACGGCTCTGCTCCAACCGGCGGCATGCCTGGTTAATCGTCTGCCGCGGTTGCACGTCGAGCTGCCGGGCAAGTTCGTCGTCGTCGAGCGGCGTCCTGGCACGCAGCAACTCCTGCGCGACCCGCTCCGCGATCGTGAAGCCCCTAATCGACATCCGGTTCCCTTCGTCTGGCTCGCTCACGGGCTGCTCGTCTGACTTCCGAAGGCGTCGTCCGGTCCGGACGCCGTCCAGCGCCGGTCAGGCGGGCGCAATGGGGTGCCGCGCGAGTAGGCGGCGATACCGGTCATCAGGTTCGACCAGGTCTCGGCCCGCCACGTGGCACCCGTCCGGGTGACCAGCAGCAGACGTCGCCCGTTCCACCAGCCGTGCACCGCCGGCTCACCCTCCGACGCCACCTGCACGTCGCGGAAGTCACGCAGGGCGTCGAGGGCGGCGATGACGGCTTGACGGGTGGTGCGGCCGCCGGTGACGCGGACGACGGAACCACTGTCGAGCTGGGCACCCGTGAGCCGGTCCACCGCGTCGTGCAACGCCGTGCGCCCGAGGATCCAGGTGAGCTCGGCCACGAAGTTGGTCTGTCCGAACAGCACACCGAAGGTGTGTCCGCCCAGGCCGGCCGCGTACCGCCGGACCGTCTCCACCGGCGCCGCCGCGAGCCAGTCGGTCCATTCCACGTAAGCCTGCCGTAGCTCCTCGAATTGCTCGACGAGTTCGCTGTCCGGCTCGGTCCGGCGGTCGAGACCGCTGCGCAGCGCCACGAGCCCGATGGTGGCGAGGGCCGCGTGCTCGTCGTCCAGGCTCTCTTCCTGGTCGGTCATCCAGAGTTGCAGCACCACCCAGTAGAGGAGGTCGGACCAGTCGGCCGCATCCAGCCAGAGCCCGCCGGCGACCAAGGTCAGCACCAGCCGGCTGACGGCCAGCTTCGCCGGCAGCGACCACCCCTCCGACGCGTCGACCAGTCCTTCGATCTCACGTCGTAGCCGGGTGCGCTGGCCCGGCGTGAGCGCGTCCAGCACCGTCGCGACAGTCTCCGCCCGGGCCGACGGCCGCTCCGCCGTCGTCCTTCTCTCCTCCTGCCCGACCCGGGGCGAAGCGCCATTGTCCTCGTCCGGGTCGTCGAAGATCTCTTCGTCGGCTGGCGTCGGCCGGTTCCGGCCGTTCACGCCGAGGGTAAAACGCAGCAGCGCTGGCCCGACGGCCGCGCTGATCCGACCTTCCACCTGGCGCCGCCGGTTGATGCCGGGCGGGGTGGCGATGCCGTCCGGCCGGACCGAGGCCAGATAGGCGAGCGCCTCGACTAGCGCGGCCAGGTGCGCCTGGTCGGCGATGACGAGCGGCAACGACGTGTGTTCCAGCGGGGACGGGCGGTCGATGCGCGACAGTGCGGCAGTCACGTCGGTCACCACCACGTCGCGGACTTCGACGCCCATGTCCGTCTCCACGCTCACGGTCGCTCGTCCACCGGATACGAGGGACCAGTCGGCAGCCGGGACACCGACGTAGCGGTGGAGTTTGCCGTCGCTGTGGTGGTGGTCGAGCCGCAGCCCGTCGACCAAGAGCCATGCCGGGGCCAATTCCGCGTCGACCAGAACTGTGGCCTCCACCCGCTCGGCGTCGACCCGGACCCCGAGCACGCGCAGGGTCGCCTCCGACGGGGGGCGTCCGCCGGGTTCCCGTACGTGCAGAACCGCCGGCTGCGCCAGGTCCACCTCGTGGGCGGCGCCGGTGTCGATCAACGGGGCCGTCTCGGTGAGTAGGCCGAGCTCGCAGTTTCCACCCGTGGCCATGGTCCTGACCAGGGCGGCCATGCTGCAGTTTGCGCTGCCGGTCAGCGCCCACGACTGGCCGACCGTCTGCCACTCCACGATCTTCGCGTGGTGGTAGCGACTGCTCTTCGGGGTGGCGACCACGCCCATCGGCGCGCGTTTGACAACCCGGGCGAGCGCGTCCGGGTCGCACTGGACGTCCCGGGTGAGCAGGAGGTGCAGTTCGGCGGGTCCGAAGCGGTCGATCAGCCGGCGCAGCGCCTCCGCCCGCGGGTCGAAGAACGGGGCGGCGACCGCGAGCGACGTGACGGGCGTCCCCGGCACCGGAAGCTGCTCGATGATCGGACGCGCCGCCGTCGTCACCAGCACCGGCTGGCCGGGGGCCTGCTCCGCCGGACGTGCGGTGAGCAGCGCCGCGACTCGGTCGAGGCGTTCCCGACCGAGGCTCTCCACCCAGACCGCAGCGGGCAGTCGACTCAGCCAGGCAGCGAGGTCATGGAACAGCTGCGGCACCGTATGGCCTGCGCCGCGCAGCAGCGTCCAGACCTCCGCGTTGTGGTGCCAGCCCGACGGGGTGGCGTTGCCGGACCCGATGGCAACCACGGCGTCCGTCTCGGAGGCGATCACCACGAGCTTCGGGTGGAATGCCCCGCCTCCCTTGCAGACGACCGGCAGGGCCAGGTAATCGGTCCGCCGGGGCCCCCGGGTGAGCTGTTCGGCGTCGTACATGATGGTGGTGCGGGCGCGGACGGCCTGCGCTTCGCGCAGGCAGACGTCCTCGAAGAAGGACAGGTCACAGGTGTACGTGAGGACGAGAACCTCTTCGGCGTCGGCGAGCGGCCGGCCGCGCAGCAGCGCCGGCGGAGCGGCTCCCCGCAGGTCCTCCCACGGCATCACGACGTCACCTCCAGGGCGTGCCGGCCGGGACGCCAGGTGCCGTCGTCGTGCGCGACCACATCCAGTTGCTGCATGACGTTCGTGAAGGTCGGCAGCCGGAGGGAGACCGCCCCCCGGCCTTCCCGGCCCTCCAGCCGCCACCGATCGCCGACGCGGCGCAGACGGGTGGGCAGCCGCAGGCCGTATCGGGTCCACTGCATCTTCTGCCGGCTCACGGATTCGGCGCGATGAAACAGTGCGGCCGCAAGGTCGGAGACGGCCTCGGCCAACGGGCGGTCGGCGTCGCGGTCGAGCCACGCGGCGACGTAGCCGGGTCCCAGGTCGTCGGCGGACGTGCCGACGAAGGCGTCCCGGGTGACCGGGTCAAGATGGTCCAGACGTCGGGCGCCGACGGCGAGCAGCCGCAGCATTCCCAGCACCGTCCAGTCGTCAACGTCGAGCGCGTCGCGGTACAGGTCGTGCTCGACCGGCAATGGGGTACCGACGTGGTCGACCATTGGAGGGAGGCCGTCGACGAGCGCCTCGCGGACGGTTGCGTCCGGAAGAGCGCGGACGAACTCGGCGATCGCCCGCTCAAGGGTGCCGGTGCTGGACAAGGGCGACACCAGCCGCGCCCAGATCAGCCGCCACGCCCAGACCGACCAGTTGCGCAGCAGCGCACCACGCCAAACGAGGGCATGAGGGTGCAGGTCCTCGCCCACCAACTCCAGCAGCCCTGGCCGGAAGCAGCACCACCGGTCCATGGACATGTCGATCGACTCCGCATCGACCTGCTCGCCGGTGAGCGCCCCAACCAACAGCGCGGCGCTGCGCCGATGGATTCTGGCGTAATCGAGGTGGCCGCGGTCACCGAAGTAGGCGTTCCGCACGCACGCTCCGTCGGGGGCGTCGCCGATGGCGCACACGCACAAGTGGCGAAGGGCGTCGAGGTCCGCCACGGAAAGCGGCCTCCTCCGTTCGGCCACGCTCAGCACCTCATCGAGGGCGGCGAGCTGGTCGGCGTCGGCCGCCGGCCCGGGCAGGGGAATTCGCCCCCCATCGGTGAGGCCGAGCACCGCCTCGATCCCCGCGTACGTCTGCAGGTAACCGCCAGGCACTCGGCTGTATGCGTCGGCCAGTTGACCGACATCCATGGCACGTTCCCGGTCCAGTTCGGGCCGAATGGCGTTCACGCCGTGTGACCCGAAGGAGCCCGCCCGTAGGTGGTGGTCGTCGTCCGCCTCACGGTGAGCGACGGACACCGCGCCCAGCACGACCTCGGCACGGCGAACCAGGGCGCGGAACTGTCCCAGGTCCGTCTTGTCTGTCCAGCCGCGCCGCTGCGACTCGATCGCGAGACGAGCGTGTAGAGCAAGGTAACGGGCATGGGGGGTGGTGGTGATGACGCCGGGAATCAGCGCCGCCGCGTGCGTGCCGATTACGGTCTCGACAGCGAGCGGCTGGCGGCCGGTGTCCTCCGGGGTGTCGGGTTTGCGCGTCCATGCCGGGCCCAGCATCGAGGTCACCAGCGCTTCCCCACGCTCGGCTGGTCCATGAGATCCACCGCGCTACGGAAGCAGAACAAAACGACGCGGCCAGCGAAGTGACGGATAGCCGACATGCTTGTCTTGTCAGCCGCGCAGGCGGCGGGTGCTGGGGCTGCGGTGTTCAGCGCGGAGCAGGCAGCGAATCACCACGGCCGGCGACGTCCTCGATCCCGATGGATCGGCACAGGCGGGCGAGCTGTTGGCGAAGCTGCACCAGAGCGGATACGACGTCACCTGCGAGGAGGTGCTGGGGCGGTGAGAGTCCCGATCCGGAGACGGTTACGACGACTGTTCCGCGGGCAACCGCTACGCCTGTTGACGTTTGCCTAAAGCGATCGGAAGGATGCACCGACGGGAAGTCGTCAGAACAATCTCGGGCTGCGCCCTTCGTCAACCGTGGTGAGCTTGGCGGCGCCCTGTATCGGCAGGACGCCAGCGGCCGCCAGGTCTACGACAGAGATCAGCCGACCGGCGCAGATGCGATCCAGTAGTTCCAGCTGCCGCGGTTCGGCAGCCACACAACCGCCGAGCACCGCGAGGATCTCCAGCAGCTCGTCGGTGAGGTCGCTACTCCATTGGTTCAGCTCCTCGTCATCCAGCGGAGAGGAACGACGCCGGTGGCGTTGGTGTGCGCAGCGGTAGTTGAACCAGTGCCGGAGAACTCTCATCCCACCGACGTCGTACTCCCAGACTCGACGGTCAACGGGAGCGATGCGCCCGCTGCCAACCAACAACGTCTCGCTGTCCGCGTCCCAGGAGATGCTGTCGGGGAGGGCTCCCGGCTGGTCCGGTATCGCCGCTTGCACCCTTGGCGCCGCCTCGTCAACGAAGTCGCGGAACGAGATCGGGCGCTCGCCCAGGCTGATCTGCCCGAAGGTGTGGAGCCACAACACCTCGCGACCGGTCGACACCGCCTCGGCCCAGCTGTTGGCATCCGCTGTCAGCGGCACCCGAACGCCGGGGTGCTGCAGCTCCTGCCGAAACCGCTCTGTGTAGCCGGGGTGGGCGGTGACTGCGGCGATGTAGGCCATCACATCGGCGGCCGCCACCTCGGTCCCGAGCTTCTCGGTCAGCATTACGCAGAGCCCTGGTGCGATGTTGGGCCGCTCTGTCGAGGTGTCGCAGTAGAGCGGGAAGACCCGCCCGCTGCGTCCATTGTAGTGGTGCAGGTCGGGTACCAGCTGGGTGAAGGTCACGCCCGGACCGCTGTCGATCGGCTGGCTGTTCTGCTCGGTCAGGTAGATCTGGTGCGGTGACCGGACTGCCCACAGCGGTGGTCGTGGCATCACCATGAGCCGGCTGTCCGGCAGCACCCACTGTCGGTCAAAGGAGCGGTAGGCGACCCTTACCGCCGTCGGCGCCGGACCCGTCTCCGCAGCGAGCGGCCCGGCCGGTCTCGGCATCCCGGGCAGCGGACGGACGACGGTGTCGAGTTTGCGGTCCCGGGACTCGGGCAGCATCCGTCGGCGCAGGCCCTCCCCAGCTTGGATAAATCTGCGCCAGCGGCGGCGCAGGGTGTCGACGTCCGGGGAATAGATCCAGGTCCGTCCTGCCGTCACACCGCGGGACGACTCCGGAAAGAGCTGCTTCAGTCCCGGGTAGCGGCCCCAGTCGGTGTCGGATTCTGGCAGGAACGGCGCCCGCCAGTCCGCGCGACAATGCTGCCACCCCGGGTCGGGGAGGCACAGCTCCTGCAACCGCTGGAGTTTGTCCTCCCTCGCACCGGTCAGTGCGAGGGTCCTGACAGTCGCCGGGGTCGTCCGGTCGCCCTGGCCGTAGCGAGCGAAAATTGCAACGCAGAGCTGCCGGCCGACGTCCGGACCGAAGAGGCGGGTGTGTTGCTGTGGTCGGTTCCCCTCAGGGGACAGCTCGATGATCCATCCCTCGTCGCAGGTTCGTCGAAGGTACTCGCGCATGCCCTCGAAGGACTTGCCCTTGACGAAGCTCGACGGCGTCACGAAGGCCACGATCCCCTGCGGTTCCCCGGGGTGAGCCTCGAACGCCTTCCACAGCGCCCAGCGCCAGAAGCACCATGGCAGCCCGTAGAGGTCCGACTCGTAGCGGCCTCCGCCAGGCACCCGGAATTCGTCGAGTGAGGGCCGATCCGGACGGGTCCCCGGAAGGAGGGGAGTCTTCCGCCGCTCTTCGATCCACGGTGCTCGGCCTCGCGTGTTCTCCACGTGCGGAGGGTTGCCCACCACGACCATGACCGGCATCTCACGCTTGATCCGGTTTGCCTCCAGGCGAGAGCGTTCGATGACCCGGTACGCAGCCCGCAGCCGGCCCTGTTGAGTATCGGGATCTTCCAGTGCGTCGGTGAGGAAACGGTACTCGGATGGGGGAAGTTCGGTGCGGAACTGCGCCTTCATTGCCTGATGCAGCCGAAGTTCGGTGACGGCGTAGGGCGCGGCCTGGATCTCGAAGCCAACGAGACGCTGTTGGAAGAACTGCCGCAATTGGGGTCCTCGCGCGCCCGCACCCTGCTTGGCGTCGATCGTCGCCGAGACCGCTCGTAACACCTCGACGAGGAAGGTTCCGGTACCCATGGCGGGATCCACGACAGTGACATCATGGGCGGCGAACCCCCACGAACGATCGAACCGGTCACGCAGAATCTCGTCCACGAAGTCGACGACCGCACCTGCCACGGGCTGTGGGGTGTAGAAGGATCCGCTGCGCCGCCGCAGCGTGGGGTCGTAGATGGACAAGAAGCGCTCGTACAAGTCGGCGTGGATATCACCCCGCCCGTTGTCGATGGTGCTCCAGTCCACACAACCGATGACCCGCAACAAGGTATCGATCATCCGGAGCTCGTAGGCGGCGTCGTTGTCGGTCAGCACCGCCAAGGCCCGGCCCATGAGGGAGTGCTTCTTGCCGAGCAGACGGGCAATCTCGTGCATCGGGGTCTCGTCGAAGACGATTCCGTCGATGCGGGCAAGGAGCAGTGCGAAGGTGACGGTCTGGGCGTAGGCGTCCGCGAAGCCGGCGTCATCCAGATCGGGAAACAGCAGGTCACGCCAGTCATCGGCGAGCAGTGACAGCTCCTCGTGGGCCAGATCACGGGTGGGGTCCGCGAGGATCGCACCAACCTCGTCGCGCAGCAGTCGACACAGCCCGGCGACGATCCGGATGAGCTGGGCGAGGGTTCGCGGCTGTTCGGGTTGCCACAGCAGGAACTCCTGGATGAGGGCTTCGAACTCTGGCCCATTCGCTCGTAGCGGGCGCCGACCGCCGGAGAGGTCACCTTCCAGGTGGACGACGGAGCCGGCTAGTTCTCCGTAGGTGTATCTCGCCCAGGCAGTGCCGTCGGAGTAGAGGACGTTCGGTAGGGCCTTGAGCTTCTCCCACTGCAGGCGCTCACGTTTCGTGGGGCGGCGCCAGGTCGAGGGGATCCCATGCCCGTCGGCCTTCAGCTCGACGTACCCGGCGCGGACTCCCCCGACATCCACGGCGAAGTCGGGGCGCGCACGCACCACGTCGAGCCGGACTTCTCCGTAGGGAATTGCGTCGACTCCCAGGTGCCGGCCCATGCGACGAAGCAACTCTTCAAAAGGACTGCGCAACTGATCCTCGGGATCACCGCCTCGACCGGTCTTCTCCGCGACTCGGGCACCGAAGGCAGCCACCGCTTCGGCGGTGGGATCTGGCACCAGGCGTAGCTGACGCTCACTGGAAGGCGTATGACGGCGACGTGCGGGACTACCCATGAATCCCCCTGCAGCCGTGAGCTGGCCCTTCAGGATTACCGGCGCTTCACGCCGAGTACATCCTGCAATCGATCGATGGCCATGCGTGGTTACGGCTCGTAGGATCGGTATCGCCTATGCCCTGATCAGTAGTAACAGCACGCGCACCCGTGCCGCAGGTATCTCGGGTTGGATCGGCTATCAGCGGCGTAGGCGGCGGGCCTGGCGCAGTTGAACCGCGCCGAGTACGACCCGCTGAAGGAGTACCTACGGAGGATTTCGCCCGCCCTCGACGGGTCGCGCTCGCATGAGGTGGAGCAGTTGGTCTTTGCGCGGGTGCGCCGGACCCAGACAATAAGTTCCTCGTGGATCAGAAGCTCCGCCTATCTCCGGCTTCGCACCTCTCAGCGGCGCAGGCGGCGGGAGCAGTCGCCGTCGTGGCCGTCGCGGAGCAGGCAACGCCGGCCGCCTGGCATCCGCAGGTCACAGAAGACCCGGTGCCGGACGAGCTGATGGTCCTCTTCGGAGACGGTGGTCTCCCCGGGGTCGGTCATCGGCAGCACCAGCATCCACCGGCCGATGGCCCGGGCCAGGCGTTGCGCGGCAGGCAGGTCGGTGGCAACGACGGGCAGGTGGATGACGTACCGCTGGCTCATCGGGCCTGGTCCCGCTCGTTGCGGGCGCGGGCCTGATCGGTCTGCCAGCGACGCAGGCCGGCCTTGATCCGGGCAGTCTCGCGGCGGCTCTCGGCGAGAGCGGCGTAGACCGCGGCCATATCGCCGGCGACGCGGTCGAGGAAGGCGTACACGTCGTCGGGGTTCAAACCGCGACGTCCCAGCCCGGTCGGCGGGAAGCGGCGCTCGCGCACCTGCCACGGCAACAAACTGGTGTACGCGCCGGAACGGTAGGTCGCGCTGGAGTGCGGCGGCTCCGGTCGCTGGTTTCTGGCGTTCATGTCTGCCTGCCTTCCTCATGCGGAGGGGCGAGGGGTGTTCGGGGATGCACGGCGGCCGTTCGGGGGGACCGGCCGGCCGCCGTGCTGTGACCAGCCTGCGACAGTCCGCATCGGAAACGCAACGTTCTAAACCGCAATTTCGCTGTTATGCATTGACTTTCTTTGCTGAAACCCGTAGGAGTTGCAGGAGCGGGTCACGCAGTGTTGCGTGATGAAACCAGGGAGTGTGCGGATGCCCGAAGACATCGGATCGACAGTGCCGCGTCGGCAACTCGGCCGGCTGCTGCGACAGTTCCGCAACGAGGCCGGGGTGACGCTCGACGCCGCCGCCGAAGCCCTCGAATACAGCCGGCAGAAGATCTGGCGCCTCGAATGCGGCCAGGGCTCGGTCCGGGTGCTCGACGTCAAGGCGATGTGCGAGCTGTACGGGGTGTCGCCGGAGATGACCGAGGCGATGCGCGGCCTGGCTGCGGAGACGAAGTCGAAGGGCTGGTGGCACGCGTACGGAGATGCGGTGCCGAACTGGTTCGAGCTGTACGTGGGGCTGGAATCCGCCGCTTCGCGGCTCAGAGGCTTCGACGAGTCTCTGATCCCCGGCATCCTGCAGACCAAGGGCTACGCCGACGCGCTGATCCGGCGCGGCAGGATCCTCAGCGACGAGGAAAGGGAGCGCGCCGTCCAAGTAAGGCTTCAGCGGCAGGCGCTCCTCGTCCGGCGGCTTCCTCCGGCGCCACACCTGGAGTCGGTGTTGTCCGAGGCAGTGCTTCGACGCACGGTCGGCGGCCCCAACGTGATGACCGCGCAACTCGACCATCTACTCAGGGTGTCAGAGCTACCGAATGTGTCCGTCCGAGTGCTACCACTGGCCGCGGGGCCACACCCCGGCGCGGTCGCCGGTACCGTCATGATCCTCGACTTCCCGCCCACGAAGGGCGGCAGAGCAGCCCCGGAACCGTCGGTCGTCTACAGCGAGTCACTGACCGGGGCGCTCTACCTCGACAAGCCTGACGAGTTAGCCGCGCACGAACGCGTCTGGGCAGGGCTGGATGCGATGGCCCTCGGCGAGGCAGAATCGAAAGACATGATCAAGAGGATCTCCGGGGAGATGCGGCATGACTGACCTGACCGGCGCCGTCTGGCGCAAGAGCACCCGCAGCGGCGACAACGGCGGCGCCTGCGTGGAGGTCGCCACCAACGTTCCCGGCATCGTCGCCGTCCGCGACTCCAAGAACATCGAGGGAGCGGCACTCCGCTTCGATCGATGCGCATGGCTACTATTCACAACCGCTGTCAAGTCTGCTGCTCACCCTGGTACCTGAGGGCAACACCGCGCTCCCGTCGCGCTGCCTGCCGCCGAACGGTGCCTGCGATGTTCATCGTCATTGACGATGACCTGCCTGAACCGGCTCGCCTTTGGGTGCCAGCTTCCGCTGACGAGCAAGCGGGCCAGCCCGTCGGACTCGAAGTCAAAGGACCGCGCGAACGGCCACGCGCCAAGCTGGGTCATGTCCAGCCTTATCGTGGCACCCGGATCCCGACACCCAGCCAGCGAAACTGCCCGTTCGCTCCTTCGAGCTGGGCGTGGTCATTCCAGGCGAGCGTGTACCGGCCGACGAGATTCCGCTCGTTGTCCACGTAGTGGCTGCCCTCGGTCCCCCACCGCAGAGTGCCCGTCAGGGTGCGCCCTTCGTGGATTCGGAAGTGCTGATCGCGCGTGAGCCGAGGACGGCTGGGCGGGGCCCACAATGGCTGATGGTTGGTCAACATGATCGCGAGGCCGTTGGTCAGGGTCGGGTCGGCGGCACAGAGCCCTTCAAGCCGCGCGACATCGAAGATGAAGTTGCGTCGGGCCAGATCGTCGGCCGCGTGTTCCCGCAGACGGAACCGCTCCCCGATCACCGGGTCTGTGCCGTCCCACCGTGCGGTGAAGTATTTGAACTCGATGGCCGTGCGACCCTGCGGTCCCCAGCACAGCAGGTCGACGCGCTCTCCCCCGGCTTGCCGGACTTCCAACCGGACCTGTGTCGACGGCTGCATGCTGTGCAGCGCCCAGGCGAAGGCATGCTGGAAGTCGGCCTCCGAATGGAAGACAGCGCGCCGGCCGATCAGCTCAGCCATCACGATGGCCACCTCAGTCTCGCCTGCAATCATCATCATCCCTCGCAGCCTTTCCGTTGCCGCGGTCTTGCTAGAGGTCGGGTCCACGTCTGATCTGGGCGATCCGCCGGTCCAATGTCCTGACGTGCGCAGAGCCCAACCCATACTCCGCGATGAGGGCCGGCCGAAGCGCCTCGAGGTGTCGAAGACCCTCGCTCGTTCGGCCTACGGCGGGCAGCATCATGCCGAGGCGGTAGGTGGCGTCCCGGTGCAGGGGGTCGTACGGCTCGGCGAGGGCGAGGAAGTCAGTGAGCTGCTTGACGGCCTCGTCGATGTTGCCGATCTCGGCGTGACTGACGCCCGAGTAGTAGTGGAGAACGGTCAACTCGTCCCCACCGTCGACCTTCGGGAGGATCTCGTCGAGGACGGCCGCCACCCGACTGAACTCGTCGGCGAACCACAGCGTCGATGCCAGAGCCACCTGCATCTCCAGCTTCAGCGCCGGCTCGGCGGCGGCCCGGCCCACCGCCTCGTCCAGCAGGTCGATCGCCTGCTGGAACTGCGAATCCTGGACCAGCTCGCCAACCTGCTGCTGGATCTCGATCGCCTCGTCGACGCTCAGCGGCGCCGAGGTCGTCGATGTTGGCTTAGGAGCGGGGGCGGCTCCCCGCTGGCGCGGCGCGGGTGCGAGGGGGCGGAGGAAGGGACGGCGCGGGTCACGGTTGCCGCCGGGTCCAGCGGGACCGGGCTGGGCGGCGATCGGAAGCAGCGTCTCGTAGACGTCCTCCGCCGAGGGACGGTCAGCGGGCCGCTTCGCCAGCATTCGCGCGACCAGGTTGTCGAGGTCGGAGGGCACGTCGGCGCGCAGCGCCCGTGCCGTCGGCGCCGGGGTGTTGACATGGTGATCCTGGTAGGAGCGGCTGGTTGTCTCCACGAACGGCACCCGCCCGGTGAGGGCCTCGTACAGGACACACCCCAGCGCGTAGACGTCGCTCGCCGGCCCAACAGGGTTGCCCAGGGCCTGTTCCGGCGGCATGTAGGGCGGGCTGCCGACGGTCAGGCCGACCTGGGTCAGTCGTGGGAGGGCACTCGCGCCGCGCAGGATGGCCACCCCGAAGTCGAGGACCTTGACCACTCCCCCGTCGCTGACCATGAGGTTCGTGGGCTTGATGTCGCGGTGGACGACGTCGACCCGGTGGACGTCGACGAGGGTGGCCGCCACCTGGGCGCTGATGGCGACCGCCCAGGTGATCGGCCACGGGTCGGAAGCATAGGTCCGGGAGGCAATGAGCTCCGCGAGCGTCTGCCCGTACACGAGCTGCATCACCAGGTAGATGCGGCCGCTCGACTCCTCGATCCCGAAGTCGTACACCGCGGGGATGCCGGGGAGTTCGAGACGGGCGGTCGTGCGAATCTCCCGCAGGAACCGCTCCCGGTCTGCCGCCACCGCCTCGTTGAACGCCGCGTTCTCCGCGCTGCCGAACGTCACCGCCGGGCCGGGCGTGTTCCGCATCAGCTTGATCGCCACGCGGCGGTCCAGGTGCCGGTCGTAGCCGCTCCAGACGGCACCCATGCCGCCGCTACCGATCGGCGCGTCGACGCGGTACCGGTCCGCGAAGACCCACTCCTCAGCCGGTATCACGTCGCTCACCGCGCGCGTTCCCCCGAATCGTCACTCGCCGCTGGTCGCTGTCGCACGCTGCTCGTTCGCCCCGGAGACCTGACTGCGGAGCTTGCGCAACGCTTCGGCGCGAGACGGGCTCAGGATCAGCCCGTACGCCCGACGCCGGGCCTCGGCCTTGACGGCGGCCTGGAACTCCGGGTTGTCGAAGTACCGCCCGACGAAGGTGGTGTTGCGATCATGGTTGCGGGCCACGATGTTGTCCAGCTCTGGGTCGGCCACCTGACCGAACCGTTCGATGTCGTTGTTGAGCGCGACCTGTTGCATCTTCTCGTCCTCAGCCAGTGAGATGATCTGCTGCACGAGCAGAATCTGATCGGACGAGCTGAGGTCGTAGCCGAAGCGTTCGTTGAGCTCCTCGATAACCTCGCTGAGCGGCTTCTCCTCGACCTGGCGGGCGGCGCCGCCGTCGGGCGAGAAGCCGGGGATGAGGTGCGCGCCGGACGGTTGCAGCGACAGGTCCTCCTCGGCGCGCTTCCGGATGCGCAGGTGGCTCAGGGTGGCCGCACCGATGTCCACGCCAGCACCCGGCTCGCTAGGCAGCCGCCGGAGCAGAAAACGGCTGTAGAGGTAGAGCCGTTCCAGATCCTCGTCGCCGTACCCGACGACCTGGGCCAGGAAGCCGTACGCCCGGACGTAGTCGCTCACCGACGAGCGGAACTCCTCAGCGCGGTCCCGGTCGTCCTTGGCCAGGTGGTTGAACCGGTCGACCGCCGGCTCAAGGAACCGGTAGAGCGCGGCGTGCGCCTTCTCCAGTTGCACGGCGGTCATCGAGGGTTGATCGGCGGCGAGCAGGGCTCGGGCGAAGGCGTCCATCTCCGACTCGACCAGGAGTTGAAAGTCCATCACCTCGCGCTGCTTGTCGTAGAGCAGGTTCGGGTCGGTCGGTTCGGTGATGGTGGTCTCGAAGTACGGCTTGAACCACTTCTGAATGTCTTCGGCCTTGTTGGCGAAGTCGAGCACGAAGACGTCGTCCTGCGTCTTGTTCGGGTGCGTGCGGTTCAGGCGGGAGAGGGTCTGGACGGCTGCCACGCTGGCGAGCGGCTTGTCGACGTACATCGCCGCGAGCAGCGGCTGGTCGAAGCCCGTCTGGTACTTCTCGGCGACGACCAGGATGCGGTACTCGGTCTGGTTGCGGGCCGTGGCCTGAGGATCGCCGACCTTCGTGTACGCGAACGCGTCCGGCAGGGCCGCCTCCGAGAACCCGTTGAGCTTCGACTCGGAGTAGTCGATGCCGTCGAGGGTGAGCGTGCCGGAGAACGCCACGATCGGCGCGCAGTCGGTGACACCACGCTTGTCGAGGTACTTGCGCATCGCCTGGTAGAGCCGCAGCGCGTGCTCACGGGAGCGGGTCACCACCATCGCCTTGGCCCGCTCGCCGATGCGCTCGCTGACCTCGGTCCGGAAGTGGTCGATGATGATCTGCGCCCGTTGGTCCTGCGACTCGGGGTGCAGCTCCGCGGCCCGTACCAGCTTGGCCTTGGCCTTTTTCGGATCCACCTCGGGGTCGGCGGTCTCCACGGCCTCGACCGCCGCGCTGGCCAGCCGCCACCGCGCCTCGTACGTGATGTAGTTGCGCAGCACGTCGAGGATGAAGCCCTCCTCGATGGCCTGGCGCATCGAGTAGACGTGGAACGGCTCCATCTGGCCGGTCCCGGGATTGCGGGTGCCGAACAGCTCCAGCGTCTTCTGCTTCGGCGTGGCGGTGAAGGCGAAGTAGGACAGGTTGGCATGTTTGCCCCGCGCCAGGGCGGAGGCCGTCAGCAGGTCGCCGTCGGCGTCGATGTCGTCCGAGCCGAGCCGACCGAGCGCCTTCTTCAACGCGTTCGCCGACTCCCCCGACTGCGACGAGTGCGCCTCGTCGATGATGACCGCGTACCGGCGCTGGCCCAGTTTAGCGACCTTGTCCAGCACGAACGGGAACTTCTGCAAGGTCGTGATGATGACGCGGACGGTCGAGCCGGTAAGGGCGTTGGCGAGTTGCTGCGAGTCCTCGTCGATCTTCTTGACCACTCCGGCTACGTGGTCGAACTGGTAGATCGTGTCCTGCAACTGCCGGTCCAGCACCACCCGGTCGGTGATGACGATGGCCTTCTCGAAGACCGGTTGGTTGTCCGCGTCGTGCAGGGTGGACAGTCGGTGCGCCAGCCAGGCGATGGTGTTCGACTTACCCGAACCGGCCGAGTGCTCGATCAGGTAGTTGTGGCCCGCCCCGTGGTCCGTGGCGTGCTCGACCATCCGCCGCACCGCGTGCCACTGGTGGTAGCGCGGGAAGATCAACGGGCTGACGTGGGGGATCGCTTTGCCCTTCTTCGGCGCCTCGACGTGCACGAACCGTTGCAGCAGTTCGAGGAGGTTTTCCCGCTGCCACACCTGCCGCCAGAGGTAGGAGGTCTGGTAGCCGTCGGCGGGCGCGGGCGGGTTCCCCGCACCGCCGGACACCCCAGGCCCGTTCGAGCCGACGTTGAAGGGCAGAAACCGGGTCTGTTCCCCGGCAAGCCGCGTCGACAGGAAGACCAGGTGCGGGTCAACGGCGAAATGCACGAGGGTACGCCGCGCGAAGATCAGCTCCTTGGCATCGCGATCCTTGCGGTACTGGCGCTTCGCGTCCTCGACGTCCTGCCCGGTCAGCGTGTTCTTCAATTCCGCCGTGGCGATCGGGATGCCGTTGACGAACAGACCCAGGTCCAGCTCGCCCGCCGTCTTCGCCGAGTAGCGCAATTGCCGGACCACGGTGAGCCGGTTCGCCTGGTACTCGTCGAGCGCGCCGACCGCGAGAGTGTGACCGGGCCGGAAGTAGCAGAGCTGAATGGTGACGCCCCGGTCCTTCACCCCGTTGCGGAGCACGTCGAGCGCGCCCCGCTTGTCGATCTCGACCGCGACGCGCTTCGCGAACTCCCGCTGCGCGGTGGCCAGGTCGCCATAGGCGGCGATGAGCCGGTCGAACTCCTTCTTCTGGGTCGCCCCGATGAAGGTATCCAGCTCGCCGGTGTCGAGGCCGAGGTCGGGGCGGTAACCGTTGGACAGCCCTCGGTGCCAGCCGTGACCGAGGAGTTCAGCCTCGATCGTCGCCTCGAACGCCTGCTCCTTGTAGACGTGTGCGCTCACGACAGGTCCGCTCCCCTCCCGGTCGTCATGTCGAACTGCCCGGTAACCGCCGCCGTGATCAGCGCCTGCCGCCGCTCCATCAGCAACGAGACCTGCGCGGCGATCAAATGCTGCAGTTCTTCGATCGCTGAGATGTCGCGTTGGAGTTCAACTGCGGACCGCTCCTGCACGTCGAGCGGAGCAGCAGGCACAATACAGCTCTTCACAACAGCCGTCGGCAGGTTGTTGGCCATACCCTCCGCTCCCGATATGCCAAGCTTGATGCGCTCACGATTGGTGTGGGAACGCAGCATGAATGCCAAGAAGTGGGCGGAGCTCAGTCGAGGATCGACTCGAAGGCGATAGATCTTGTCACAAAGAAGCAGCTTGCGAACGTGGTCCGGAACCACAGCAACGCTTCCAATCAGATCCACTGATCCGCTCGCCCTTGACATAAGGAGGTCGCCAGAGCGCAATCGATACTGGATGCGGGGCGCAACGTCGGCTGGAAGAGTCTTGTGTTGCTCCTCGATGAATTTACCACCGTTGACGCACCCCGCTTTGATCACCCCCCACTCGTTCGGGCCGGCAGCCCGCTCCTCACATTGAGGCGACCAGCCCTGCTCGATCTCCAACATGACGTGGCGCAACTGCACGACTCCGAACAACGCGATCAGGTGCTCGGAAAGCTCCGAAATCAGACCCTGCTTCCGCGCATCAAGAAGCCTGGCTTGCCCAAGCTTTAGCTCAACGAGGCGGTCGATACGGGCGGTTTCGGCGTCGAGGAAGTCGGCAATCCGCCACTGCTCCTCCATCGCTGGCAGTTCGACTTCGATGCGCCGGAACCGTTCCCAGGGCAACTCATATCCATTAGGCGGCATGTTCTTCGAGACGCGATCGATTTCGCCGCGGTACGGCGCCGAGCGTAGCAAATAGTGCAGAAATCCAGGGTGAACCCGGGATTCCTCTAACTGGAATACCCAATATGCGGGGGAAATGATTCCCGATTGTCGTGAAACACCATACGCACCAAAACGCGCCCAGAGGCGGTTAACAACGAGGTCCCCTCCTCGAACGACGCGGTACTTTGACAGGTCTTCGCTCGGCGATCGCCCTTGGGACATATCTCGAAGCTCGACCCCCACCTCCGATTTGACTGTAAGCAGAGGAAGTTCAGCTTTACCAAATTCCTCTCGGCTTCTCAAGAGGGCAAACAGAGGCGCGCTGGCGATCGTCACTTCGTCACCTCCGAAAGGAGCCCCTGGATTTGCAGCTCAAGTTCGCGGAGCTCAGCGTCGATTTCGGCGAGAGGCCTCGGTGGCTTGTAGACGTAGAAATGGCGAGTGAAGGGGATCTCGTACCCAGTCTTTGTCTTGCTCTCGTCGATCCACGCTTCCGGGACGTGCGGGCGGACCTCACGTTCGAAGTACTCGTGGATGTCCTCGGCGAGCGGCACGTTCTCGTAGTCGCGCAGGTCGGGGTCCGAAATGACCTCACCCTTGACCTTCTGCACTTCCCCGTCCGGGTCACTGATGGAGACGCTGTCCATGATGGCCTTCCCAGGGGCGCCCGTGGGCCAGAGCGCACCCCCGGCGACGGCTGCCGCGTGGAGGGCGTCCTTCGCTTCGGCCTTCGTGCGCCACACCGTGCCGAGCAGTGGCTTGAACGCGCCGATCAGCTCGTCGCGGTGCGCGTACCGAGAAAGGGGTTTGCTCTCCGCGAGCGCGGCGAGGGTCTCCTCGGTGATCTCGAAGCGGAGCTTGAGTGGCCGTTCCACGGTGATCCGCTGGTAGCCGAAGTCCGTGGTCTGGAAGACCTTGACCTTGCCGTGGTCCGGGTGCGACTCGTCCGAGGCGATGGTGAGGGCCTGGCCGTAGAGCCGGGTGATGTGGGTGACCTGGTCCTCAGAGATCATCTTGCGCTTGTCACCGAGGCTCTTGCGCATCTTGACCCACTGGTCCCGGGCGTCGAGCAGGATCACCTTGCGCTTGAGGTTCTCCGCCTTCCGGTTGGACAGAATCCAGAAGTACGTGGAGATGCCGGTGTTGTAGAAGAGCTGGTCGGGTAGGCCGACGATGCCCTCGAGCAGGTCGTTCTCCAGGATCCAGCGGCGGATGTTCGACTCGCCGGACTCGGCCGCGCCGGTGAACAGTGGCGAGCCGTTGAAGACGATGGCGATGCGGGACCCACCCTTCTCCGGCGGCTCCATCTTGGAGACCATGTGCTGGAGGAAGAGGAACGAGCCGTCGTTGATGCGCGGCAGGCCGGCACCGAAGCGGCCCGCGTGCCCTAGCGTGGCCTCGGCGTCGACCTCGTCCTTGACCTTCTTCCACTCCACCCCGAAGGGCGGGTTAGCCAAGAGGTAGTCGAACCGTTGGCCCTCGTGGCCGTCGTCGCTGAACGAGTTGCCCAGGTGGATGTTCGACGGCTCCTGGCCCTTGAGCATCATGTCCGAGCGGCAGATGGCGTACGACTCGGCGTTCAGCTCCTGGCCGAAGAGGCGCACCGTCGCCCTCGGGTTGAGCGATGAGATGACCTCCTCCGCCGCCGACAGCATTCCGCCGGTGCCGCAGGCCGGGTCCAGGACGTTGATCACCGGGGCTCCGGTGAGGTGCCCGCTGTCCGGGCCGATGAGCAGGTTCACCATCAGCTTGATCACCTCGCGTGGCGTGAAGTGCTCACCGGCGGTTTCGTTAGAATCATCCGCGAAACGCCGGATCAGCTCCTCGAAGACGTAACCCATCTGGTGGTTGTCGACCCGCTCCAGGCTGAGGTCGATGTCCCGGAACCTCTGCACCACCGGATAGAGCAGCTTGGCCGACTGCAGGCGCGTGATTTGCGTGTGGAAGTCGTACTTGTCGATGATTTCGCGGGCGTTCGGCGAGAAGCCGTTGATGTAGTCGGTCAGGTTCTTCACCACCTCGGGGGCGGACGACCCGATGGTGTCGAAGCTCTGCTTGGACGTGTTGTAGAACGGCAGGCCGGCCGCGAGCCGGAGCAACTGGTCCTTGTTGGTGAGCGTCAGCGAGGAATCGCGGTCCCACACCGCCTTGCGGGTCGGCGCCATGACGCAGTCCAGGCGGCGCAGCACGGTCAGCGGAAGGATCACCTTGCCGTACTCCGACTTCTTGTAGTCGCCGCGCAGCAGGTCGGCAACTGACCAGATGAAACCGGCCAGGCTCTGGTGGGTGCTCACGTCAACAGCTCGCTTTCACTACTCGTCGGGGCGGGAGGGGCCCCTGGTCCCAGCAGAATTCAGTCACGTGGGGGTCTCACCGTAGTCGCGTCACCCGCGAATGGTGACAGCCCAAGATCGGTCACGCTTGCTCCTCGTCCGGTGGAAGCAGCGCTCCGCCGGTCAGGCCGATACCGAGAGCGTCTGCGGCTTCGTCGGCGAGTCGGCTCACCGTGTCGGCCGTTTCGCGCAACTCCTGCACCTGGCGGAACGCCCGCCCGTACCGTTGCTGATCTGGCAGCGTCATGACCGGCACCTGTAGCCGGCGGACATCGACCCGCACAATGGTGCTTCCGGTGGCGGCCGCGTTGACGTTCTCCTCTGCGCTGAGGAACCCGGCGAGGAACCACGCGTCCAGGCGCTGCGGGTCGGGACGCAGCAGAAGGTGCTGCCGGCCCAACGGTCGACCATCGTCCTCAGCAGTGGCGACGCGGGCGCGGTAGGGCCGGGCGAACAACTCCGGCAGGATGACATCCCCCGCACGGATCTCGACGTCCGAGTCGACGGTGGCAGCGCGACCAGCGGGTACCGCGCGCAGCAACGTCAGCGCCCCGCCTCGGAGCAGGTCCGCGACAGCCGTCGTACGCCAGGTCTGCGGCTGTTTGCCGGCGGCGGTCCACCGCTCGCTCCGCTCCGTCACGCCGATCAGCGAATCCGCGGCGTGTCGCAGCTCGGCGTGCCTCCGCCGCACCTGGCGCAGGTGATCCGCGGGCCGGATGGCCACCGTCACCGACTGAACGTGCCGGGCCGGAGCGAGGTCGGTCGGCCCGGCGAGCAGATCGACGACCGGCACCGCCCGCGCCACCGAGGGCACGGCTTCGAACACCCCGCCGTCGTACGCCGACCAGGCACTGAGCACGGCGTCGCGGACGGACTCCCAGCCCTGTCGGCCTGGCCCGGCTGCGTCGACGAAGAGCACGGTGTCGGGCACCGTCTGAGCTCCGTCATCGGATCGCGTCAGGATCCACAGGTTCAAGCCGATGTGCGGAGGTGGTGCGGCGCCGGCCGGTAGCGCGATGACCGCTCGGAGCGCCCCGCTCTTCACCAGTTCCGCTCGGATGCGGCGACCGGAAGCGCGTTCGGCGGGCGCGGGTGGCATCAGCAGGACAGCTCGACCGCCGGGTGCGAGGTGGGCAAGACAGTGTTGGACCCACGCCAGCTCGGGCTCACCCTTCGGTGGCAGACCGAAGACCCAGCGCGGGTCGTAGGCGAGGACCTCCTGGCCCCAATCGCGGTTGCCGTACGGGGGATTACACAGCACCCCGCCGGCTCCCAGGTCGGGGAACGCGTCGTCGCGCAGGCTGTCCCCACCGCGAATGTCGGCGCGCACCTTGCTGAATTGCAGGCCAAGCCGCGTCGCGGCCTGCGCCGCCTGAGCCGGCAGCAGATCCTGTCCGTACAGTTGGCGAGCGCCACGACGGGCAGCCGCGGCAAGCAGCCCGCCGACCCCGCAGGCTGGGTCGTACACGTCGGCGGGGAAACGCTGATCAGGGCCGGACAGCAGATCGGCCATGAGATCCGCCACCTCCGCCGGTGTCCGGTACGTGCCGGTCGTGGTCGAATCGTCGGCGCCCCGCTCGCCGAGAAGGTCGGCGGCGACGAGCGCGCCGTCAGCCCGCACGCAGCGCAGCAGTGCCCGCACGACCGGGGCCTCGTCGCCACCGTATGTCACCGCATAGCCGGTGAGGTTGGTGGCACGCCGGATCAGATCCCTGTCGGGCAGGTCCAGCGCCCTGTCGAGGTATGCGGTGTCGAGTCGGTGCGCGGCGAGCACCAACGGCAGCAGCCGTAACGGCTCACCCTTCTCTGGGCGTTCACGCAGAGCCGCTCGCAGATCCTCCGCCGGCGTTTCGGCCGGCAGCTGACCTCGACCACTGAGCCAGGAACGGACCGCGTCCAGGTCGTACGCGGGGCTTGTCTCGGTCCCGCCGGAGGGCGACGGGAAGTCGGTGTGGCGGCGGCGCCAGTTACTGACAGTCGCCCGGCTAACGCCGGCCATGCGGGAGATCTCCGCAGCGGTGACCTGTGGCATGTCTGCTCCTCGTTGACAACCAGTCAGCGCAACCCTAGGACAGCGGACGGTTGATGGCAACATTATGGTTGACAGTGTTTTCACGCGATGCTTTACTTTCGTTGCTTTCGCCGCACTGGTTGCGGCGCAATCCATCCCCTGCGGCGTTACTGAGCGCCGCCACGCTCCAATTCAGGAGAAGCCATGCGGAAGACCACGACCTTCGCTCTGCTCGCCACCGCTGTCGTCGCCCTCGGCTGCGGCGCTGGTTCGACGGACAACGCGAGCGACTCCAGCAACGACGCGGGCGGCGCCAGCGCCACCGCCGGCGGCGCCAAGGGCGACGACAAGCCGAAGACCGCCAAGGTTGGCGAGCCGGCCCGGGACGGGAAGTTCGAGTTCACGGTGAAGTCGTCCAAGTGCGGTGTCGCCAAGGTCGGCAACGACGTGCTCGGCCAGAAGGCGCAGGGCCAGTTCTGCCTGGTCACGGTCAACGTGAAGAACATCGGCAAGGAAGCGCAGATGTTCGACGGCAGCAGCCAGAAGGCGTACGCGGCCGACGGCACCGAGTACTCCGCCGACTCCGGTGCGGCGATCTACGCGAACAAGAACGCCGAGACGTTCCTCAACGACATCAACCCCGGCAACCAGGTGACCGGCGTCGTCGTCTTCGACATCCCGAAGAACGTGAAGCTCACCAAGCTCGAGCTGCACGACTCGATGTTCTCCGGCGGCGTCGACGTCGCCCTGTGAGCTGATCACCCGCGTCGAGGGCGGGACCCGCGAAGCCCGCCCTCGACGCACCCCTCCCCCCGCACCACCGCCACCCCGATTCTCAACGCGAGGAGATCGACGTGCGCCGTGCGAGCCAGCCGACCACGACCAGACCGCCCAACCGCCGTGTCGTCCGCAAGGACGTCACCCGTCCGCCCTACGACGCACCCACCCTCTTCGACCTCGACCTGCCCGAGCGGCCGGAGGGCACCTATCTGACGTCGGTCTACCAGCTTGAGCGGGTGGCACCGACCGTCGATGGCCTGCATGACGCGGTGAACCACCGCTACGTACGGCAGCACGACTTCCTGATCGACGAGCGCCGGGTGGCCGGTGCGCCGGCGCTGCTGGTGCACGGGACGGTGCCGCGCCAGCGGGCCGACTGGTGCGATGTGCTCGCCTCGCTGACAGGGGAGACGACCGACCTGGGGTTCAGCAGCGGCGGTGCCGTGCTGCTCGTCGCGGTCGACGACCACGTTTACGCGCTCGCCTACGGCACCGTCGGCCGTCACATGGTCGATCTGGACCTAGCCAACTCCGGCTTCGGGATCGGCTTCGCGGTGCGCTCGCTGGCCCCCGACGAGATCAAGCAGGTGCGCCGACGGGTGTTCGGCACCACCGGCCGGGTCGACCGCAACATGGTCCCGGGCGGTCAGCACATCCGGATGTACGGCATCGACAAGTGGGGCGAGATCGTCGGCCAGGTCTGCGGGCGGACGTTCAACCCGAACTTGACCGTCTGCCGGGCCACGGGTAAGGCCACCCCGGTCGAGGGCAGCGACACCCTGCGCATCCATCTCGGTGTCGAACCCGCGAGCCTGCTCGCCGACCTGCGGGAGATCGACCGGGTCTGCAAGCAGGAAGCACCCTTCGCCGACCTGGAGTTCATCACCCAGATCCGACCGGTGCCGGCTCGGGATCCCCGACTGTCGACGGTGGAGGAGCAACTGGACCGGCTGCTCCGGTTACCGGATCCCGCGGAGGTCGGGCTGGCCGTACCGGGCCGGGTCTTCGGCGAGATCGAGCGGGTCAAGTCGTACAAGCTTCGGGTGCCGAAGTCAGGCCTGGCCCCGGCACGCCTGGCGGAGCTCACGCTGGCGGACGTGCTCGCGCAGACCGAGGGCGTTCCGGACGGCGAGCGGTGGACGTCGCTCTGCAATGGGCGCGTCACCCTCTACGCGGACTCGGCGGGCGAGGAGGAGATCGGCTCCACGGCCGCGTCGCGATGGATCACCGCGCAACTCCCGCACGGAGATAGTCAGCTCCTACTGCACGAGGGCGGCTGGTACGAGATCGGTGACCAGCACCGCAAGTTCCTCCGCGACGAGATCGAGCAGATCCTGGCCGGCCCGGCCAGCCTTGCGCTCCCAGCCTGGACCGCCGATCTGACGGACGAGGCGAAGTACAACGTCCGCGCCGCGGAGGTCTGCGGTCTGACTCTGCTGGACCGGAAGCTGCTGCGGACGAAACAGCACCCCCACCCTTTCGAGGCCTGCGACCTGCTCGGCCCCGGCGACGAGCTGATCCACGTCAAGCGCGCCAAGGGCAGCTCGGCGTTGAGCCACCTGTTTGCTCAGGGCGAGGTGTCTGTCGATGCACTGCGGTACGAGGCTGACGCCCGCGCCGCGCTGGTCGAGATGGTCAAGCGGCAGCCGTCTGGACGGGTCATCGACCTGGCCTTCCAGCCCCGCAAGGTCATCTACGCGATCGCTCTCGGCTCCGGCAAGCCGCTCACTGCGGACTCGCTCTTCACCTTCGCCCAGGTCGCGCTCTACCGGGCCATGAAGTCGCTGCGCAACGAAGGCATCGAGGTCGAGGTCATCGGTATCCCGTCGACCTGATCCGTCTATGACATCAGCTCCACAGCTTCCCACTCAACAGAGGAGAGAACCATGACCGAGCCTCACCACCAGCCGGACCCGCCGGCCGAGACCCCGGCTCAGCCCGAGACAGTGGGCGCAACGAGCCCGCAGCCCGTCATCCGCAAGAGGTCCCAGGTCCGGTGGGTCATCGCCGGCGCTGCCGTTCTGGTGCTGCTGCTCTGCTTCGGCGGCTGCGGCGTGCTGCTGGCCACGATGAACGGTGAGGAGTCGCCCGATCAAGGGAAGGCTGCCCCCACTGCTACTTCCCAGTCGCGGGGCGGCACGTCCGCGCCGACCAGTGCCGCCGCACCGACTTCCGCGCCCGTGACGGCGGTGCCGCCCGCACCCGTTAACGACACTCCGACGAAGGGCGACTTCAAGCTCAAGGTCAAGACGCTGCGGAAGCAGTGCTTCGGCAGCGCAGGCTGCAACATCACCTACCGCATCGACGTCACCTACACCGGCGACGGCCTCGACCCGTCCAGCACCTACGAGGTGACGTACGAGGTCAAGGGCGCCGAGGACCCGATCATCAACACCTTTGAGGTGACCGGCGACTCCGCCTCCGTCCAGCAGGAGGAGACGGCCAGCACGAAACGCTCCGGCGACAAGCTGACCGCCGTCGCGACCGACGTGTCGGAGCTGTGAGATGAGCCTGTCCCCATCACAGGACCTCAGGAGGCGTCGTGCGCCCCGATGAGTTCCTCCGCGCCATGACCCAGCTCCCCCCGCCCCTGCACGACCGCGTCCTCATCCTTCGTCCCTACACCCGCGCCACCCGTTGCGACGACTGCCAGAGCATCGGTGATGCGGTCCACCTCGCCCTCACCGCCGCCCACTACGACGAGCTGACCTCCGCAGGCGAGCTGCTCGACACCGCCGAGCGCCTCGCTGATGCGCATGCCGAGCACGCGCCGCCGCGCCCGGACCAGCAGCGCGGGCGCGGCCGGGTGCTGCGCTGGGCGAAGGCGGCCGGTCCGCTGGTGGCGGCGACCGACGCCAGCTGGAAGGGCCGCGCCGGTGGCATCGGGTACGTGGTCAGCGATGGCCACTACGGCCTGCTCGGGCGGGGCACCGGCCGGCTCGACCCGACCGGCAGATCCCGAGTGCTCGTCGACGAACTGCGCGCGGTCGACTACCTGCTCACCGGGTATGACGAGGTGCCAGCGGGCATGACCGTGCTGCTGGACAGCCTGACGGCCGTGCGGTACCTGCACCGCTGGCAGGCCGGTGAGACCGACGCGATGCCCGCCGGCTACAGCCTGCGGCAGCGCCGCTGGTCAGACAAACCGACTCTGGTCCGGCTCGCCGAGCAGGTGGCCCACCGCCCCGACCTGACGTTCGCGCACGTCAAGGGTCACAGCGGCCACGCCCTCAACGAGGCCGCCGACGGCCTGTCGCACATGGCCCGCCGCCGGCGGGAGGAGTCCTTCGACCTGCGTCCTCGGGCGCACGCCTTGGTCGACGCGTTCCTGCGCGACTGGCACGCGAACGCCACGGTCTGACCGCGCGACAGCGGTAACCCGCACTTCCACCGCTCACCCGGGCGGGCCGACATGCAGTCGGCCCGCGGACACCACACGCCTGGAGACGACAATGACCCAGCCCGCACAGACCGCCGCCCCGCTGATCGAGCTGATCTTCGACCGCCTCGCCGCCGCTGACGGCGTACCGACCGAGACGGCCGAGCTGGTCCTCGCCGCCCTCACCGGCGAGGAGGACCTGACCGCCGCGCTCGCCGGTACTCCGACCCGGCTCGCCCCCCGCTCCCCCGCCGATGAGGGTCCGGCGGAACGGATCTGGTTGAAGTCGGTGACCGTCGCCGGGTTCCGTGGCGTCGGCCCGGAACGGACCATCCAGATCGGCCCCGGCCCTGGCTTCACACTGGTCGTCGGCCGCAACGGCTCCGGCAAGTCCAGCTTCGCCGAGGCCGCCGAACTCGCCCTCACCGGGGACAGCGCCCGGTGGGCCGACAAGACGAGCGTCTGGCGTACGGGGTGGCGCAACCTGCACAACCCGGACCCCTGCTGGGTGGGTGTGGAACTGCGCGTCGACGGAGTGGCCGCCCCGACCCGGGTCAACCGGGCCTGGCCGGTCGGGGCCGAACTGGCCGACGCCGAGGTGACGGTCACCAGCGCACAGGGCCGGCACGCGGGCCTCTCCGAGCTGGGTCTGGCCCGCCCGCTGGAGCTGTACCGGCCGTTCCTCACCGCGGCCGAGCTGGGCAAGCTCGCCGCCGGGACGCAGAGTCAGCTCTTCGACGCGCTCTTCGCGATCCTCGGGCTGGACGCGCTCAGCGACGCCGACCAGCGTCTGCTGCGCGCCATCCGGCCGCACGAAGCGGCAATCAAGGAGGTACGCGCACAGCGCGCCGCCCTGGTCGCCACGCTCGACGGGATCGTCGACGACCGGGCCCGGCGGGCCGCCGTGCTTCTGCGTGGCCGGGGCGCTGTCGACCTCGGCGCGGTGACGGCGATCCTCGACGAGCCGGACGAGGCGACTACCGACCGGGAGGTGCTGCTCTGTCGGGAGCTCGCCGCCCTCGCCCCGCCGCCGGTCGACGAGGCGCCCCGCCTCGCCGGTCAGTTGCGGGACGCGGCGGTCGAGGCCCAGCGGTACGACGGTGGCCGGTCCCGGGCCGCGCTGCGGAGCGCCGAGCTGCTTCGCCTCGCCCTCGAACATCACCAGGACGAGGGCGACGGGTCGTGCCCGGTCTGCGCCACCGGCACCCTGGACGGCGGCTGGCGTGCCGCTGCCGCAGAGTCGCTCACTGAGCTTCGGCAGCGCAGCGTCGCCGCCCAGACGGCGACGACCCGGCTGACGGCCCTGCTGCGGCAGACGCACCACCTGATCGATGACCTGGTTGTGCCCGAGGGCCCCGGTTCGGAGCCGACGGTAGGGGCGTTGCGTGACGCCGTTGCCGCGCTGCGGCGCGTACCCGGGGAGCCGGCCGAGCTGGCCGACCACCTGGCGGCGCGGTACCCGGCGGTGGTGGCGGCGGTCGCCGCGGCCCGCGCGTACGCCGAGGGGTTTCTGCGGCAACGCGACACCGGCTGGCGGGCGGCGGCGGCCGAGGTGCGCGAGTGGGTGGCCACCGTCGGCGCACTGCCGGCGCGGGAGGCGACAGTGGCCCGGTTGAAGGCCGCGCGCGCCTGGCTGAAGGACGCAGGTGGAGAGATTCGCAACGAGCGGGTCGCGCCGTTCGCCGGGCACTCGCAGCGGATCTGGGCGCAGCTGCGGCAGGAAAGCAACGTCGAGCTCGGGTCGATGACGTTGGAAGGCGCGAACACCCGGCGGCGGGTCGTCTTCCCGGTCAGCGTGGACGGCGCCGACAACGGCACGGCGCTGGGTGTGATGAGTCAGGGTGAGATGCAGGCGCTCGGGCTGGCGACGTTCCTGCCCCGCAGCTGTGCCCCGGAGAGCCCGTTCCGGTTCATCGTGGTCGACGACCCGGTGCAGAGCATGGATCCGTCGAAGGTGGACGGTCTCGCGCGGGTGCTCGCCGAGCTGGCCGAGCAGCGGCAGGTGGTCGTCTTCACCCACGACACCCGGCTGCCGGACGCGGTGCGCCGGCTCGATCTCGGCAGGGCGCGGATCATCGAGGTGACCCGCGCGGAGAGGTCGGTGGTGACGCTGCGGTCCGGCTCCGACCCGGTGACCCGCTATCTGAACGACGCGTACGCGTTGGCGCGCAACGAGGAGATCCCCGCAGAGGTACGCGGGCCGGTGGTAGCGGAACTGTGCCGCTCTGCTGTCGAAGCGGCCTGCCACCGCTCGGTCTGGCGGAACCGGGTGGCGCGGGGTGTCCGGCACGCCGACATCGAGGAGGCGATCGAGGACGCGTCCCGCCGGGTCGCCACCACCGTCGCGTTGGCGGTGTTCGATGACGCCGAGAAGGGTGGTGACGTGCTCGGCTGGCTCGGCCGCCGGCACGGACGACGGGCGGTGAACGCGTACCAGGCATGCCGGGAAGGCGTGCACGGTGCGTACCTGGCGGACCTGCCCGGCCTGGTCGCGGACGCCCGCCTCCTCGCGGCGGCGCTGTCGTGACCGCGCCGACGCCACAGCGCTGCCTGGCGGCGGCCGATCAGCTTCTACGCGGCTCCGGTCTGTTGGGAACAGTCGCGGTGACTGCGGGCTGGTGGCCGCGGGCCTGCGCCTGCCTGATCCGGCTCGCCCTCGAAGGTGGCATCGACGCCTACTGGCGGCGGGTGAAGCCGACCGTGGCGGCGTGCCGGCAGGGCCGCGCGAAGCAGCTGATGCTGCGCGGCCGGCTCGGTCCGGGCGGCGAAACCGCCCGCCGGGTGGCGTTCGCCTGGGCGACGCTCTCCGCCGCCACGCACCACCACTGCTACGAGCTGGCCCCACGGCTGCGGAGCTGCGTCGCCTGCACTCCGAGGTGAGCACCTTGCTCGCGCGACTTGAACCGCTCACCCCGCGCGTGTGATCTGTTCAGACACTCGCGTCTGGACGCTACGCGCGATGAGGTGCCGCTCCGGCTGAGCCTGGGTGAGCACATTGACACCTACTGTGATGCTCCCGTTGTCGATCATGAAGGACGTGGGATGACAGAACCTGAGGAATCCGAGAGCGAACTGGCCATATCCGTTGACTACGTGCCCGGTGCGCGTGGACATGCTGTTCTCGCCGTCGGCCCCGACGCGGACGGCGTCGAGGCGGTAGCGGTGTGGCGGCTCAGCCCGACCGGACGCGCCGGCGGGGCGTGGCTGGTACGCCTCGATGAAGTCGCGCAGGACGACCAACTTGTTCGCATCATGTGGATGTTGCAGGGGCGGTGCCTGGTGGGGTGGGACCGGGAGGCTCCGGTCGCGATCCTGGAGAGGATCGCTCACGTACTGCCACAGGAACTGGTCAACATGCTGCGGGGGAACGTGCTGACCGTCTCCGACCTACTCGCGGAGATCACCGAGCACCGGTCCGCCTACAGCGACGCCGTCGACCGGCAGCGTGCGGTGTCCAAGTCGAAGCTGGCCCCGCTCGCCTGGCCCAGCGAGGTGCCGGATCACGAGGATGTGGCGATCCGGCTCACCGCGCAGCCCCGCGCCGCATCGCCGGTCGCGGGGTCGGCGCTGGCCCTGACGTCGGCTGTCGCCATGACCGCTCAGCTCTGGCAGGACACGGAACAGGCACGGTATCGCCGCAAGTACCTGCGCGCTCTGGGCGAGCCACAACCGTTGCCTCCACGGTGGCTGGCCTGGTTGCGTGCTGCCGCCGACAACTCCGCTCAGGCCACGATCTAAGGAGTCGACCCGACGTGTACGCAGTTATCGACCTGGAGACGACGGGCCTGCGCACCAGTTGGCACGACCGCGTGGTCGAGGTCGCCGTCATCCACCTTGACGACGCCGGGCAGGTGACGCACGAGTGGTGCAGCCTGGTCAACCCCGGCCGGGATCTCGGTCCACAACTCATCCACGGCATCTCGGCCGCCGAAGCACGGCGCGCACCGGAGTTCGGTCGGCTCGCAGGTCACGTAGCCAGCCTCCTTCGCGGGAGGGTGCTGGTCGCTCATAACCTGCACTTCGACGCCGCATTCCTCATCGCGGAGTACCGCCGGTTGGGGATTGAACTGCCGATCAGCCTGCCCGAGGGGCTGTGCACCATGCGGCTGGCCGGGCACTTCCTCCCGTCGGCCGGCCGCAGCCTGCACGACTGCTGTCGCGCGGCGGGGTTGCCGCCGCACCAGGCCCACTCCGCTCTGCATGACGCGAGGGCAGCCTCGCAGCTTCTGGCCCGCTATCTGCGGGACGTAGGAACGCCACCGCCGTGGACGTCCGTCATTGACGCCGCTGCGGCTGCGCCTTGGCCACCCTTGGCTACCGAAGCAGTGGTGCCGGTGCCTCGCCGAGAGCCTGGGCACCGGGAGGAGCACTTCCTGGCTCGGCTGGTGGACCGGCTCCCGCGGCTCCGCGAACCACAGGGGGACGCGTACCTCGATCTGCTCGACCAGGCACTGCTTGACCGGCATATCTCGGCCAGCGAAGCGGACGCGCTCGTCGCCACGGCCGAAGAGCTCGGCCTCGCCCGAGTCGACGTCGACCACCTGCACCGCAGCTATCTGGCGAGTCTGGCGGCCGTGGCGTTGGAGGACAACGTCCTCACGTCGGCCGAACGCCACGACCTGGACCAGGTTGCCTCGTTGCTCGGGCTACAAGCCTCCGACGTCGACCATGCCCTCAAGGCCGCTCGTGACGTCGGCCCGGCCCGGCCTCAGACCAAGAGTTGGCGCCTTCGCCCCGGCGACGTGGTGGTCTTCACCGGGGCGATGGAACCACCGCGGTGGTCCTGGGAAGAAGATGCTCGGGCGGCAGGGCTCCAGGTCGGTGACAACGTCACCAAGAAGACCCGCCTCCTGGTGGCTGCTGACCCCGACTCGATGTCCGGCAAGGCCAAGAAGGCCCGCCAGTACGCCGTTCCGGTCGTGCACCCCATCGCGTACCAGCGCATGCTCGCCGACCTCGCTCAGTAATGCGCCTTGAAGGAACGAACTCGCCCACCCAGAAGGGCGTCCACCGGTCAATGAGGTGACGCAAGATCCGATCGGTTGGTCGAGTGGCAGCCCAGTTGAGACGTGACACCAAGGAGTTCAAGGCATGGCAGACGACGCCCTCGATTTACCGGCGCCGGAGGCGGGCGCACGTGGGCAGCGGGTCCTCGACCTGCTGGACAAGGCAATCGCCCTGCAGACCCCACTGGTGCAGAAGAACCTCGCCCGGGCCCGCCAGCGCAACCCGGAGGCGACACCAGCCGAGGTGATCCGCAACCTGGAGCGGATCTACGTCAGCGCGTTGACCGGGGCGGGCGCCGCCGTCGGCGGAACCGCAGCGGCACCGGGCGTCGGCACGGGCGTCGCACTGGCGCTGACGGCCGGCGAGGCTCTGTCCTCACTTCAGCTGAGCGCGCTCTTCGCGCTCTCGATCGCTGAAGTCCACGGAGTCCGCATCGACGAGGTCGAGCGCCGCCGAACGATCGTGATGGGGATCATGCTCGGCGGTTCCGGCTCCGCCACCATCACGAGGGTCGCCGAGCGCACCGGGCAACACTGGGGGCGTCAGGTTGTCGCCAAGGTGCCTGTCGCCACGTTGCGCCAGATCAACACGGTCCTGGGGCGGAACTTCATCACGAAGTACGGAACCAAGCAGGGAATCATCGTTCTCGGTCGAGTGGCACCGTTCGGTATCGGTGCGGTGATCGGCGGTGGTGCCAACGCTGCCCTCGCTGCTCTGGCCGTGCGGGCCAGTCGTCGCGCATTCGGCCCACCACCGCCGTCCTGGCCGTGACCGACGTGCAGCGCACCGCCGGCATGGGTGGAGCGCCTACCTGAGGCAGTGACAAGGCACCGACACGGTGTCAACTCGTCAAGGGACATCTACGCGAGCGGGTCAGCGCGGCAGGTTCGTGGGCTTATGGTGAGAAACCGGGCACCCGGGGGGTGGGTGTCCGGTCCAGGCCGTGGGATTCGCGTTGTTCAGCCGGAGGGTGGACCGATGATTGAGAACGCCCGCGGCGTCGACGACTGCTGAGATGGACTGGGCCGGATGGGCGTTGTTCGGGTTGGTCGCCACCGCGGCGCTCACCGCGGCGATGATCTCCGCTCAGCTGGCCGGTCTCACTCGGCTCGACCTTCCCCTGGTGCTCGGGGCCTTCGTCACCGAGGATCCCGATCGGGCGCGGGTCGTCGGGTTCTTCCTGCACCTCTGCACCGGTCAGGGTTTCGCCCTCGGTTACGCGGCCACGTTCGCGCTGTTGCACCGCGCCACCTGGTGGATCGGGGCACTGCTCGGGATCGTGCACGTCGGGATCGCGCTGACGGTGATTCTTCCGCTGCTTCCTGGTGTCCACCCGCGGATGGCCTCGCAACGGGCGGGGCCGGCCAGCACGGCGGTGTTGGAGCCACCCGGGCTGTTCGCCGTCAACTACGGCATCCAGACGCCCCTGGTCACGGCTGTCGTCCACGTCATCTACGGGGTCTTTCTCGGGCTACTCCTGCAGGCCAGGTGATCCGCGTGTCCCGCTGCTCGCCGGCACGGCTCGGCAGGGAGCGATCTCGATGACTGACGGGCCGCCGATCAGCGACTACGGTCTGCTGGGCGACACTCGCACCGCCGCCCTGGTCGCGAGTGACGGCGCGATGGACTGGCTCTGCGTACCGCGTTTCGACGGCGATCCCCTGTTCGGCCGGCTGGTCGGGGGCCCGGAAGCAGGAACGTTCCGGGTCGGCCCGGCCGGGCCGGCCACTGTCGTCGAGCGACGGTACCGGCAGCACACCGCCACCCTGGAAACCACCTGGGCGGTGGGCGGCGGCCGGCTGACCCTCACCGAGGCGATGGTGGCCGAGGTCAGCGGTCACCTGCTGCCCGCGACACTGATCGTGCGACGGCTGTCGGCCGAGCAGGCGCCGGTCGACGCGGTGGTGGAGTTCGATCCCCGCCTCGGCGCACGGCACCGCCGGCCACGAGCCCACCACCGGAGCCAGGCCCTCGTGTGTGAGTGGGGGGCGCTCGCGGTCGCGTTGGACAGCACGCCCGCGTTCGGCATCGAACCGGGTCGGCCCAGCTCGATCACCGTCCGGCCGGGCCGTCCGGTCACCCTCGTGCTGGCCGTGGCCCACCGCGAACCGCTGATCCACGTCGAGCCGACGGCCGCCTGGGACCTGCTGGTTGAGGACGAGAGCCGTTGGCGGGCCTGGACCGCGGAGATCGACGAGCGGCTGCCGTTCCGGGAACACGTCGTACGAAGTCTGCTCACCCTGCGGCTGTTGACCTACTCGCCGTGCAAAGCGCCGGTGGCCGCACCGACCACGTCACTGCCCGAGGATCCCGGTGGGGGACGTAACTGGGACTACCGCTATGTCTGGCCCCGGGACGCCAGCATCGGCGTCAGCGCCTTCCTCAGTGTCGGCAAGACCGACGAGGCCCGTGGTTTCCTCGCGTGGCTGTTGCACGCGAGCCGACTGCAACGGCCACGCCTGCCGGCGCTGCTCACACTGCATGGCAGGCAGGTGCCGGCGGAGCGAGAGCTGCCCGGTTGGCCCGGCTACCTCGACAGCCGTCCGGTACGGATGGGCAACGGCGCCGCCGGTCAGCACCAGCTCGACGGCTACGGCTGGGTGATCGACGCCGCCTGGGCGTTCGCCCAGGGCGGGCACCGCCTCTCCGCCGAGACGTGGCGGGCGGTGCGCGGTTTCGCCGACGTGGTCGCCGGTTGTTGGCAGCAGCCCGATGCCGGCATCTGGGAGGTGCGGGAGCCCGACCAACACGTCCATTCCAAGCTCATGGGCTGGCTCGCCCTGGATCGTGCCCTGGCCATCGCCGACACGCACCCAGTGCGGGAGGGTCAACGTCGACGCTGGCAGAACGCCCGTGCTGCCATCGCCGCCGAGGTCCGGACGCGCGGCTTCGACGCGACGGCGGCCAGCTACGTCCGCAGCTACGGCTCCTCCGATCTCGACGCGGCGCTGCTCGTCCTGCCGCTGCTGGGCATGGACCGGGCCGAGTCACCCCGGGTACGCGGCACCATCGACGCCATCCGGGTCCGGCTGTCCGCCGGCGGCCCACTGCTCTACCGCTACCCGCCCGGACGTGACGGCCTCCCCGGCACCGAGGGCGCGTTCCTTCCCTGCTCGTTCTGGCTCGTTCAGGCCCTTGCCCGCACCGGGCGTCGCCGTGAAGCCGTCGAGTTGTTCCGGGCCATGGCCGACCACGCCAGCCCACTTGGCCTCTACGCCGAGGAGGTGGACCCGGCGACGGGTGCCCACCTCGGCAACTACCCGCAGACGCTGACCCACGCCGCGCTCATCCAGGCCGCACTCGCCATCAGGGACGCCCCCGCTGGTGACGGGGCCTCCTGAGGGACCGTCCGGGCGGAAGAGACCCAGCCTGCGGGACTGCTCGCGCGGGTAGGGTTCCGATCATGACGATTCCCCATCTGACGGCAGCCGACGGCACTACTCTGCCGGCGATCGGGCTCGGCACGTACCGGCTGAACGGCTCGGCGGGTGTCGACGCGATCGGCCAGGCGATCCGGACCGGCTACCGGTTGATCGACTCGGCGGTGAACTACGAGAACGAGGGCGCTGTCGGCCGGGCGGCCCGGTCGGCCGGTGACGTGCGGGACGAACTGGTCGTCACCTCGAAGCTGCCGGGGCGGCACCACAGCTACGACGAGGCGCTGACCACCATCGAGGAGAGTGTGTTCCGCACCGGCCTCGACCGAATCGACCTGTACCTGATCCACTGGCCGAACCCGAAGGTCGACAGGTACGTGCAGGCGTGGCGGGCGTTGATCGAGGCGCGTGAGCGTGGGCTGGTGCGGCACATCGGGCTCTCCAACTTCCTGCCCGAGCACATCGAGCGGCTGGTGTCCGAGACCGGGGTCGCTCCGGTGGTCAACCAGATCGAGGTGCACCCGTACTTTCCGCAGCAGGAAGCGCTCGACTACCACCGGGAGCAGGGCATCCTGGTGCAGGGGTGGAGCCCGCTCGGCCACGGCAACGACCTGCAGCAGCACCCCGTCGTCGTGGAGATCGCGACAGCGCACGGCGTCAGCCCGGCGCAGGCCATCCTCGCCTGGCACGTGGCCCGTCAGGTGATCCCGCTGCCCAAGGCCGCCTCCCCGCAGCGGCAGGTCGAGAACCTTGACGTCTTCGGTATGAAGCTCACCGACGCGCAGGTCGAGGCCATCACCGCGCTGGGCCGCCCGGACGGGCGGCTGTCGGACCAGGACCCGGCGGTGTACGAGGAGTTCTGACCGCCCGACGTCCTGACGAGCGGGGTGGATGGCAGCGCCACTCACCCCCGTGTCGGTCAGAGCTGGCCGAGCACCGCGAACGGGTCGGCGCCGGCACCGCTGTCCACGGCGACGATCCGGCGCCGCAGCGTAAACGTCCCGCCCGGGGCGAGGGTCACCTGACGTTGGCTCATCACCCAGTTGTACGCGGCGAAGTCGGCCTCCTCGTAGAGCAGGCCGTAGGTCTGCCGGTCCGAGCCGGTCATGCCGATCCACGGCGCGGCGGGCGGATAGTCGGTTGGGGTGCTGCTGGTGATCGTTCCGTGCCCGGCGACACCGCTGCGCTGGCCGGCGCCGTCGTGGTCGAGTGCGTCGCCGGTCCAGAAGGTGCGCGACGTCGTGCCGACGTTGGTGAAGAGGCTCTCCGCCAGCACCCACGGTTCGTTCAGCCGGACGGTGTACGTCGTGACGACCTGGAGGTCGGCGACCGCCGTGCTGACGCCGGTGGCGCGGACAGACGCCAGTGGGCTGGTCGCGGAGAGCACCTCGACGGCACTGGAGCGGACGGTCCGCTGCTGCCACGCGTTGGTGCCGCGCGGCTGCGTCGCCGAGGCGTACGGCAGGTTGATCCAGTCGAGCTGGTCGAGGCGTCCGACCGCGGCCAGGTCCAGGGGCTTGCCGACGGTGACCCCGGACAGTTGCGGGTCGTCGGTGCCCGCCGAGACGGCCAGGGCCAGCAGGTCGTTGCCGAGCACCAGGTCGGACGCCTTCGCCTCGGCCTGCGGGCCGGGATGACACGGCCGGCGCCGGCCGTGGTCGCCGCCCGGGTCAGCCGCAGGTCGAGCTTCGTCGGCGCGCCCTGGACGACCGTCGCCGGGCGGCTCACCGGCTCGTAGCCGACCCCGTTCACGGCGACGGTGTAGCTGCCCGGCGGCGCGAAGGCGAGAACCTCCCCCCGACGGGTCGGTGGTGCTCGCCACGAGTCGGCTGCCGTCCTCCCGGAGCACGGTCACCTGCACGTTCGGCAGAGCAGCGCCGGTGGCCGCGTCGGTGACCCGCCCGACGATGCCGTCGCCGGCGTCGATCCGGTACGCCCCCGGCACGCCGTCGCGCACCTCGAACGCCGCGATCGTGTACGCCGGTGACAGGGCGTCCCGGGCGTCCAGCACGATGCGCAGGTCGGCACGCCAGCGCCGCTCGGTGACGTCGCAGATCACGTACCCGCGGTAGCTGCCGTTGTAGAACTTGACGTGCGGGTTTGCCGCGAGGCCGGCCCGGACGTCGGCGTCCCACCCGGCGCCGGAGGAGATCGACGTGCCGACGAACTCGGTGGCGATCGTCTTCGCGGCGGGATCGGTGAGGTCGGTCTTCAGGTCGTTCACCCAGTGGGTGTGCCAGTTCCCGCCGAGCACGACGGGGTTCGACACCCAGTGTGTGGCGATGAAGTCGAGGATGCGGGAGCGGGCCGGCGGGTACCCGTCCCACTGGTCGAGGTTGACGATCTGCCCCGGTCCCAGGTCGTAGTCGAACGCCGCCATGATGGTCTGCTGGGCGATGACGTTCCAGCGCGCCTTGGACTGGCCCAGCCCGTCGAGCAGCCAGCGCTCCTGCTCGGGGCCGGTCATCGTGCGGGCCGGGTCAAAGACCTCGCCGGTCGGTGTAGCTGCGTGGGGCGTCCGCGCTGCCGGCCTGGCGGACCTGGAAGACCGCGGTGACGCCGCCGGAGTTGCGGAGGTCGATCCGGAACGAGTCGTCGCCGTGGTGTCCGTCGGCCTGCAGGGTGTACGGGATCGGCCGTACCCCGTGCTCCTGCTTCGGCAGCCGCTTGTCCGTCGTCGGCGGGACCGGCACCTCGTCGGGGTGCCGGACCAACTCCTCGGGCTTGAAGTCGTCGCTGTCGGGCAGCCTGACCTCGCGCGAGCGGTTCGGGTGCCGGAAGTCGAAGACCGTGGTCAGGTCACCGACGACGGCCCGTCGCCACGGGGTGATGTTCTGTTCGATCAGGTCCGGCCGGCCGTGCCCGAACCGCGCCTCCAGGAACTTGATCAGTGAGGTGTGGTCGAAGACCTGCGAGTTCACTTGACATCCTCGCCGTCCTGAAGGACGGCGATTCCCTCCACGCTGCGTGTGGAACACGCGGCGTCCGGGTGGGTTACCGCTTCGCCGCGCGGTGCCGGCACGGATGCTGGTCTTACCTGCGCTCCACGGTCGTTGAAGTCCGCCTGTCCGGCGGCCTTGACATTCTTTGCGGCGTTGACGTCCCGGTCGTGGGCTGCCCCGCACGGGCAGTCCCACGCTCGGACGTTCAGCGTCATCTTCTCGTTGACCCGGCCACAGTCCGAGCACATCCGGGTCGACGGGAAGAACCTGTCCACCCGGGCGAACCTGCGCCCGTACCGGGCAGCCTTGTACTCCAACATGCCCGTGAACGACGACCATCCCGCGTCGTGCACGGACTTCGCGAGCCGGGTCCTGCCAAGACCGACCACGCACAGGTCCTCGACGTACACCGCTTGGTTGTCGCGGATGATCGATGTCGAAAGCTTGTGCTGCCAGTCCCGTCGGCTGTCGGCCACCCGCGCATGAGCGCGGGCGACCTTCACGACGGCCTTCTTACGGCGGTTGCTGCCCTTGGTCTTGCGAGACAGGTCCTGCTGTAACCGCTTGAGCTTGTGTGACGCGCGGCGCAGGAACTTCGGCGCGGTGACCTTCGTGCCGTCGGACATGACCGCGAAGTGGGTCAGGCCCAGGTCGATACCGATCTCGCAGTCCGTCTCCGGCAGCGGTGCGTCGGTGGTGTGGACGACGAACGAGGCGAAGTACCGGCCGGCCGCGTCCCGGATCACCGTGACCGAGCTGGCCTCGGACGGCAGGCTACGCGACCACCGAACCGACACGTCGCCGACCTTCGGCAGCCGAAGTCGACCGTTGTCGAGGACCCTGAACCGGCTGTTCCTGGTGAACCGGATCGCCTGCCGGTTGTCCTTGCGGGACCGAAACCGCGGCGGCGCCACCGTGCGGCCCCTACGCGTGCCACTGATCGAGGAGAAAAAGTTGCGGTACGCCACGTTCAGATCCGCGAGTGCCTGCTGCAACACCACGGCAGACACCTCACCCAACCACGCCCGCTCCAACGTGTTCTTGGCCTGCGTGATCACCCGCTTGGACAACTCGGCGTCCGAGACGTACCCCTCGCCGACCTCGCGTGCCTGCTGACGCAGACGCAGCCCATCGTTGAACACCACCCGGGCACACCCGAACGCCCTCGCCAAAGCGGTGCGCTGCACGGCGTCCGGATAGACCCGGAAGTTGTAACGAAGCAGCACGAAACCGAGTGTCCCACGGCGGCCCATGGCAACCCTGACGGCATCCACACTGGGGGACACCGCGTTCTCGCTCTACACGCTCGCTTGGTCATCATGACAAAAATCCGGCACAGAATGTTCAGCGACCGACACCTCGCCCGGATGGAAGAAATCATGCGAGCGATGTGCGCTGACTTCGAGACCGAACTGGTCGAGTTCAACGGGAACAAAAACCACATCCACCTGCTCGTCAACTTCCCGTACGGCGATCCACAGTGCCCATAATTCCGCCTTTGTGCGACCTGGTCGGGAAACTGGCGACCGGACGCTACCGACGACGGGTTGACGGCAGATGACAGTGGTTAGTTGGTTTTGCGACCTCTCGTCGACCGGCTCTGGGCCCTGGACGAGTTGCCGCTCAGGCCGCGGTGGCGTCGACCCGGGTGAGCCGTCGATGCCGGCTCGGGCTCATGCCGTGGACACGTTTGAAGGCCGCGCTGAACCCGAACGCGTCCGCGTACCCGAGGTGACGTGCCACGGCGGCGACAGTCGCGCTCGATTCGGACAGCAGGTCGGCGGCCACCGTCATGCGCCAGTCGGTCAGGTAGGTGAGCGGCGGTTCGCCCACCAACGCGGTGAACCGTTTGGCCAGTGTCGACCGGGAGACTCCGGCCTGCGCGGCCAGGCTGGCCAGGGTCCACTGGCGACCGGGAGCGTCGTGCATGGCGCGCAGCACCGGGCCGACTGTGTCGTCGCTCAGCGCGCGGTACCAGCCGGGGGCCTCGGCCTCCGGTTGGTCGAACCAGTCCCGCACGGTGCACACCAGCAACCAGTCCAGCAGGCGGTCCAGCACCACCTGTCGTCCGTGCCGCCCCGCGTCGAGTTGGGCGTCCAGGTAGTCGCGCAGCGCGGCGCAGTCCTGGTCCTCGGGCACGACGAGCACCGGCGGCAGCGCGCCCAGCAGCCGCTGGGGCACCCGACCCCGGACGTGGTACACCCCGACCAGCAGCACGAGACTGTCGGTGTGGTCCGCCCCCACCGGGTCGACCGGGCCGGTCTGGCCGCGCCGGACGTCGCGCAGTTCCCCGGGCTCGAAGCTCGACCGGGGGTCGGCGGAGAAGACGAACGGCGCCGGCCCGCGCACTGTGGCCGCCTCGCCGACCCGGACCAGGCGAGGCTTGTCGCTCTCCGGGTGGGAGATCCAGCCCTCGCCCCGCATCGGGACGCAGAGCGTCAGCGGGGCGCCGTCGGTGAACCGCAGCGCCGACGGCGGCGTCAGCACCGACCGGCCGAAGGCCGCGCCGTTGGCGTGCAGACCGCGCAGCAGATTGTCGAACGGGTCCATGCCACCGACGATAGAGCGCGGAGGATGGACCGCGGACGATCGGACATGCCTGGCGTACGACGGGACATGTCCCGCCCTCGGCCGGGCGCGTTGACTGGTGGTCATGACGACGGACGCATCTTCGACACTCGTGATGGCTGGCACCGGCAAGACCGGTCGTCGGCTGGTCCAGACGCTGCGGGCCGCGGGTCGGTCCGTCCGGGCCGCCTCTCGCTCCGGTGAGGTGCGGTTCGACTGGTCGCGGCGGGACACCTGGCAGCCGGCCCTGGCGGGCGTCTCGGCGGTCTACCTGCTCGCTCCGGAGGACCCGGCGCTGGCCACCGACTTCGTGACCCAGGCTGTCGACTCGGGTGTCGGCCGGATCGTGGCGCTCTCCGGCCGGGGGATCGACCGGGTCGGTGACTTCTCCCCCGGCATGCTCGCCGCGGAGGAGGCGGTGCGCGCATCCGGCATCGAGTGGACGATCATCCGGCCGAACAACTTCAGTCAGAACTTCAGCGAGGACCTGTTTCGCCAACCGCTGCTCGACGGGCGGCTGGCCCTGCCGATGGGCGCCACGCCGGAGCCGTTCGTCGATGCCCAGGACGTCGCCGACGTGGCCGCGACGTTGCCGACGTCGCCCGGTCACCACGAACAGGTGTACGACCTGTCCGGTCCTCGTGCGCTCACGTTCGCCGCGGCGGTGGCGACGATCGCCCGGGTGACCGGCCGTTCGATCCGCTACGAGGAGCTCACCCCGGAGCAGTACCACGCGGAGCTGCTCGCCGAGGGTTATCCGGCGGAGGCGGCGACTGCGCTGAACGCCCTGTTCACCGGGATGCGGGCTGGTCATCTCGCCGAACCGAGCGACGGGGTACGACGAGTTCTCGGACGGGACCCGCTCGACTTCGACACCTACGCCGCTCGGGCCGCGGCGGCCGGTGCCTGGTCGTAGTCCGCCCGGCGGGTGGCAGAAGGCGCGGCGTGAGAGCGGCGTAACAGGTGATCTGCCCGCATTCCGCGCGTACCCCGACGTACCGTGAGATCGTGCCGACGAGAGAGACACTCACCAAGGCTGACCTCGCCGAACTTCGCCGCTCGGCGCTCGGGAACGCCGATCCGCTCGGTGTCGCCGCCGACGTGGCGGAGGCCGCCGAGCAGGGCCGGCTGGAGGACCCGGACGACGCCGGGGACGCGTTCACGCTGTCCGCGGAGATCGCCGAGATCCGGGCCAGGCCCGAGGCCGCGCTGCGCTACGCGGAGCAGGCGCTGGCGGCGTACCCGTCCGGTGATGACCCTCGGGCCGGGTTCGCCCGCGCGCTGCGGGCCCGCGCGCTGTTCCGGGCCGGCGGCCGTGACGACGAGGCGCTGGCGGAGTTGACGGCGTTGCGCCCGTTGCTGCTCGTGCAGCCCGACGCCCCCGCCTACGTCAGTGCCGCGCTGGATGCCGGTGGGCGTTCGGCGACCGCCGAGACGTGGCTGAGCGAGGCGGTCGACACGGTGCTCGAAGGTGCGACCGCCGCGGCCGGGCCGGCCAGCACCGCTGTCGACCCGGTGGTCGAGCTCGGTCCGCCGGACGCGCCGGGTGTCGCCTTCTTCCTGCTGCAACAACGGCATCGGGTACGCCGCAATCTGAACCTGCCGCACGACCGGCAGGACGACCTGGCGGACCGGCTGGAGACCCAGCTCGTGCGTCGGGCCGGGGAGCGTCGGGACGCCGAGTCGGATCTGCTCTTCTGGCCGCGGGCCGAGTTCGATCGACTGCTCGCCGAGCAGCCTGCCCTCGCCCAGGTGTACGGGCCGGACTGGGACGCGCACCGGGGCCGGCTGGAGACGGAGTTGGTTCGGCTGAGGGAAGCAGGCCAGGCCGGGTTGGGCGTGTTCGGCGCGACAGTGGCCGGGTTGACCGCGTTCGCCGGTCGACGTGGCGGCGATCCGGCCGACGCGGCGGTCCGGGCCGGCTACGCGGCCGAGGTGTCGGCGCGGCCCAGCGCACGGATCGCCTGGCCGCCGGAGCGCAACGACGCCTGCTGGTGCGGTTCGGGCCTCAAGTACAAGAAGGACTGCCTGCCGCGTTCCCGGAGCTGACCTCGGCGGACACCACGCTGCGGCGGCCGACCTGGCCGGGAGTAGTGTCCCCTGACGGCTTGATGTTGGTAGCCGTTAGGAGAGCTCCTGTGCTGGTCATCGCGCATCTCAGTGACACCCACCTCGACAGCCATCCCCGGTCGGCCGAGCGGACCGCCCGGGTCATGGACTACCTGCACGGCCTGCCACGGCCTGTCGACGCGATCCTGATCACCGGAGACATCGCCGACCACGGCGAGGTGGCCGAGTACGAGACCGCCGCGAAGCTCTTCGACTCTCCGTTGCCGGTGATGCTCTGCCCCGGCAACCACGATGTGCGTGACGCGTACCGCAAGGGTCTGCTCGGTGACGACGGCGGCGGCACCGGCCCGATCAACACCCGCCACGACGTGGCCGGGGCGGTCTTCCTCCTCGCCGACTCGTCGGTGCCCGGCGCGGACGACGGTCACCTGGACGAGGAGACGATGGCCTGGCTCGCCGACGAGCTGGGTTCGGTGCCGGCCGGGACGCCGACGTTCGTCGCCCTGCATCACCCGCCGGTGGTGCTGCACCACCCGGTCATCGACCCGATGCGGCTGCTGCCGGCCGACCCCCTGGCCGAGCTCGTCGCCGCCCACCCGCAGGTCGTCGCCGTGCTGACGGGGCATTTCCACACCGCGGCCGCGAGCACCTTCGCGGGCCGTCCACTGCGGATCGCCCCGGGTGTGGTCTCCACACTGCGGATGCCCTGGGAGGGCGAGGGCCCGTTGGCCACCCAGACCCAACCACCCGGTGTCGCGTTCCACGTGTACGACGACGCCGGGCTGTTCACCACCCACTACCGGGTGGTGGTCTGAGCATGCACGGGGTCGCGGTGCTCGGTTTCCTGCTCGCCGTCGCGCCGATCACCGCCACGCCGGGCGCGAGCCTGACCCTGGTCATCTCGCGGGTGGCCGCCGGCGGGCGGCGGCAGGGCTGGTGGGTGATCCTGGGTACGGTGACCGGGCTCTACGTGCACGCCACGCTGGCCGCCGTCGGCCTGGCCGCGCTGGTGCTCCGCTCGTCGCAGGCGTTCTGGGTGGTCAAGCTGGTCGGGGCCGGTTATCTGGTCGGGCTCGGGCTCTGGATGCTCTGGTCCGCGTCGCGCCGCACGGGAGCGGAACGGCGACCGGCAGTTTCCGCCCGAAGGCTGCCCTGGCGCGTGGACCACCCGTACCTGCAAGGGTTGCTCGGCAACGTGCTGAACCCCAAGGCCGCCGCCATCTACCTCACGTTGGCACCGCAGTTCCTCGAACCGGGCCGACCGGTGCTGGTGCCGATGGTGCTGCTCGCCACGGCGCACGCCGCGTTGCACACCTGTTGGCTCGCCGGCTGGACCGTCGTCTCCGGTGCCGCCGCCCGGTTGCTCCGCACCGCATCGGTGCGACGAATGCTCGATCGACTGACCGGCGTGATCCTGGTCGGCCTCGGCGTACGTGCGGCGGCGGCCTGAGTCCGCACCGCGGTGCGACAGGTGAGTGATCGACGGGGATGACACGCCCGCGTGGTACCGATAGCGTCCCGGTGTGGACGATCAACGTCCAGGCTGATGTCACCGGAGGAGACGCCGATGTTCGAGGAGTTCATGGGCATCCCGGCCCACCCTCTGCTGCTGCACGCCGCTGTCGTGTTCGTGCCGCTGCTGGCTCTGCTGACTGTCGGTTACGCGTTCGTACCGCCGATCCGGCCGCACACCCGGTGGGTGCTGGGGTTGCTGGCAGTGGGTGCGCCGGTCGCCGCCCTGCTGACGAAGCTCTCCGGCGACGCCTTCCTTGAGCGGATGCGCGCCGCCAAGCGGGTCACCCCCGAGTTCCTGCCGAAGCTGGAGGCGCACCAGGAGTTCGGTGACATCACGCTCTACGCCAGCATCGGGTTGGGGGTGGTGGCCCTGGCACTGGTCCGGCTCGTTCCGCCGCGTCCCGCCGCGGGTGCGCGCCCCCGACTGCTGACCCCGGCGTTGCAGGTGTTGTCGCTGGTGGCCGCGGCCGTCACCGTGTATTACGTGTTCCGTACGGGCGACTCCGGGGCGAAGGCGGTCTGGGAGGGCCAGTGACGGTCCGGCACCTGGTGGTGCGACCCGGCCGGAGCCGGGTCGCACCACTGTGTCGACGGTCAGCCGGCGTGGTACGCCCGGATGATGGTCTGCTCGATTCCGCTACCGCCCTTGGCGGCGGCCTTCACCCGCAACGACACGGGTTGCCCGGCGGCGGCCGTCGGCAGCGCGACCCGGTAGCCGTCGCCGCTGCCGGTGACCCGGGCCGACTTCCAGGTGGCCCCGTCGTCCGTCGAGGTCCAGACCTGGAACGACGTCACCTTCTGCGCCTTGATGCCGCGCATCTGCCGGACGGCCAGTTCCGCCGTTCCGCCGGTGGCGTGGTTGTTGGTGTCCATCGGCAGCGCGTAGTCCACGGCGAGCAGCGGCAGCGGCACGCTGCCGGTGCCGTCCGGCCCGGCCGACCGGAACGTCCACGACGTGTTGACCTTGGTGGAGATCGGCAGGATCAGGCTCGTGTCGACGTCGAGGGTCAGCCGGTAGTCGGCCACCTGCTGCGGCACTGTGAAGTCGGCGAGCGGGCGGTCCCGCTCCTCGACCAGTTTCCCGTTGCGGTACAAGGACAGCTTGCGGTTCACGCCGATCGAGGCACCCTGGAGGCAGTCGGCCCGCTGGTGCTGGTCGGTCAGCGACACCAGGTCGATGTGCAGGTTGCCCCGGGTCCGTGACGGCGCGGTGGCGCAGCTGTGGTCGACGCCGGCCGGGTCGTCGTACCAGCCGGAGTGCAACGGCTGCCGGGCCCAGACCTTGGTCTGCCGACTGCCCGGCTGGTAGGTGCGGGGGGCCTCCTGAGCGGACAGGCCGCCGTAGACACCCTCGTCGGCCCAGCGGTAGCCGGCCGAGAGGTAGTCGGTGCGGTACGGCGGCAGGTTCCCCTCATGGGTCTGCGTCACCGGCACCCCGTCCGCGGTGAAGCCGCTGCGGATCAGTTGGGTGACCATCCCCTCCGAGTCCACCTGGTGGAAGCGCTCCTCGATCCGGGCGAGCTTGGCCTGCTCGGCCTTGTTCACCCGGAAGGCGGGGTCGGCCGGCACGCCGCCGGCGTACTCGTGCACGAGGTTGTAGCGGTACGGGTTGGTGGTGCCGGCCGGCGAGTCCAGGTTGACCGCCGCCCAGGTGCGCCGGGAGCCGACGGTGGGCGTGGGCAGCGCTGTGGTACGGACCGTCGTCCTGGCCCCGTACCCGCTGATCTGGTGCCACCAGGACAGGCCGTTCGGCGCGGTCTGCACGTTGGTGAGGTCGGTGCGGGTGGGCGTGGTGGGCACCCCGTCGACAGTCGCCGTCACCGGCTTGGCCCGCGCCGGGTCGAGCGTCACGCTCCGGGCGGCGCGCACGTCCAGGTCGGCCTCGGCGGCGAGGGTCGTCTCCAGCACGTCGCTGTCGACGTAGTAGGCGACGGAGGAGCCGAGGACCGCGTACCGGCCGGCCGGCACCCGCAGCGTGAAGGTGTCTCCGGGCGTACCGCCCGCGCCGTCGTAGTAGATCACCGGGTCGGTGAGGTTGGTGACCATCAGGTTGATCCAGCTCTCCGCGCCGTCCTTCAGGCCCGGCATTGGCTTCGTCTGGATCGTCAGGTCGTAGCTGGGCTGCTCGACGTAGAAGCTCACCGGGGTCGTCGCGACCAGCTTGCGGCCGGAACGGGCGGTGACGGTGGCCAGGTAGAAGCCCGGCCGGGCGGCCAGCGCCGCGCGGTTGACCCGCAGCGTCGCCGAGGCGGTAGTGCCGTGCTTGAGCGTCAGCCGGCTCGCCGAGAGCGACGCCGCGCCGCGCGGCACCGGCTGGCCGTCGTGGTTGACGATCGACACGTCGAGGTCGAGAACGGTCGTCGACTCACCGGTCCAGCTCAGCTTCGTCTCGCTGGTTCCGGACTGCGGGTGGGCGAAGGTGCCGAGGTTGACCACCGGTTGGTCGCTGGTGGGGCCACCGAGGGCCCGGGCCGCGTTGAGCCGGCCGGCGCCGACGGCGTACGGGTCGATGCCGGTGAGCGGGTCGCCGGCGCCGACGAGGGCGGCCTTGAGTCGCTCACCGGTCCAGTCCGGGTGGCGCTGGACGAGCAGCGCGGCGGCGCCGGCCACGTGCGGGCTCGCCATCGAGGTGCCACTGATCGCCTCGTAGTACCTGTCGATCGGGTCCTGGAGGTTGGTGCCGGCAGCCCGGGCCGCGACGATGTCGACACCGGGCGCGACCAGTTCCGGCTTGGCCACGTTGCTGGTGACCAGCGGCCCGCGGCTGGAGAAGTCGGCGAGCTTGTCGTCGCGGTCGACAGCGCCGACGGTCAGCGCGCTGGCCGCCGAGCCCGGTGAGGAGATGGCGCCGCCGCTGTTGCCGGCGGCGATGACGAAGAGCGCGCCGGTGGACGTGCTCAGAGCGTCGACGGCGAGCGACAGCGGGTCGCTGCCGTCGTCCGGGTCGCTGCCGCCGAGGCTCATGTTGATGACGTCGGCCCGGGTGGCGGCCCACTCCATCGCGGCGATGATGCCGGAGTCGTCGCCGTAGCCGTGGTCGTCGAGAACCTTGCCGATCACCAGCTTGGCGTCGGGCGCCACGCCGCGACGCTGGCCGTGGGCGGCCGCGCCGGTGCCGGCGATGGTGGACGCGACGTGCGTACCGTGGCCGTTGTGGTCGACGGCGTCGCCGCCCTCGGCGGTGAAGTCGGCCCGCTCGGCGACCCGGCCGACCAGGTCCGGGTGGGTGAAGTCGGCGCCGGTGTCGAGCACCGCGACCCGGACGCCCTTGCCGGTGTAGCCGGCCTTCCAGGCGTCCGGCGCGGCGATCTGTCCCAGGTTGCGGTCCAGGCCGGCGGGTCGCCCAGCGTCGGTCAGGGCGGCGGCCCGGACCTTACGGTCGAGCCAGACCTTCTTCGCCCCGGCGAGCAGCGAGTTGGTCGCGAGCTTCGCGGTGGCCGGGCTCTTCTTGGGTACGCGGCCGGCGACGGCGCCGATGCTGGGCAGCGGCAGTACGTCACCGAGCGCGGCGACCCGGGCGGACGCGGTGGCGGGCTGCACGATGAGCGGCAGCTCGGCGGAGTTGTCGTCGTCGTAGCCGTCGGCGATCAGCGTGGTGACGTCGAACAGGTCGGGGTCGAGGACCGGGCCGATCTGGGACGCGACGCGGGCCGGAATGACGTGCAGGTGACCGTCGGGGCCGCAGCTTTGACGGATCACCGTGTTCTCGTCAACCGGCCGGATCGTGGCCTGAGGGCAGCCCGAGCCGCTGCTTCGGACGGTCACCACGTCCCCGGTCAGCAGGGTGACGGTGTGGGTCTTCGGATCGGTCGAGGCTGCGGGTGCGCCGGTCTGACCGATGTCGCTGGGTCCGGCCGTGGCAGCGCCGCCCGGTAGGGCGGTCAGCGTCGTGGCCGTGACGGCGACGGCCAACAGCCATCGCGTTTTCCTGAGCATGTCGCTCCTCGTCTAATGTGGACGAAAGCGCCTCTTCGGGCGGCTTCCCGCAAGATCATATGCAGGAATGTGTGATCTTCGAGGCCCTTGATGAGGAGTTTTCACCCGCGTAACAGTGGGAGCACCCGCCGGCCGAGCAGGTCGATGCCGCCGTGTGGCGTCAACCCGTGCGGGGTGCCGAACTCCACCCGACTCGCCCCGGCGTCGAACACCGCCGCGGCCTGCCCCGCGACGTGCTCGGGCGTGCCGGAGAAGGCGAACAGATCAAGCAGGTCGTCGCCGATCAGCGCACCGGCGAGGTCGTCCTCCCGGCGGCCGACGTGCTGCTGGATCCGGGCCAGCAACTCCGGGTCCACCTCGATCGTCGGGTCGAGGGCGGCGACCACCGCCAGGTACATGGCCACCTCCCGGCGCGCCACCCGACGTGCCATCGCACCGTCCTCGTCGACGACTGTGACAGCGCCGAGCACGACACCAGTGCCATGCCGGCCCGCGACCGCCGCGTCGTCCAGCCAGGCGCGCATCATCCGGGCCATCGCCGGGTTGGCCGACCCGCCGACCTTGACCTCACTGGCGAAGCCGGCCGCTGCCCGGGCGGTCTGCCGCCCCCAGGTGCCGACGAGGACCGGCACGTCGGCACGGGCCGGCGTGTACCGCAGCGACGTGCCCGGCGCGACTGTGAACTCCCGACCCTGGAAACCGCTGTCGTCGCCGGCGAGCAGCAGCCGTACGACGGCGACCGTCTCGACGATGCGCCGGATCGGACGGACCTGCGGCACACCGATCTCGTTGAGCCAGGTGCCCCGGGCCAGGCCCAGGTAGGCCCGACCCCGCGAGGCCAGGTCCAGTGCGGCCACCTGACCGGCGACCTCCACCGGGTGCATGGTGAACGGGTTGAGGCACGCCGCGCCCAGGCGGATCCGCCGGGTGTGCCGGGCCGCCACCAACAGCGGGAAGATCGGCGGTTGGTACATCAGGTCACCGAAGACCGACAACACGTCGAAGCCGTGCCGCTCGGTCAGCTCGGCCAGTTCCGCGTACTCGTCGGCGGACTTGTCGGACTGTAGGCCGATGCCGACCAGCCCAGCGCTCACGTCAACTCCTCGGTGGGGATGCGCTGAAGGCCGGTCCGTTCGATGCGCATGATGAGCCGCTCGTCCGGGTCCGGACAGGCGACGTGGCTGTCCCGGGCCATCCAGTCGCCCTCGGCCAGCGCCCGCTGCTTCGCCGCCAGCAACGGCAGGCACGCCGCCAGGGCGTACAGGCAGAAGTGCCCCCCGGCCGGGATGGTGAGCCGGTTGGAGCCGGTCAGGTCGATGTGGTCGCCCGGTTTCAGACCGCACACCGAGCGGCCCTCGATCCGCTCCACCACGACCCGCAGGTCGTACAGATCGGTGGTGGGTTCCTCGGCGCTCATCGCACGGCCTCCGCGTGGTGGTGCACGATGCGCCAGGAGCCATCCTCGCGGCGCAGCACATCGGTCACCCGGAAACACTCGTCCGGGCGGGCGTCGGTGAAACGGGCCCGCAGCACGTAGCGGACCAGACCCGTGTCGCCCCAGGCATCGGCGCGCAGGTGCTCCGGCGCCACCGAGATCGGCGCCGACCCCGTCGCCCGGGTCGCCCGCCGGTCCCGCAGGTCGTCGAGCGCGGGCAGGCCGGACAGCAGGCCGTCGGCGTCAGACTCCCAGAACGTCAGGTCGGGGTGCAGGTGCGCGTCGAAGGCGGACCGGTCGCCGAGGGACCGGTACAGGTCGGTGATGGTGGTGCGGAGCTCATCGCTCATCGGCTGTCACTTCCGATCGGGTACGGCGGTGCCGGGGGGGCAGGGCAGGTCGGCCAGACGGGCGCGCAGCGGATCCAGTCCCATGGGTCCGAGCGCCAAAGCGGTGTGGTGGAAGCGTTTCCGGTCGAAGGCGGCGCCCTCGCGGCGCTCGGCGTCCCGGCGGGCCTGCTGCCACAGCCGTGCGCCGACCTTGAAGGCCAGGGCCTGCGCCGGCCAGCCGAGATACCTGTCGACCTCGAAACGGGCGGTCTCGGCGTCCAGGCCGACGACGCGGGTGAGGACGTCCACCGCGAGCGCTGGCGTCCACCGGCGCTCCTCGGTGAACCCGTTGCCGGCCGGGATCGGCAGCCCGAGGTGCAGACCCAGGTCGATGACCACCCGGGCGGCCCGCCACAGCTGACCGTCGAGCATGCCGAGCCGCTCGGCCGGGCCGGCGTACAGGCCGATCTCGTCGGCGAGGCGCTCGGCGTAGTGCGCCCACCCCTCGGCGTACCCGTGTACCTGGCACAGGGTGCGCTGCCACGGGTGCAGGGCGGCGGTGGTGAGGGTGACGGCGTGCTGGAGGTGGTGGCCGGGCAGCCCTTCGTGGCAGAGCGTGCCGACGTGCCGCCACACCGGCACCGTCGACTCGCCGGTGGGCACCGACCACCAGATCGCGCCGGGACGCGTCAACGCCGGATCGGGCGGCGTGTAGTACATGACCCCGGACGTGGCGGGGCTGATCCGGCACAGCACCTGGCGGGTGGCGGACGGAATGTCGAAGTGGGTGCCGTCGAGGGCCCGGGTCAGCTGCTCGGTGCGCTGGCGCAGCCACTCCTCCAGGGCGGGCCCGGCTGTCACCCGACCGGCCGGGTCGGCGTCCAGGGCCGCCCGCGCGGAGGCCACCCGCGAGTGGCCCAGCTCGCCCGCGACGGTCCGCAGCTCGGCGGCGGTGCGGTCCAACTCCGCCCAGCCGTACTCGTACACCTCGTTCAGGTCGACTGTCGCGCCGAGGAAACTGCGGGCGGTGACCCGGTACAGGTCACCGCCGACGCCGTCCACAGTGGACGCGGCGAGTGCCAGCTCGGTGCGGAGGAACGCGGCGAAACCGGCGGTGGCGGCGCTCGCCAGCCGCGCGCCCCGGTGCAGCCGAGCGGCGAGCGGGCCGCCGGGACAGCCGTCGACCAACCGCCCGTAGAAGTCGGCGGTGGTCCAGGAGGTGCACTGGTCGGCGACCACCAGCACCTGGCGGCGGGCGACCAGTTGTCCTTGCTGCGCCGACCGGCGCAGCGTCGCGGCGTACCGGTCGAGGGCGGCGGGCACCTGGTGCAGGTGGTCGGCCACCACCGCCCAGTCGTCCTCGGTGTGCCGGGGCAGATTGTCGAAGAGCTGCCGCAGCAGGTGCACAGGCGTGGCCAGTGGGGCGAGCAGTCGGGTGGTGAAGCCCGCGTCGTACAGGTCGACCTCACTGGCCAGCCGGTCGAGCAGAGCATCAGCCAGGGACCGCTCGCCCGGGTCGTGCGTGGTCGCCGCCGCCGCGGCCGTCGCGGTGCGCCGGGCCAGCTCCGCACGGCCGTCGAAGCCCTCCGGCGAGAGGTCCGGGACGTGCGACCGAGGGGTACGCCCCACCGCCTCGGCCGCCTGCGGGTCCAGCTCGGCGAGCGCGTCGAGGTACCCGTCGGCGACCTGCGTGATGCTGCTCATCGCGGCACGCCGAGCCGGCCGTGGTCGTCGCGGTACGCCACCCCGCCCTTCATCACCGCGTGCAGGGTGCGCAACGCGGAGACCGAGCGGGTCGGGTCGTCGCGCAGCACCAGCAGGTCGGCATGCTTGCCGGCCTCGACGGTGCCGAGGGTGTCGGCACGTTCCAGCCACTGCGCGGGGCGGGTGGTGGCGGCCTTGAGCGCGTCAGCGACGGACATCCCCGCGTCCACCATGAACTCCAGCTCGCGGATGGTCGCCGTGGTCTCGTCGTACCCGGCGTGCGGGGGCATGTCGCTGCCCAGCGCGATCGGCACGCCGTTGCGGATGGCGTGCTGAAGGCTCTCCCAGTGCCGGGGCCCGGCCGCGAGGGCCCGGTCCATCAGCCAGCCGGGCACCCCGGAGTCGCGGAAGAACTGCTCGCAGCGGCTCACCACTATCGTCGGCACGTACCAGACACCCCGCTCGGCCATCAGTCGGGTGACGTCGTCGGTCAGCTCGTACCCGTGCTCGACGCAGTCGAGGCCCAGCTCGACGGCGCGGCGGACCGAATCGGCCGGGCCGGCGTGCGCGGTGACCTTGCGCCCCCAGTCGTGCGCGACGCGGATGACAGCGGCCATCTCGTCGTCGAGCAACTGCGGGGTGTCGATCGCCTCGTGCTGGCCGGCGATCCCGCCGGAGATGCAGACCTTGATCAGGTCGGCGCCGGCGCGGAGCTGTTCGCGGGTGGCCCGCCGGAACCCGTCCGCGCCGTCGGCCTCCAGGGCGTCGGCGTCCCAGCCGTGCCCACCGGTGCAGCAGAGCGCGTGCCCGGCGGTGAAGATGCGCGGGCCGTCGACAGCGCCGGCCTCGATCCCCCTGCGCAGGGCGAAGTCCGCGTACCGGCTCTCCCCGACGAGGCGGGCGGTGGTGACACCGGAGTGCAGGGTGCGCCGGGCCGAGTCGGCCATCAGCAGCACCAACTCGGCCAGGTTGGAGCTGTGCACAGTGTCGGCGAGGTGGCCGGGCAACCCCAACGAGAGGTGGACGTGCATGTTTGTCAGACCCGGCATGACGTGCTCGCCGCCCAGGTCGACCACCGGGGCGGCACCGGCTTCGGCGAGGACGTCGTCGACCTGACCGACGGCACGGATCATCCCGTCGGCGTCGATCCAGATGCCGCGATCCGGCTGGAGGGCGTCCTGGACACCGTCGTAGAGGGCGAGGTTGACCAGGACCTGTTCGGTGGGCATGCGCATGGGTGTCCTCAGAGTGAGCGCGCGACGGTCGGGGCCGTTGCGGAGTCGGTGAGCCAGCAGGCGACGCTGCGGTCACCCAGGTCGACTGTGGGGGGCTGCTCCCCGCAGGGGGCGAACGCGTGCGGGCAGCGTGGCCGGAAACGGCACCCGGTTGGCGCGTTGGCCGGGTCGGGCACCTCCCCGGCGAGGATGGCGGGCAGGCGCGGGGTGGGCCCGATCTGCGGCACCGCGTCGATCAACGCCCGGGTGTACGGGTGTCGGGGTTCGCGCCACAGCTCGCGGGTGGGTGCGGCCTCGACGATCCGGCCCAGGTACATCACGGCTGTCACGTCGGCGATCTCGTGCACCAACGCCAGGTCGTGGGAGATGAAGAGCATGCCCATGTCCAGGTCGCGGACCAACCCGACGAGCAGGTTGACCACCTGCGCCTGGGACGAGGCGTCCAGCGCGGTGACCGGCTCGTCCGCGATGATCATCCGGGGTTCCGGGGCGAGCGCGCGGGCAATCGCCAGACGCTGCCGCTGACCGCCGGAGAACTGGTGCGGATACCGCTGGGCGGCGCTGGTCGGCATGGCCACCCGTTCGAGCAGCTCATGTACCCGGGCCCGGCGGGCCGACCCGGTGACCGCGGCCGGCACGCCGTCGAGGAGTTGCGAGCCGATGGTGCGCCGGGGGTTCAGCGAGGCGTACGGGTTCTGGAAGACCATCTGGAGGCCGACCTCGGCACCGGATCGGGGCCGCCAGCCCAGCGGGGTGACCGGTCGGCCGGCGTACTCGACGGTGCCGGCGCTCGGAGCGCTGAGCCCGACCGCGACGCGGGCCAGTGTGGATTTGCCGCACCCGGACTCGCCGACCAGCCCGACGATCTGGCCGGGCGACACCTCCAGGCTGACCCCGGCGACGGCCCGTACCCGCCCACGTCCTCGGGAACGGTACTCGACCTCGACGTCGGTGAAGGACAGTCGCGCGGGGGTGTTCACGCTGCCACCTCCAGGTGCGGACGGACCACGCAGGCCACCGACCGGTCGACGCCGGCGGGGGTGAGCGGGGGCGGGGCCTCGCCGCAGGACGGTTCGGCGTACCCGCATCGGGGTTGGAACGGGCAGCCTGGCGGCGCCTCGCCGGGTGCCGGCGGCGCGCCCGGGATGGGCCGCAACGTCCCGCCGGTCTGGGTGCCGTGCGGTCGGGCGCCGAGCAACGCGGCCGTGTACGGGTGGGCGGGGGCGGTGAGCAGGCTGCCCGTCGGGCCGGTCTCGACGACCCGCCCGGCGTAGAAGATGTAGCCACGGGTGGTCAGGGCGCTGAGCACCCCGAGGTCGTGGGTGATGAACGCGACGGCCAGCCCGGTCTCGGCGCGCAGCCGTTCCAGCAGGGCGAGGATGCCGGCCTGCACTGTGACGTCGAGGGCGGTCGTCGGCTCGTCGGCGATCAGCAGTCGGGGCCGGGCGGCCAGCGCGATGGCGATGGCGACCCGCTGCCGCATCCCGCCGGAGAACTGGTGCGGGTACGCGCGCAGCGCCCGCTCCGGGTCCGGGATGCGGACCTGGTCGAGCAGTTCCACAGCGCGGCGGCCGGCGGCGCGCCGGTCCATCCGCAGGTGCACCCGCATGTGCTCGGTCAGTTGCCGCCCGACGGTGAGCATCGGGTGCAGGGCCGCGCTGGGGTCCTGGAAGACCATGGCGATGCCGGTGCCACGGACCCGCTGCCAGCCCCGGGCGTCCAGGCCCAGCAGTTCGGTGTCGGCGTACCGGGCCGAGCCGGTGACCGCTGCCCCCGGGGGCAGCAGCCCGAGCAGGGTCTGCGCGGTGAGGCTCTTGCCGCAGCCACTCTCCCCCGCGATGCCGACCAGTTCACCCTCGTCGACTGTCAACGACACGTCGTGCAGGATCGGCAGCGGGCCACGCGGTGAGGGCAGGGTGACGGCCAGGGAGTCGACGTCGAGTAGCGGTGCCACCTCAGCGTCCCTTCGTGTAGCGGGGGTCGAGCCGGTCGCGCAGCGCGTCGCCGAGCACGTTGAACGCCATCACCAGGGTGAGGATGGCGAGGCCGGGAAAGACGCTCACCCACCACATCGACAGGTCCTGCGCGCCGAGGGCCACCATCGAGCCCCACTCGGCGGCCGGCGGGCGGGGGCCCAGGCCGAGAAACGACAGGGCGGCGAGCAGCAGCACAGCGTTGCCCAGCTCCAGGGTGGCCAGCACGATCGCCGGGCCGATGCTGTTGGGCAGCACGTCGCGGCGCAACGCCCGGATCGGCCCGACACCGAGCAGGCGGGCGGCATTGAGGTAGTCGTCGCCGCGCATGCTCAGCACGGCGCTGCGGATCACCCGGGCATAGACCGGCCAGGACACGATGACCAGGGCCAGCACGGCGTTGCGGGTGTTCGGGCCGAACGCCGCAGTCACCGCCATGGCCAGGATGATCTGCGGGAACGCGAACACCAGGTCCGTCAGGCGCATCAGCGCCTCGTCGACGAACCGGCCGACGTACCCGGCGACCAGCCCGAGCAGCCCGCCGACCAGCAGGGCCAGCGAGACGATGGCCAGGGCCAGCGGGATGGACAGGCGGGCGCCGTGGACGACCCGGCTGAGGATGTCGCGCCCGAGCGAGTCGGTGCCGAACCAGTGCGCCCCGGAGGGCGACGCGTACGTGTCGGGGCTCTGCGCCAGCGGGTCGTACGGTGCGAGAACGTCGGCGAGCAACGCCAGCAGCAACCATCCACCGAGGATCGTCAACGCCACCACCGTGATCGGCTGACGCCAGACCGGTCGGCTGGTCGAGCCACCGCGCAGTCGGCCGAGCCAGCGGGGTCGGCCCAGGGCCCGCTCCGCCTTCGGGTCCGCAAGTGTCGTCATGGCAACCGGATCCTCGGATCGATGAGCCCGTACAGCAGGTCGACGGTCAGGTTGACCAGCGTGTAGACCAGTGCCACGAAGAGGCTGACGCCGAGGATCGCGGGCAGGTCCAGCGCCGTGGCGCTGCGGTACGCGTACTGGCCGACGCCGGGCCAGCCGAAGATGCTCTCGACAAGCACCGTCCCGGAGAGCAGCGAGGCGAACGCCAGGCCGGAGACGGTGACCACCGGGACGAGGCCGGCGCGCAGCAGGTGCCGGCGCAGCACCACCCGGGTCGGCAGACCCTTGGCGTACGCGGCCCGGATGTAGTCCTGCTGGAGCACCTCGAGCATCGCCGAGCGGACGAAGCGGACCAGCATCGCCACCGTCAGCGAGGTCAGCACCAGCACCGGCAGGGACAGGTGCTGGGCGGCGTCCCAGGCGACGTCCCACTGCCCGGCGAGCGCCCCGTCGACCGTGTACATGCCGGTGACTGTGGGCGGCGGGCTGAAGTCCGTGGAGAGTCGCCCGCCGCTGGGGGCCAGGCCGAGCTGGTAGAAGAAGACGTAGAGCACGACCAGGGACAGCCAGAACGGTGGGGTGGAGAGCCCGAGCAGGGCGCCGACCCGGACCAGTTGGTCGGTGAGCCGACCGTTGCGGACCGCCGCGAGCATCCCGACCCCCGTGCCGATGAGCAGCGCCAGCACCATGCTCGGCAGGGCCAGTTCCAGGGTCGCCGGCACGTAGTGCAGCAGGTCGTCCAGGACGGCCCGCCCGGTCTGCTGGGAGTGACCCAGGTCGCCGTGCAGCAGGTTCCCCAGGTAGTGCAGGTACTGGGCCCAGAGCGGCTGGTCCAGGCCCCACTTCTCGCGGAACGCGGCCACCGCGGCAGGGTCGTTGAGCGCCTGGTCGGAGAGGTTGGCGGTGACCGGGTCACCGGGGACCACGTTGACCAGACCGAACGTCACCACCGTGACGCCGAGCAGCAGGCCGGCGGTGACCGCCTCCCGTTTCGCCAGGAAGGTCAGCAGCGGGTGGGCACCCCGGGGCCGGGACGCGGTCGTGGCGACCGCGCCCGGCTCACCGTCGTTGACTGTCGTCATGTCGTCGGGACTACTTGCGGCCGACCGCTGCGACGTCCACCTGCCAACCGGCGGCGGTGTAGTCCGCCCCGGTCAGGTCCGTGGTCGCCACGACGATGGAGGAGTTGCTGGCCAGCACGAGGTACGGCGAGGACGCGTTCATCAGCCGCTGCCACTCCTGCATGGCGGTGGCCCGACCGGCCAGGTCGAGGGTCGCGGTGACCTTCCTGCCGGCGGCCACCACAGCCGGGTCGGCCCGCTCGACCGTCCAGCCGGAGCGCAACGCTGTCGCCTGGCCCGGTGCCATGTTGTTGATCAGTGAGTCGGCGACCGGGTAGTTCAGGCTCTGCGGGGTGAATCCGAGAGGCGACTTCCCGCCGCGCATCTCGTCGAGGAACGTGGTCAGCGGCTGCGGGTTGAGCTCCAGCTTGATGCCGGCCTCGGCGGCGTCGCCCTGCACCTTGGTGGCCACCGTGCCGAGGTCCACGCCCTTGTAGGTGATGGCCGGGTAGGTGAACTTCACCGTCGGGTTGGTCAGGCCGGCCTCGGTGAGCAGCGCCTTGGCCCTGGCCACGTCCCGCTTGGACTCCTCGCCGGCCGGCAGCGCGCCCGGGAAGGCGGGTGCGACCAGCCCGGCGCCGGGGGCTGCGCCCTTGCCGTACAGGGCGGCGATTCCCTGGTAGTCGATGGCGGCGCGCAGGGCCTGGTTGAACTTCGGGTTCGAGGTGACCGCCGAGACGCCCGGGTCGGCGTTGAGGAACAGGAAGTAGACGGTGTCCTGCACGCCGGAGGTCTGCAGGCTGCCCGGCAGTCCGTCGAGGAGCTTGCCGGAGATGTCCAGGGAGATCTCGGCTGCCTCGGCACGCTGCATGGTGAGCTTCTGGGTCTGCACGTCCATGTTGCGCAGCACCACCCGGGAGAACTGCGGCTTCGTGCCCCAGTACTTCGGGTTGGCCTCCAACACTACCTGCGACGAGGGGTCGTAGGACTTCAGCACGTACGGGCCGCTGCCGACGGAGTTGGTGTCCAGGTACTGCTGCGCGGTGTCGCCCTGGGCGGCGTCGACGCCGTCGCGAGCGCCGTGCTCCTTGGCGACAGTGGAGTTGAGCACCGCTGTCGACGGCATCGACAGCACCACCGGGATGTTCGGGTCCGGGGTGGCCGAGGCGACCACTACGGTGCTGTCGTCGGTCTTGGTCACGGTCAGGCCGCTGACGGTGACAGCGGGGCTGCCCTTGATGTTCTTCAGCCGGTTGAGCGAGAAGACGACGTCGTCGGCGGTGAGCGGGCTGCCGTCGGCGAACGTCACGCCCTGCCGGAGCTTGAAGGTGAACGTCTTGGCGTCCGGCGACGCCTGGTACGACTCGGCCAGCGCGGGGACCGGCTTACTCACGTCCGAACCCTTGAAGGTGAGCAGGGTGTCGTAGAGGGCGTGCACGGCGGTCAGACCGGTTGCCTCGTAGACCCGGCCGGGGTCGAGGGTCTTGAGCACGAACGAGGTGTTCACGGTGAGAGTCTTGGCCGTACCGTTCGCGTTTCCACCACTGCCGCCGGCGCTACAGGCGCTGACGGAGAGGACGGCCAGCGTCGCCAGAGCGGACGCTCCGGCGAGGAGCCGGCGGGGAGACACCGACATGCTGTTCCTACCTTCGTATCGCGCGGCCCGTTGTGCGGGATCCGCGGGGCGTCGACGCCCGGCGGGCGACACCACGCGTCGGCCGGGCCGATGGGAGGACGGGCGTCGCGGGCTTCTCGGGGGCGTCGTCTCGGGGTTGGATGTAGACCGGGCGGAGACGTCCGGTTCGCGCCTCGGTGCGGCTTGTTCGCTTGAACTGAACATTGCCGCCTGATGTTTAGTGATCCTAAACAGGGCCGTATAGTTTGGTCAATCAAGATTCAGCCACACTGTATTTGGAACGAGGACCCATGCTCGGTGACCGCCTCCGCGACCTGCGTCAGCAGCACTCCCTCACGCTGCGCCAGCTCGCCACAGCCGCCGACGTGTCCCCCGCCCTGCTCAGCCAGATCGAGAACGGCGCCACCGACCCCAGCCTCTCCACACTGCGGAAGCTCGCCCAGGTCTTCGACACCTCGATCGCGGAGCTGTTCTCCGAGCCGGAAGCGCCACCCGTGCACGTCAGCCGCGTCGGCGCCCGGACCAGGCTGGCCGCGCCACCCGGCCAGATCACCTACGAACGACTCACCCCCGGCCGCGGCGACCTGGAGGTGCTCCAGGCCCACCTCGCACCCGGCGACGCCAGCTCAGCCGAACCGTGGGCGCACCCGTCGACCGAATGCGCGATCGTCATCACCGGTGAGGTCGTCGCCGAGATCGGCGGTGAGTCGTACACCCTCACCGCCGGTGAGTCGGTCACCTTCGACTCGCGCCTGGCGCACCTCTACCGCAACGCCAGCGACCAGCGCTCCCACCTGATCATCGCGGTGACGCCACCGACTCCCTGACCGACCACAGTGGACAACCGATGGGATCGACGGGACGCCCCGGCGGACCTAGCATGGCGACGAATGGATCTTCGAGATTGGCCAGTGCCTACCCGGCAACCAGCCCAACCGAAGGGAGACGCGCATGCGTCGACCCCGTCATCTGGCACTCCTGAGCGTCGGCGTGTCCGGCGCCCTGGTCCTCAGCGCAGCCCCACCCGCGGCTGCGGCTCCGCCCACGCCCACCACGCCCACCGGCATCGTGGTCAGCGACGGCATGACCCAACCGGTGTTCTCGCTCGCCGACGCGATCGAGGAGCGTGTGTTCGTCCAGACCCCGGTGGACACCGACCACGACGGTCGACCCGACCGGGTGGCGATCGACATCTCCCGCCCCCGGGAGACCGCCACGCAGGGCTTCAAGGTGCCCGTCATCTTCGAGCACAGCCCGTACCGCAAGGGCACCTGGGGTGACGTGCCGTACCCGAGCGTGCTGGTCGACGACCTGCCGCAGAACGGCCTGACCGACCGCAACGGGCGTCGCGCCCTCGACGCCGGCGCACAACGGGCCCAGGCGAAAGCCAACCTGCCCGGCTCGCTGGACGACTACTACGTGCCCCGTGGGTACGCGGTGGTGCTCGGCCAGAGCGTCGGCACCGGCGACTCGGACGGCTGCCCGACCAGTGGCGACCAGGCCGAGACGCTCGGCACCAAGGCGGTCATCGACTGGCTCAACGGCCGGGCGAAGGCGTACGACGTGAACGGCGCCCCGGTCACCGCCGGCTGGACCACCGGCGCGGTCGGCATGACCGGTGTCTCCTACAACGGGACGCTGCCCAACCAGGTGGCCACCACGGGCGTCAAGGGGCTCAAGACCATCGTGCCGGTCTCCGCGATCAGCAGCTGGTACGACTACTACCGGGCCAACGGCCTCGTCGTCGCGCCCGGCACCTTCCAGGGCGAGGACCTCGACATCCTGGCCCAGTACACCGCCGGGCAGGCACGCGCCGAGGGGCAGTGCGCCGACGAGCTCGCCGAGATCACCGCCAAGCAGGACCGGGTCACCGGCGACTACTCGAAGTTCTGGCAGGACCGCGACTACCTCGACGCCCGCGACGTCAAGGCCAGCGTCTTCGTCGTGCACGGCCTCAACGACTGGAACGTGAAGACCGAGCACTTCGCCGGCTGGTGGGACCAACTCGCCAAGCGCGACGTCCCCCGCAAGATCTGGCTGCACCAGGGCGGCCACGGTGGCCCCGGCAGCAGCGCGTCGGTGACCCTGCCCAACGGTCAGACGTGGACGTACAAGCAGACCGAGAACCGCTGGTTCGACTTCTGGCTGTGGAACGTCCGCAACGGCATCATGGACGAGCCGACCGCGGTGCTCCAGCGCGAGGACCGCGCCTACACCACGTACGCCAACTGGCCCGACCCGGCGGCACGGCAGGTCGGTCTGCGCTTCGCGGCCACCGACACCACGGCACCCGGCGCGCTCACCACCGGCAAGCCGCCGAAGGCCAAGATCGAGCAGAGCTTCGTCGACGAGGGCCGGACCATCCACCCGGACACCCTGGTGTCCAACCCGGACACCGCGAGCGCCAACCGACTCGCCTACCGCTCCCCCGAGCTGACGCAGAGCGTACGCATCTCCGGGCGTCCGGAGATGCGGCTGCGGATGGCTGTCGACAACAAGCCGGACGCGAACCTCACCGCGTACCTTGTCGACTACGGTCCAGCCGGGTCGACCGCCGCCCCGACCGTGGTGACGCGAGGGTGGATGGATCCGCAGAACCGCAAGAGCGCCGCGCGCACCGAGCCGATCAAGCAGGGCAAAATGTACGACTACCGGTGGACCATGGAGCCGAAGGACTACATCTTCCCGGCGGGACACCGGATCGGCGTTGTCGTCTTCTCCAGCGACCAGGAGTACACGCTCCTGCCGTTGGGCGGCACCGAGCTGCGGGTCGCACCGAACGACAGCGAACTGCGACTGCCGGTGGTCGGCGGGCGGGGCGTCCTCGGGTTCTGATCTCGTCAGTGCGCTCCCGGGTGGGGCAGTCCGACGCGTTCGGGCTGCCCCACCCGCACGTCGGAACCGCTCCGGCCGCGCCGTGCGAGCTTTCCCGTGCCCTGCCCAAAGTCCGCAAGGTCGTGCTCGATCCTTGATGTAGTGGTCTCGTGGCACGAGGAAGGCCCCTGTTTCCTGGATCAAGCACGATCTTGCGCCGGGTTCGCACTCCGCTGAGCTGGGCCAGACCGCACCAAACGACGCGGCAACCTCAACAAGGACCCACCGCACCACCCGCACCCTCGGCAAGGCCCGGCCACAGGACGCGGAAACCCCGACCAGACGCGGCCGGACCACCCGGCCAACCCCAACCAGGCCCGACGCGCCGCTCAACCTCAACCAGCCCTACCGCCCCACACGGCAACCCGGTCAGGGTCGACGTCACCACACGCCGACCTGTTGGTCAGTCGCGGTCCGGGGACACGGTGCACGCGGGCATGATCCACTCGGGTTTCGTGATGTCGGGGCATGCCGGGCAGCGGGACACCGCGACTTCCGGGAACCCGAGTGGATCATCCCTGCACTGACCACCGTGTCGGGTTCGACAGGGTGGCGGGGTGGATGGTTTGTCGGGTTCGGGATGAATGTCGGGTGGTCGGGGCCACCCCGGCGGCGGAATCGTGGGCCGGGCCGGGTCGTTATACCTGGCAGACCACCGCAACAGTCCGGCCCATGATCCGCGACCCCGGCGGGAACCGCAGCCAGGAACTCCCTGCCGGGAACACCCCGCAGGCCGGCCCAGTTGCATCCCCCGCACGGCCGAGCACCACAACGGCCAACCCCCGCGGGAAGCGGAATGACCTGCCGCCGCGAACGGTTACACCCTGTCCCGACGCCGACCCCCTGTTGCGGGTCGCCGGGCAAGAACTTTCCCCGCACCACCACCCACCCCCCGTGAGGTGGTGCGGGCACACCCCCGATGCAGAGGAGCACGCCATCATGCGTACCGATCTGATCCGTAAGACCACGCTGACCGCCGCCGGCCTCGCGTTCACCGCAGGCGCCATCGCCGGCCCCGTCACCACCGCCTTCGCCGCACCCACCGGCAAGCCGGCCACGCAGACGCAGACCGACCGCAAGGGCGGCCACGGTGAGCGGGAACTGGGTGTGCGCTACGAGGCGCAGCCGAACTTCTACTACTGCGGGCCCGCCGCGACCCGTAACGCCCTGAGTGTGCAGGGTAAGAACATCAACGTCGATGACATGGCCAAGGAGATGGGCACCACCGAGGCCGGCACCAACTCCATCAACGACATCACCCCCGTGCTGAACAAGGAAACCGGTAAGACCAACGCCTACCGGTCCGTGGAGATCAGCACCCCCGACGCCGACGCCAAGCAGACCGACACCCTGCGCGCCGACATCGTCAAGACCGTTGACGACGGTAGGGCCGTGGTCGCCAACATCGCCGGCACCAGCACCGACACCGACGGTGTCACCCACTCCTACGAGGGCGGGCACTACATCAGCGTCGTCGGCTACCACGACAACGGCAACACCGTCACCATCGCCGACTCCGCCGACCCCAACCAGGCCGCCTACCAGATCAGCGTCGAACACCTCGCCGACTGGATCGCCACCCGCGGCTACGCCACCAGCTGACACCCACCCACACGCACACACGCCGAAGGGCCGGACCCCCACAGGGTCCGGCCCTTCGGCGACTTTTCCACCAACTGCGGCACGTATTGACAATTGTCGACTTCAGCGTGAGGCTGGGGAGCAGTGAGAGCGCTCTCTCGCACCGGCCCCAACCGGCCACCACCCAGTCTGGCCAGGCACAACTCCGATGCCTTCGGCGGCGGCGCCGGAGCTGTCCCTGACCCGTCCCCGACAGGAGTCACGATGGACAGGGCCGCACCCCTCTCCGGCATCCCCCGCCGACTGCGCCTCGCCACGGCGATCGGCGCCCTGCTGGTGCTACTCGGCACGTACCTGGTCTCCGCCACCGACCGGGCCGACGCCGCCTCCGGCCGAGCCGGCGCTGACTTCGGCGCCAACGCCATCCGGGTCGCCGAGTTCCCCGCCGACTGCACCTACAGCCACCGGCTGCCGGACGACCCGATCGTCTTCCCCGGGCTGCCCGGGGCGTCGCACATGCACAGCTTCTTCGGCAGCACTGTGACGAACGCCAAGACCACCCTCCCGGACCTGGTCAACTCCCCCACCACCTGCGACCCGCGGGTGGACGTCTCGTCCTACTGGGTGCCGACCCTGTACCGGGACAACGTGGCGGTGGAGCCGGCGATCGCCACGTTCTACTACCTGGGTGAGGGCGTACGCGCCGACGTCGTCGCGAACACCCAGCCGTTCCCGCAGGGGCTGCGGCTCGTCGCCGGCAACGCGAAGGCCACCGGGCCGAACGACAGCATCGCCCGCTGGTCCTGCCTGCACGCCGGGCACGTGCCGCCGTCGAAGGACTTCGTCAACTGCCCGTCCGGCACGATGCTGGAGTCGTACCTGGACTTCCCGCAGTGCTGGAACGGCCGTGACCTCGACTCACCGGACCACAAGAGCCACCTGGCGTACCCGGTGAACCAGGCCTGCCCGAGCACCCACCCGGTGCACGTGCCCAAGTTGCGGCAGGTGCTGCGGTACCCGGTCACCGGTGACCCGTCACGGTTCCGGCTGGCCTCCGGGCCGGGCTACACGATGCACGGCGACTTCTTCAACGCGTGGCCGGTGGCCGAGCTGGCCCGCCGGGTCCAGGACTGCATCCGTCCCGTCATCAAGTGCGGTCACGACGGCCGACCGATCTGAGCGACAGCTCCACACCACGCGGCGGGTCCGGTCACCCGGGCCCGCCGCCCTGGTCGGGAAGGGAGGTCGGATGCGCCAGCCCACGGCGTTCACGGTGCTCATCGGCGTGCTGCTCGTCGCCGGCTGTGGCACCGGGCAACGGGACGCGGCCAGCACCGCCACACCACCCGAGACCACGCCACCGGCGACGACCGCCCCGGCGCCCACTGGTACGGCGTTCAACCCCACCGACATCGCCTGGCTGCAACTGACTGTGGCGATGACCGAACGCCTGCTGCCCGTTCTCGATCTGGTGCCGGCGCGGACCACCGACCCGGCCTGGCGACGGACGGCCACCCAGGTGGCCACCACCCGGCGCGCCGATCTGGACCGGGCCCGCCGGCTGCTGGCCGAGGCTGCCGCCCCGACGACGAATCCGCACGAGGGGCACGACATGCCGGGCATGGTCACCGCGCCGGAGATGACAGCGCTGCGGGCGGCCAGCGGGCAGTCGTTTCACCGCCTGCTCGCCGGGCACCTACGGGCACATCTCGCGCAGTCGGTCCGGGTCGCCACCGCTGAGCAGCAGAGCGGAGTCCAGCCGGGGACAGTGGCGCTCGCGGCGGCCGTGGTCCGGTCCGGCACCACCGACCTCGCACGACTCGATCGTCTCGACCCCGGTTAGCCGTACGCGCTCAGCGAGCGGTGACGATCTCGTCGAGCAGCGCGGCCAGCTCGACCGGACGGGACAGCAACGGTGAGTGGCGGGATTCGATCCGCCGGGTACTGCTGCCCCGCCCGGCCATCCACCACACCGGCGACCTGGAAGAGCGGCCGGCGAGGCTCAGGCGGCGTAGCGGGCGGCGAGGTCCACGACGCGCCGGGCGGCGGCCACCATCGCCCGGTCGGCGAACCGGCCGTCGGGCAGCACCACGGTCCCAGAATCCCGCTGGTGCGCGTCCGCCACGGCGGCCAGCAGCTCGGCGGCGCGGGCAACCTCCCGGTCGGCCGGCCGGAACGCGTCGACGATCACCGGGAGCTGGCGCGGGTGGATCGCCGCACGGCCGAGGAAGCCGAGCCGTCGACCCGCCGCGCAGGAGGCGGCCAGACCGGCGAGGTCGACGACGTCGGCGTACACCGACATGGCCGGCGGGGACAGACCGGCCGCGCGGGCCGCGACCACCACCCGGCCGCGCGCCCAGAGCAACCCGTCGTCGTCGCTCACCCCCAGATCGGAGCGCAGGTCGGCCTCGCCGAGCCCGATCGAGGCCACCGCCGGGTGGGCAGCGGCGATCGGGTACGCGGCCTCCAGTCCGGCCGCCGACTCGATCAGCGGGTGCACTGGCACGTCGACCCGCTCGGCGAGGGCCGCCAGCGTCGCGGCCGACTCGACCTTCGGCAGTCGGAGCCCGGCCAACCCGGGTCGGCCGGCAACCGCCGCCAGGTCGGCGTCGAGGTCCGGGCCGGTCAGCTCGTTGACCCGGACCTGCACGGGCACCGGGTGCGCCTCGGCGAGGAACTCGGCGACCGCGTCCCGGGCGTACGCCTTGCGTCCGGCGACCACTGCGTCCTCCAGGTCGAGGATGACCGCGTCGGCACCGGAGGCGACCGCCTTGGCAAACCGGTCGGGGCGGTCGCCGGGCACGTAGAGCCAGCTCAACAGCATCAGAGCACTCCCCGCTCGCGCAGCGCGGCCAACTCCTCGGCGCTCAGGCCGAGCGCGCCGAAGACCGCGTCGGTGTCCTGGCCGTGTCGTCGGCCGGCGTGCCGGATCTCGCCGGGCGTCTCGGCGAGGCGGAACGGCACGTTCTGCATCCGTACCTCGCCCAACTCCTCGTCGGGAACTGTGCGCACGGTGCCCAGCGCGGCGTACTGCGGGTCGCTGAGGATGTCGCGCACGTCGTAGACGGGCGCGACGGCGGCCTGTGCCTCCTCGAACGCGGCCACCACCTCGTCCCGGTCCCGTTGCGCCACCCAGGCGCTCACCGCCGCGTCCAACTCGTCGGCGTGCGCGGCCCGGCCGCTGCCGGTGGCGAACCACGGCTCGTCGACCAGCTCACCGCGGCCGACCAGCCGCAGCACCCGCTCGGCGATGCTCTGCGCGCTGGTGGAGACAGCCACCCAGCGCCCGTCGGCACAGCGGTAGGTGTTGCGCGGGGCGTTGTTGTTGGACCGGTTGCCCAGCCGGGGCTGGACGTAGCCGAGCTGGTCGTACCAGGTGATCTGCGGCCCGAGCATCGCCATGATCGGCTCGATGATGGCGAGGTCGACGACCTGCCCGGTGCCGGTGACGTCGCGGGCCCGCAGGGCGAGCATCACCGCGTACGCGGCGGCGAGCGCGCTCACCGAGTCGGCCAGCCCGAACGGGGGCAGTGTGGGTGGCCCGTCCGGTTCCCCGGTGGCCGCCGCGAACCCGCTCATCGCCTCGGCGAGGGTGCCGAATCCGGGCCGGCGGGCGTACGGGCCGACCTGCCCGAACCCACTGATCCGGGTGATCACCAGCCGGGGGTTGACGGCGTGCAGCTCGGCCGGGCCGAGCCCCCACCGCTCCAGGGTTCCGGGGCGGAAGTTCTCCACCAGCACGTCGGCGTCGGCGAGCAGCCGGCGCAGCAACGCCGCGCCGTCCGGGTCGGACAGGTTGAGGGTGACTGTGCGCTTGTTGCGGCCGAGCACCTTCCACCAGAGCCCGACGCCGTCGCGGGCCGGGCCGTGCCCCCGCGACGGGTCCGGCTTGGCCGGATGCTCCACCTTGATCACGTCGGCGCCGAAGTCACCGAGGAATGCCGCGGCGAGCGGCCCGGCGAAGAGGGTGGCCAGGTCAACGACGGTGACGCCGTCCAGTGGCGCGGTCACCGGGTCGCCTCCGTCGCCTCCGACAGGTCGGCCGCACAGCGGAAGCCGACCTGTTCGGAACGGGCCAGACCAGCGCCGGTGAGCAGCAGCTTCACCGACACGTCCGCCGGTTGCGGGCCGCCGTCGAAATACCAGTCGGAGCCCTCCGCCCGGTACTGGGCGCCGCCCTTCAGAATGGCGAAGCGGGTACGACCGTCGGAGTGCTCGCTCTCGGTCAGGTTCCACACCAGTGGTTCCCGCCGCACGAGCAGCCCCGCCTCGGCGGCGACCTGCCACTCGTCCTCGGTGGGCAGGCGCAGCCCGGCCCACGCCGCGTACGCCCGCGCGTCGGCCAGCTCGACCCCGGTCACCGGGGCGTCGGCCGGGCCGGAGCCGGCGGTGAACCGCTCCGGACGCACCGGACCGTAGCCGGTGGCGCGCAGGAACTCGGCGTACTCGCCGTGGGTGACCTCGTGCACGGCGATGGCGAACCGGCCGAGGCGCACACTGCGCCGCAGCGTGCCGGGGTGGTGCAGCCGGGGCGGCAGGGGCTTCCACTCGTCGACGTAGGGCGCCTCGCCGTACAGCCCGGTCTCCCGTACCCGGTGCCGGACGACCAGGTCGTACCGGCCGCTCTCGACGGCGACCAGGCCCGGCGGCACCTGCGGTCGGGGTGCCCACGGCGTACGGCCGCGCACCGCGACCCGGGCCGGGAAGGACTTGTCGCCGGTCGGCGGCTCGTGCCGGTGAGCGGAGGCGACTCCGCGCGCCACGGCCGCGATCGCGCCGGCCGGGAGCGGACCGCCCACCGCCAGTCGACCGTCGGCGGTCTCGGTGACTGTCAACTCGGCACCGGTGACCAGGTCGACGAAGTGCCGGCCGACGTCCGGGTCGGTGACCAGCCACGGGCCGTCGTGGTCCGCGCCCCGGTTCACCACGGTCCACAGCGGCTCGTCGTCGTGCGTCCAGCGGGACGCGTACACCTGGCCGTCGCCGGGATGGTCGGCGAGCGGCACCCAGTCCTCGGCGCGCAACCACGCCGCGTGGCTGGCCTGCACCCGGCGCATCGCCCGCAGCACCGCGCGGTCCCGCTCGTTCCAGCCGACCCAGACGCCGAAGACGCTCTCCCAGACCAGCACGCCGACGCCGTTGAGCCAGGCGGAGTGCAGCTCGTCGAGGTGGTCGCGGTGCCAGCGCCGGGTGTGGTGCAGCACGTGCCGTCGCTCGAACCACTTCGCCCGCAGCACGCCGGGCACCTCGGAGTCGGCGAACCACTGCGCCCAGGACATCGCGTGGTCGGCGATGCGGGCCAGCGGCACCCGGCTCTCGCCCTCCAGGACCATGCCGGGGCGCACCGCGTCCAGCGCGGCGCGCAGCTCCCCGGCACCCTCCTTGAGGGTGTCCAGGAAGACCCCGTCGACGCCGAGCTTGCCGGCCAGCGTGGCGACCTCCTCGGCGTCGCTGCCCGGCTCGCGCCGGGTGCCGGTGTCCCACGGGTTGTAGTCGACGAAGACCCGCACCCCACGCTGCTGGAACGCGCGCACCACATCGGGCAGCTCCGGCACGTCCCGGTACCAGTCGAACTGGTTGCGGTCGTCGAGGCCGATCACCGGGTACGCGTGCCAGAGCACCACCCCGTCGAAGCCGCCGAAGTCCCGCCCGGCCGCGTCGAGGAACTCGTCGACGGTGAAGACGCCGCGTTCGTGGTCGTAGAGCGTCTCGTCCCAGAGCCAGGCCAGGCAGACGCTGAAGCAGTCACCGGCGATCTCGTCGTAGTGCTCGCCGACATAACCGATCCGGTCCCGGGCGTCGACCCGCCACCGGGCGATCTGCTCCCGCCAGGCCGGCCAGTCGGCCGGGTCGGCGGGGGCGGCGAAGATCTTCGCCTCGTCCAGTGTGCTCAGGTCGGCGTGCCCGCCCAGCGGCACCTCGGTCGGCCTGTCGATCGGGCGTGGGACGTACGGGTTGAAGCTCACTGTGCACCTCGGTAGGTCGCGTCGTAGAGGGCGTCGATGGCCGGCCGGGCGGGCAGGGCGGTGGACGCCCCGGGCTGCTGGGCGCAGGCCGCGCCGGCGGCGCAGGCCCAGCGCAGGCTGGCTGTGACGGTGTCCTCGCTGCTGGCGCCGCCGCGTTCGGCCCAGCCCACGGCGAGCGCGCCGGTGAACGCGTCACCGGCGGCGGTGGTGTCCACCGCGTCGATCTGCGGCGCCGGGACCGCGAGACGCAGGCCGTGTCGATCGGCGTACGCGGCACCGCGCGCGCCGAGGGTGAGCACCACCCGGGGCACAAGCTTCAGCAGGGCGTCGAGCAGCACCGGTGGGTCGTCGGAGGCGACCTCGGCGACGACCGCCGCCTCATGCTCGTTGACCACCAGCACGTCGACGAGGTCGAGCAGTGCGGTGGGCAGCGCGGCGGCGGGTGCTGCGTTCAGCACCACTGTGGTGCCATCGGCCCGGGCCCAGTGCGCCGCCTGGAGCACGGCGCTCAGCGGCACCTCCAGTTGCAGCAGCAGCACGTCGGCCGCCGCGATCGTCGCCCGGTCGTCCGCGTCCAGCTCGGTCAGCGTGCCGTTGGCGCCGGGCGCTACCAGGATGAAGTTCTCCGCGTCCCGGTCGACGGCGATCAACGCGACGCCGGAGGGGCCCGCGGCGGTCCGCAGACCACTGACGTCCACCCCGGCGTCGACGAGACTCGCCCGCATCCGGGTACCGAACTCGTCGTCGCCGACCGCGCCCACGAAGTCGCAGGCCGCTCCGGCCCGGGCCGCGGCGACGGCCTGGTTGGCGCCCTTGCCGCCGGGTACGGTCCGGAAGTTCTCGCCGAGCACCGTCTCACCGGGGTGGGGCAACCGCGACGCCGTGACCACCAGGTCCAGGTTGCTGCTGCCCACCACCGCCACCCGCGCGCTCATGCCACGCTCCCTTCCGTCGCCGGCTGCGCCAGGGCGAGGGTCCGCTCGGCCAGCTCGTCGAAGCCGATCCCGTCGAAGCCGGCGATACTGCTGGCCAGCCGATTGCGTAGCGGGGCCACCCAACGCTGCGGCAGCCCGGACGCACCGGTGAGCGCTCCGGTCACCGCGCCGACAGTCGCGCCGGTCGAGTCGGTGTCCCAGCCACCGCTGACCACGGCGGTGATCGACCGTTCCAGGTCCCCCCGCCCGTACGCGAGGGCGGCGGCCACCAGCGCGGCATTGTTGCGGACGTGCACCCAGTGCAGGTGGCCGTGCCGTGCGTACAGCTCGTCGACAACGCGTTCCCAGTCGTCGGCCCCCGCGCCGAGCTCACGCGCCTCCCGGACCGTGGCGGCGAACCGGCTTCCCGGCGGCAGCACCGCCTCGGCGGCGTCCAGCACCTCGTCCACCGTGTCGGCCACCGGGGCGGCGGCGGCCAGCGCCGCCGCCCAGAGCGCGCCGTGCACCCCACCCCGGACATGGCTGACCGTCGCGTCCCGCACCGCCAACTCGGCGGCGCGGTCCGGTCGGCCGGGGTTGACCCAGCCGTACACGTCGGTGCGGATCTGCGCGCCGATCCACTCCCGGAACGGGTTGTGCCGGCGGGCGCTCTGCGGCGGCGGGTACCCGAGCAGCAGGTTGCGGTAGGCCACCCGCTCGGCGGTGAAGACCCGCCCGCCGGGCAGCCAGTCCAGCCACGCCTGCGCCACGTCGGCGCTGGTGAAGCCCCGACCGTGCGTCTCCAGCACGCGCAGGGCCAGCAACGCGTAGTTCAGGTCGTCGTCCTCGGGCATCCCGTCGATGTTCTCGGCGAGGCTGGTCGGCGCGCTGCGCCGGTTCCACGGCCAGCGGGCGGCCACGTCGGCCGGGAGTCCCTTCGCTGTGAACCAGTCGCGCAGTGGCCACCGGTCGGTCGCGGTGAGGATCTCCCGGATGCCCTCGCGGGGAATCTTCTCCACCGGCTTGCCGAGCAGGCAGCCGACCGCCCGGCCGAGCCACCCGCCGTGCAGCCGGTCGTACGCCGCCTCGGTCGGCAGCGACCAGGTGGTCGGCCATCCGGCGCGCAGCGTGGCCAGGTCGTCGGCCTCGTCGGCGCTGTCGAGGGCGGGCAACGCGTCGGCGGCGTCCAGCAGCTCCGTGGCGAGGGTCCGCAGCTGCGGCGATGCCGGGGTCACCGACGCCCCGCTGACCGGTGGGGTCAGGTCCCCGCCGGCCGCCGTCCACCGCTGGGCGATCGCGGCGACGTCGCGTCCCTCGTCCCGGCTGGCCGCCAGCTCGTGCGGCAGCAGGTCCTCCGGCTGAACCCAGGTGATCCTCACCGGGTCTCGCCCCCAACCCCCCGGGTGTCACCGGCGGCCAGCCCGGCGAACCGCTCCGCCCGGCGGGCGAACCGGGCCTGGTCGCGCTCGAACACCTCGCCGGCCACCGTCGCGAGGACCCGGGCCGGCTCCACAAGGTCGGTCCTGGAGGCGGTGGCGACAACGTCGGACCACTCCGCCGGCACCGCGTCGGCGCCACCGAGCGCCCCGGCGATGGCGGCGGCCATGGTGGCTGTGGAGTCGGCGTCCCGGCCGTAGTTGACCGAGCCGAGCACCGCGGCCCGGAAGTCGCCGCCGGCCACCACGAGCATGCCGAGAGCCACCGGCAGTTCCTCGATGGCGTGCAGCCGGCTGGGCCGCCGCGCGCCGAGGCCGGGGCTGCGGTACTCCTCCCCCACCGTGTCGTAGGGGGCGACGGCGGCCCGCAGCGCCGGGATGGCCTGCTTCCAGTCGTGGTGGCCGCGGGCCTCCTCGACCACCGCGTCGATGGCCGCGCGGGTGCCGTCGCGGGCCAGGTCCAGCGCCGCCACGACGACGTCCTCGACACCCGCGCCGGGCGTCGCGGCCGCCGCGACCGCTGCCGCGAACACGGCGGCGGCCTCCCGACCGTAGCTGTGCTGGTGCGCGCCGGCGATCTCCACCGCCTCGGCGTACGCCCCGGCCGGGTCGCCGGCGTTGACGATGCCGACCGGGGCCATGTACATGGCCGCGCCACAGTTGACGATGTTGCCGACCCCGGCCTCGCGCGGGTCCGCGTGAGCGTGGTGCAGCCGGGTGACCAGCCACCGCTCGGCGGCCGCGAGCCGGTGGAAGGTCACCCCGTCGCGCTCCAGGTCGGGGATGTACACCACCCGCTCGATCAGGTCGGGAACCAGCAGCTCCACCACGTCGTACGCGTCGAGGTGGTCCCGTTTGGCCGCGTACGCGCGGACCAGGGCGTGGGTCATCAACGTGTCGTCGGTGATGTGCCCGTCGCCCTTGTGGTACGGCGCGAGGGGCCGCGCGGTGGCCCAGTCGGCGTGGTACGGGGGCACGATGCCCTCGACCCAGCCGCCGAAGCGGGTGCGGATCTGCTCGGGCAGCGCCGTCTCGGTGGCGCCACCCAGGGCGTCTCCGACCGCGGCGCCGACCAGGCAACCGACCGATGTGTCGAGCAAGAGTGACATGTCGTTACCTCAGAACCTGCTTGCCACCGTCGACCAGCTGCGTGCCGAGCTGATCGAGGGTGATCTTGTTGGCGAAGTACTGCTGGAGGGCCGGCGTGGCGTACTTGGTCTTCCACTCCGGGTAGCCGTCGGCCTGCTGGAACGGGGCGACGGTCAGGTCCGTGGCGCTGTCCGCGGCGACGTCCCAGCCCTGCTTGCCGGCGGTGAGCTTGACCAGTTCCTCGTTGGCCTGCTTGCCGGTCGGCACCAACCAGTCGCCCTTGGCCAGGGCCGCCATGTTGGTCGGGTTCAGGAAGTACTCCAGGAACTGCGCGGCCTGCTTCTTGTGCTTGCTGTCCTCGGAGATGGACAGCGTCTGCGGGTTGGCGGCCTGCTTGCTGGAGAGCCCCTTGATCGGGGGCAGTGTGACCCACTCGAAGCCGGCCGGCGCCTGCTCGACCATCTGCTGGCGCAGCGACACCGAGCCGGGCAGCATCGCGTACTTGCCGCCGAAGAAGCCGGGCAGGGTGTCCGCGCCGCTCATGCCGAGCGCCTCCGGGGAGGCGGACTTGGCGGTGTAGAGCATGTCGTGGATCCGCTTCGGGATCTCCTTCTCCGCGTCGCCGACCTTGACCTCGGTGCGGCCACCGTCGCCGTAGAAGAATTTGCCGTCGTAGTTGAGCGCCAGGTTCAGGACCCGGTTGGTCGGCGACTTCAGCGCCCAGGCCGCGCCGTACTGGCCGGGCTTGGTGAGCTTCTGCGCGTTGGCCTGGAACTCGTCCCAGGTCCAGCCGCCGTCGGCCGGCGGCACCGCGACACCGGCGGCGTCGAGCAACTTCTTGTTGGCGATGACGACCTGCGACTCCAGCAGGAACGGCACACCGGTGACCTTGCCGTCGACGGTGGTGGTGTCCCAGATGCCCTTGTCGATCTGGCCCAACAGGTCGTCGGAGACCAGGTCGGAGAGGTCGGCCAGGTAGCCCTGCTTGCTGAACTCGCCGATCGAGGACGCCTCGTAGTGCACGATGTCCGGCGCGTCGCCGCCCTCGAACGAGGTGAGCAGCTGGTCGTGCACCGAGTTCCAGTCACCCTGGACGTACTCGACCTGGATGTCCGGGTGCTCGGCGTTCCACTTGGCGACCAGATCCTTGTTGACCTGCAACGACTCCTTCTGCCAGGCGAGGCTGAGGAAGCGCAGCTTGGCCGGGCCGGAGGTGGCCTCGTCGTCGCCGCCGGCACCGCACGCGGTGAGCGCGCCGAGGCCGATGACCGCGACCGCGGCGCCCGCCGCGAGTCGACGGAATCGGGTACGGAACATGGGGGTTACCTCCTTGGTGGTGGTTGGGGGGACGGGTCAGCCCTTGACCGCGCCCGCGAGCGACCCGGACGAGAGCCGGCGCTGCATGAACGCGAAGAAGATCAGGCTGGGCAGCGTGGCCAGCAGTGAGCCGGCGGCCAGGGGTCCCAGCCGGGCGGTGCCCTCGATGCCGACGAACCGGGCCAGCGCCACCGGCAGGGTGGCCAACTCCGGGGTCTTGATCAGCACCAGTGCGAAGAAGAACTCGTTCCAGGCCGAGATGAAGGAGAACAGCGCGGTCGCGACCAGACCCGGGGCGAGCAACGGAAAGACCACCCGCCGCAGGACCTGCACCCGGGTGGCGCCGTCGACCGAGGCGGCCTCCTCCAGCTCCCTCGGGATGTTGCGGACGAAGCCCTGCAACATCCACAGCGCGAACGGCAGCGCCCAGACCACGTAGATCAGCACCAGCCCGGCGTGCGTGTTGGCCAGGCCGACCTGCCGCAGCACCAGAAAGATCGGGATGATCAGCAGCACGAACGGGAAGAGCTGGGACAACAGCACCCAGCCCAGCGCGGCGGTGCCGAGCTTGGAGCGGAACCGGGCGAGGGCGTACGACGCCGGCATGGCGACCAGCACTGTCAGCACCGCCGAGGCGAGGGAGACCTGGAGGCTGTTGAGCGCCGCCCGACCCAGCTCCTGTTCGGTGAACGCCTGCACGAAGTTCTGCAGGGTCGGGTTGTCCGGGATCAACGTCGGGTGCAGGCGTACCAGCTCGCGCGGCGGTTTGAACGCCGTGGAGAGCAGCCAGACCAGCGGGAACCCGAGGAAGATCAGGTAACCGGCGAGCGCCAGGTACTGAAGCGTCCGGCTCGTGCGGCTCGGTTTTCCGAACATGTCAGTTCGCCTCCCTGAGCCGGCGACGGAGATAGACAGCGAGCAGCGCGATGATGATCACGACCATGACGTTGCCGAGCGCCGCCGCGTAGCCGTAGTTGCCGTAGCGGAACGCCTCCTCGTACGCGAAGAGCATCGGCAGCATCGTCTTGCCGCCCGGTCCACCGGCGGTGAGCACGTAGACCAGGCCGAACGAGTTGAAGTTCCAGATGAAGTCCAGCGAGGTGATCGCCACGATCACCGGCGCCAGCGCGGGCAGCGTGACGTGCCGGAACCGGTGCCAGGTGCTCGCCCCGTCCACCGCCGCCGCCTCGTGCAGCTCGCGACCCACGCCCTGCAGGCCGGCGAGCAGGACGACTGTGGTCTGCGGCATGCCCGCCCAGACCCCGACGATGATCACCGCAGGCAGGGCGGTGCTGAAGTCGCCCAGCCAGTTCGTCCGCAGTCCGTCAGCGCCGATGCGGTGGAAGAACTCGTTGATCAGGCCGGCGTCGGGGTGGTAGACGAGCTTCCACAGGATGCCGACCACGACGGGCGGCATCGCCCACGGCACGACGGCCAGCACCCGCGCCACACCTCGGAACCGCAGTTGCTGGTTGAGCAGAAGCGCCAGCCCGAGGGCGAGCAGGAACTGCAACACCGTCACCCCGACCGCCCAGAGCAGGCCGATCTTGAACGAGTTCCAGAACAGCTCGTCGCCGAGGAGTTCCCGGTAGTTGGCCAGGCCGGTGAAGCTGACCTCGACGTTGCGCCCGGCGCGGGCGTCGGTGAAGCCGAGGTAGATGCCGCGCAGCAGCGGGAACACCGACAGCACCACGATCGGCAGCAGCGACGGCAGCAACAGAAGATAGATGGTGGTGCGGTCGGAGCGGAACCGGTTGCGCCGGCGGGCCGGCTCGGCCCGCTCGACGTCCGGCCGCTCGGCCAGGGTGGTCATGCGGTCACCCCTTCGCTGGACGGGTGGGTGGTCGGTGGGCCGGCGGCGGGTCGAGGGGCCGGCACAGTCGCCGCGCTGGACGCGCGGACGACGAGGTTCGGCGGCACCTGCTCGCGTCGCGGCGGCAGTGTGGCGTCGGCAATGCGTTGCAGAAGCAGTTCGGCGGCTCGGCGACCACGCTCGGCCGAGCCGAGCGAGACGCTGGAGAGCTGGGGAAACATCATCCGGGCCAGTTCGGTGTCGTCCATGCCGACCAGTGCCACGTCCTGCGGCACCCGGCGACCGGCGACCAGCAGGGCGTGCAGCGCGCCAACCGCGATGAGGTCATTGGCGCAGACCAGGGCATCCGGGTCGGCGCGGGCGAGCAGCCGCTCGGTGGCGGCGCGGCCGGCGGCGTACTGGAAGTCGCCGACCTCGATCAGCGCGGCGTCGAGCGGGATGCCGTGTCCGGCCAGGGCCGCCCGGAATCCGGCGTCGCGGGCGGCGCCCGGGACGGTGTCGAGCGGGCCGTTGACGAAGCCGATCCGCCGGCGGCCGGTGGCGACGAGATGGTCCACGGCCAGCGCCACACCGTGCCGTGAGTCGGTACGCACGTTGTCGATCGGGGCGTCCGCGCCGAGCTGGCCGACGACCACCACCGGCACCGGACTGTCCACCAGCGCGGTGAGGTGGTCGTCGGTGACCCGGATCGGCGAGACGATCATGCCGTCCACGTAACGGTTGGCCAGCCGACGCAGCAGGGCGGTCTCGTTGTCGATCCGCCCACCGGTGGCGTGCACCAGCAGTTGCCGCCCGGAGGACGCGACAACTGCCTCGATGGCCCGCATCATCTCCACGTAGACCGGGTTGCCGATGTCCTCCACAGCGAGCGCGACGAGACCGGTGCGCTGGGACTGCAACGACCGGGCGATCGCGTTGGGCACGTAGCCGACCTCGGCCGCCGCCTCGCGAACCTTGCGGATCGTCTCGGGGCTGCCGCCGACGCCGTTGAGCACCCGCGAGGCGGACGCGATGGAGACGCCGGCGCGGGCGGCGACGGTGTGCACCGTGGGCCGACCGTCCGCCGGTTCCTGTAAACGTTTACGACCCACGTCCGGCACCTCCACCCGATAGCTGTAAACGTTTCCGGGGAGTCTGCTCCGCAAGCGCCAGAGAGGTCAACCCCCCGTTACGAAAACGTTTCCAACCACCCCACGCACACCCCGTTGATCATGAAGTTATTGCCACGACACGCCGCCGCGGAGGGCAATAACTTCATGATCAACCGTCAGAGCAGGGGGGTGAGGGGGAGGGGGAAGTGTCGGGATGGCCAGCGGGAGCGGAGTCTGCGGTCGTGGCTGGCCACCACGACGGCGCCCGGGCCGGTGCCCAGGGCGTCCTCCAGTTCGTCGCTCAGCGTCGGCGACAGGTGGTTGGTGGGCTCGTCGAGCAGGAGCAGCTCCGGCGGATCGGCGACGAGCACCGCCAGGGCGAGCCGTCGGCGCTGTCCCACCGACAGGTCGGCCACCGGGCGGTCGAGGTCCGCCGGGGCGAGCAGCCCGAGAGACGACAGCGGTACGACAGCAGCCCGCTCCACGCCGACGGCCGCGTCGAAGACCTGCCTGGCCGTGCGCCGCGCATCAGCGAAGACGGTGTCCTGGGCGAGCAGGCCGACCCGCAGCTCCGGTCGCCGCCAGAGCGCTCCGGCACCGGCCAGGTGGCCGGCGAGCACGGCGAGCAGGGTCGACTTGCCCGTGCCGTTGGGGCCGGTCACCAACAGCCGGTCGCGGGACCTGATCTCCAGGTGCGCGACCCGCAGTCGGCCGGGAACCTCCAGCCGGTCCACAGTGACGATGGCCCCGTCACTGTCCCCGACGGCGAGCGCCGACGCGTGGAAGCGCAACGGATCCGGCGGCACCGGAACGGGGTCGCGCTCGATCGTCTCCAGTCGACGGACGGCGTCGCGGACGCGACGGGAGATCTGGTTCTGAACGCGGCCGGCGGTGTGGCCGTACCCCATCTTCTCGCTGTCACGCGGGCCCCGGCCGTGGGCGACCTGGTGCCCGGTCACGGCGGCGGCCTCGCGCAGGTCGGCGAGGAGCGCCTGCTCGTCGTCGTAGCGCCGACGCCACCGTTGCGCCTCGGCGCGCTTCGCCGTCAGGTACGCGGTGTAGCCGCCGCCGAAACGGACCGGCCCCTCGACCGCCGGGTCCAGGTCGATGAGATCGGTGCAGACCGCGTCCAGGAACGCCCGGTCGTGACTGGCCACCACGACCACCCCCGGCATGGCGCGGAGCTGGTCCTCGCAGAACGCCGCCGCCGCGTCGTCGAGGTGGTTGGTGGGCTCGTCGAGCAGCAGCGCACTCGGCCGGCGGATCAGCACCGCCGCCAGGGCGAGCCGGCCGCGTTGCCCGCCGGAGAGCGCGCCCAACGTCCGGTCGTGGGGCAGACCGCCGAGGCCGAGGCCGTCGAGGACCGTCCGGGCACGCCGGTCGGCGTCCCAGGCGTCGCGGTCCTGTGCCCGTTCCAGAACCTCACCGTAGGCAGCCAGCAGCCCGTGGTGCTGCTCGGTGCCCTCCGGCGAGTCGGTGAGCGCGACGCCGATCCGGTCCAGTTCGGCGAGGTCGGCACGGGCCTCGCACAGCGCGTCGTCGAGGACCGCGGCGATGGTGCTGGATGGATGGAAGGGCAGCTCCTGGTGCAGGAAGCCGACGTCCGGCGGGCGGGTCACGGTGCCGGAGTCGGGTACGTCGACGCCGGCCAGGACCCGCAGCAGCGTCGTCTTGCCGGTGCCGTTCTCACCGATCAGGCCGATCCGATGGCCGGGTGCGGCGGTCAGGGAAACGCCGTCGAGCACCCGGCGGTCGCCGCGGACCCGCACGAGGTCATGGGCGATGAGAGCAGGTCGAACAGACATGGGGAACCTCGGAGAAGGACGATCCGGGGCGCACACCGGCACCCCGGCGGAGCAGGACATGACGACGGAGGCCGCGGCGACAAAGGCGCGATCACGCGCCCGTCGGCGGCCGGTCCGGGTGCTCACCCGGAGATGTCGTCGTCACCTGCCACGCCTGCTCCGATCTCCGACAACTCGGGCGCAAGAATAACTCGGCGTCGCTGGCTTCGGTTCAGCTCCCGCCCATGCTCGACGAGCTGTTGTCCGACGAGTTGCCCCGGCGGGACGTGTATCGGCCTGCCAGTCGCCCGGCCCGAGCGCGACGCCCCAGCACGCCGATGATCACCAACAGCAGACCGGCGAAGATCACGACTCCGCCGCCCACCAGTGCCGCCGCCGTCCCTGCCGACATGACCGACCGCCTCTCTCCGACTGTGACCGGTACGGCCAGACGAGCAGATCCTGACACGGTCAGGCCGTTCGGGCACCGGCCCGCAGCGAGTCGATGGTGAGGTCGAGGACGGCTTCGAGGTGGTCGGTCTTCCCGGTGGAGAGCAGCAGGAGCACGCCGCCCTGGATGCCGGCGAGCAGCGCCGCGGCGGAGCGGTCGGCGTCCACCTCCGAGGCGATGTCCCCGGTCGACTGCATGTGCCGGATGCCGTCGACGATCGCACTCTGCCAGCGCCACATGAGCCCGGTCACGATTGCCTGCGCGCCCGGCGCCCGCCGCCCGGTCTGGCCGAGAAGACCGTTGAGCGGGCATTTCACCCCCTGCGCGCGGTAACGCTCGATCAGCCGCTCGCGCCACGCCAACCAAGCCGGCCAGGACGTCAGGTTGCTGAGCATCGGCTCCTGGTCGAGCAGGACCTGGTCGGCCTCGTGCTGGGCCACCGCGAGCAGCAACCCCTCCTTCCCGTCGGGGAAGTAGTGGAAGAGCTGGCCCTTGCTGGTGCCGGTGTGGGCCATCACGTCCTCGAGGCGGACCTCGTCGACGCCGCGCTCACGGATCTCGGCGGCCGCACCGGCGACGATCCGCGCCCGGGTCGCCTCGCCCTTGCGAGTCAACGCCCGTGTCATGAGAACTCCTGTTCTGGCCCTGGGGGTCCAACCCTACGCCGGGTTTTGGACTTGCAGGTCCATTTTTGCCGAGCAAAGGTCTGGAACGCGCGGTCCGCAAAGGGCCGACACCACAATCGGGAGGGCACCACCGTGAACCACTACTACCTGCTCGGGCGGTCCGGTCTGCGGGTGAGCCGGCTGGCGCTGGGCACCATGAACTTCGGCGTCGACGGGTTCCACGCCGCGTACGGCAAGACCGAGGAGGAGTCAGAGCCGATCTTCCGCCAGTATCTGGAGGCGGGCGGGAACTTCATCGACACGGCGGACTTCTACACCGCCGGCGAGAGCGAGAAGATCCTCGGCCGCCTGATCGACCGGGCCGGCGTCCGCGAACGGCTCGTACTCACCAGCAAGTTCACCAACACCGTCGACCCGTCCGACCCGAACGCCAGCGGCAACGGCCGCAAGCACATCATGCGGGCCGTGGAGGCGTCGCTGCGCCGGCTCGGCACCGACTACATCGACCTGTACCTGCTGCACACCTGGGACCGGATCACCCCGGTCGAGGAGGTCGTGCACACCCTCGACGACCTGGTGCGCTCCGGCAAGATCCGGTACGCCGGGCTCTCCGACGTACCGGCCTGGTACGCGGCCCGCGCGCAGAGCTACGCCGAGGCGCACGGCCTGGCCCCAATGATCAACGTGCAGCTGCCGTACTCCCTGGTCGCGCGGGGCATCGAGGCGGAGCACGTGACGATGGCCCAGACCCTGGGCATGGGGCTCACCGCGTGGAGCCCGATCGGCGGTGGTCTGCTCAGCGGCAAGTACCGGCGGACCGGCGAGGGTATGAGCGGGACCGGCCGGTTGACGAACCCCGACGCCGCGGGTCGGGAGATCAGCCCCGGCGACTGGCAGGTGATCGAGGCGCTGGAAAGCGTGGCCGCCGAGGTGGGACGCAGCATGGCGCAAGTGGCGATCAACTGGGTGGCCACCCAGCCCGCCGTCGGTTCGGTGGTGATCGGAGCGAGCAGCCCCGAACAGCTCGCCGGCAACCTCGGTGCGCTCGACTTCGAGATCCCGGCCGACGCCCGCCGCCGGCTCGACGAGGCGAGCGCCCCGAAGGTACCGCTGCTCTACTCCATGTTCACGCCGCAGTACCAGTCCTGGGTGGTGAGCCCCGGCCTCGGCATCGGCGACAAGCCGGCCGGCTACGCCCCTCCGGTGTTCAACGGCAAGTAGAACCTCGCCAAGCAAGACCGCCCTACCCCCGCCCCCCTGCGCCGCGATCTTGCACTTACTGTCCCGACATAAGGGGCATCACACCCATGTCGACAACCACAAGCGCAAGATCGGCGGGGGCGGGGCGGGGAAAGGGCTATCTGTGGGTCGGCGCGTCGGTCGTCGGCGCTGGCTCACCCTCGTAGAGCGCGACGTATCGTCGGCGCCACTCGTCGCCGTCGGCACCCAGGGCGGCGAGGTTGAGGGTGTTGTGTTCGACGCCCAACGTCTCCGGCAGGGTGCACACCCGCAGCGGTATCGCGTTCGCGTCGGCGATCCGGCGTGGCACGTCGACCGCTGCCCTGAGGTCCACCACGCCGTCGAGCGGGCTGATCGCGACCGCCGCGGTCCGCAGTCCGGTCCGTCGGGGCGGATTCGGCAGGGTACGGGCGATCGTCAGGTACTGGGTGACGGCGGCGAGCGAGTATCCGCGCGACGTGACGCGGTCCCGGAGAACGCGACGCCCGTACAGCACGATGAGCGGCTTCACGGCGTAGGCCGGCGCCTGTCGCGGGTTCGGACCGAAGAACGGCGACAGCAACAGCAGATGCCGTACGACGTTGCCCGGCACCTGGGCCAGCCAGGCGGCCAGCACGGCGCCCCCGGAGATCCCCACGACGCCGACCTCGTCTCCGAGGGCAGCCGCGACGGCCCACCCCTGCGCGGCGTACGTCGTCAGCTCACCGGCCTCGACCCGGTGGTGGGCCCGCCGGTCGACGGTCCCGTGCTGGGGCGCCCGGGGGATCCAGACGTTGTATCCACTGTCGAAGAACTCCTCGGCCAACCCCGCGTACTGCTCGGGCGCGAGGGTGTATCCGTGCAACAGCAGCACGGCTCGGCCGGTACGGGAGCCGTGGCTCAGCAGCCGGCTGCGCGACTCAGGCCGCACCTCCGGGTCGGCCGTCTCGGCGGCGATGACGGCCGCGGCGGCACGGGTGGCGGTGTCGAAGTCGGGCGGTCGGGGCGGCGCGACAGGTAGCCCGCGGCGGCCCACCGGCCAGAGGTAGAGGCCGGCGATCGCTGCCCCGACGAGCGCCAACCCGCCGACGAGGAGCGCGATGATCTCCGGCATGGTCAGATGCTGACAGGGGCCGCGCCCGGCGCTGGCTGAGGGGGTGCGCCCGGGTGACCGGGCGCACCCGGTCAGCTATTCCTGGCTGTTCGGCGGCGCGAAGACGACCCGGGACCGCAATTGTCGAAAGCCGGTCCGCTCCAACTCCGCCAGCACCGTCACCCGGTGGGATTCCACGTCGGCGATGACCTCACGGGCACCGCCGGCGGCCAGCACCCGGACCGCCTCGGCCAGCAGTTCGGGTCGGGCCGCCTCGTCGAGGAGGCCGAGATAGGCGAGCAGGGGGTAGCAGGCGTCTCCGGCCGTGCCGACCAGCCCGACCGGGTCGCCGGCCGCCAGGGCGATGCGCCACCCCTCGGTGTTCTCGCCCAACCAGGCCAGCGGGTCGGTGGCGAGATCCACGCCGCCGACCACCCGCGCGATCTCGACGCCGGTCAGCACGTCCGGCTCGGCGACCCTCGCGACCAGGGCCTTGATCTCCGCCACGTCGACGGGCGCGCGGAAGTCGTACCGCCCGGAGGATGCCGGCAGTGGGGTGCCCGTCCAGGAACAGCGGAGCCGCTCCCCCCGCTCGACCAGCCCGGCGAGCCGGGCGGCCTCCATGGGCGCCTGCACCACGGCCAGCACCTCGGGCCGACGCCGCCAGTGTGCCGGCAGCGCGGCGTAGTACAGACCGGGACCACCGAGCGCCTCGTGGGCGGCGCGTAGCAGCTCGGCGCCCACCTCCGGTTCGGCGTCCAGATCGAACCGGTCCAACCAGGGGGCACCGACGGCGCCCGGCGGACGGAGCCAGGCGGCCCGGCCCACCAACCGGCCGGCGCGCAGCGCGACCCAGGTGTTCTCGGGGCGGTAGCCGCCGCCGGCGATTCCGTCGGCGTACGCGACCTGGCGCAGTTGGGGCAGCGGATCAGGCATGGAGTCGAACAGGTTTTCCTCGCCCGCGACGAGCGGACGAATGACCAGATCAGTCATGGGTTGGTCCTCCGGGAAGCGCGCGCCCCGGGTCAGATCCGCGCGGACGCCGGAGCGCGGAGGGGGCGCAGAACATCGGACATTGTTCTGACCTCCTTCCAGCTCGACGGCGTGCCGAATGACCATACGCGCAGGAGTCGTCGGCCCGCAATGCTCCGTCACAGCGTCGGGTTGGTCTCCGCCCCACGCTTGTGGGCTCGCTGGTCGTACAGGGTTATGCCGGCCAGGAGCACCGCCGCGACGGCCGCCACGGCGACCGGCGGGAGCAGCACCATCGCCGGGGCCGTCACGACCAGCGCCACCACGCCGTAGTACAGCGCCCGACACCGTGGCGCGGTTCGGCTCTCCCGCTCCAGGGTGCTCCGCCCGACCAGGAACAGCACCGGACCGCCGAAGATGATGGCCACCAGAGCCCAGTCGATCGGCGGGTGTGGATCCTCGATGACCTGGCCGAAGCCGACGGCGGTGCAGATGATGCCGCCGACGATCAGCAGCAGGCTGTAGCTCGCCCACCGCGACAGCTGGATCCCCTCCCCGCTCGGGGTGGAGGCATGGCCGGATCTGACGTGGTAGAAGTAGATCCGCCAGAACGAGACGACAGTCACGAACGAGGCGACGAGGGCGATGGTTCCCTCGGTGGTGAAGCCCGGGAAGCTGACCGCGGCGCCGGCTTCGAGCACCACCTCGGCGAGAGCGATCATGAAGAACTGGTTGTACCGCTCGGCGAGATGCGCCTGCGAGACGCTGACTCCCAGGGAGGTAAGCTGCGGCCCGCCCATCCGGGGCAGCGGGTAGGTGGTGGCGGCGCCGATCATCTCGATGGCGAGCGCGATGGTCCAGAAGACGCCTCGACCGAGACCCCCGCTGATGCCACCGCTGATCCAGAGCACGCCGGACGCCACGTGCCAGGTCAGCACCCGGAGCGAGAACGTGTGCACCGCGTGGCCCCGCAGGGCGAACGCCAGGAAGAGCGGTCGGCCGACCTGAATGACCACGTAGGTGCAGGCGAAGATCACGCCACGTTGCCCGAACGCCTGCGGCAACGTGACAGCCAACACCAGGGTGCCGAACATCGTCACCAGCAGGAATGCCTGGATTTCGGGACGGCGAGGGTCGTAGGTGCTGGACAGCAGGGCGTTGAGCGACCAGATCATCCACAGCGCCGTGAAGAACAGGACGGTCTGGCCCGCCTCGGACAGCAGGGTGTGCCGGACAATGGTCAGGTCGTCAGCGACCCGCCCGGCGAGGCGGGCCAGTGCGAAGACGTAGACGATGTCGAACAGTAGTTCCAGGACGGTCGCCGAGCTCGGGCTCCTGCTGTCCCCGAGGCCACGGAAGAGCTCGGCGCGCCTCAGCACGGACGTCGAGACAGCTCAGCCGGCAAGGGCCGCCGGCACGGGCAGCCCATGCTGGTGACCCTGATGGCCTGCCATCGTCCCCGAGCCTCCCTCGCCTGCCGGTCCGCCTGATCCGCTATCTACGTATTTTATCCATCTTTATCGGACTCCCGTCGCTGATGGCGGATACCGGGTCGGCGGTACGCCGGATCATCTGTGCCGTCACCCTGCGGTACGAGCCCGGGTCGACGGGGAACAGCCACTGCCGGGCACGGGTCAACGGGCCGACGTTGAGCCCCAACTCGTCGAGCACCTCGTCGACGTTGTGCATCGAGAACGGGATGATGTTCGTGCCGCGCGCGTGCCGCCCGTTGGTGCGCGTCGCCATCCAGAACAGCCGGGCGCGCACCTCGTCGCGCATCCGAACCTCGGTCGGCAGCGTGATCCCACCCCGCAGGTACGCGGCCGTCCAGACCGCCGCCATCTCCGCGCTGAGCGGGCTGAAGAACGACGAGTTGTAGCCGGCGAACGTCAGCCGCGGCACGCCGATCGGCAGGATCTGCCGGTAGAGCATGAAGTTACCGGCGTCGTCCTGGAGCCGGGCGTGCAACGCGTCGTCGAAGAACGGCACGTGCTGGCGGAAGCCGGTGCCACAGATCACCAGGTCGGCGGGGAGCACAGTGCCGTCGGCCAGGCGGGCGGCGGGTCGGCCACCGTCGACAAGCAACTCGGTGATCACCTGTTCCCGGTGCACGGCGATGCGGCCGTCGGTGACCCGCTCGAAGAAGCCCTCGGTGCCGAGGCTGACAGTGCTGCGGGCGATGTCCTCGAAGCTGCCCTTGGGCACGAGACCCAGCTCGCGCAGCTTGAACTGCCGGGTCGCGACAGCGCCGACGCTGTCGACCATGCGTCGGCGCAGACCGTTCCCCGGGCCGTGCAGGAACCGCTCGAAGCCCCTCAGGTGCAGGTAGCGGAAGAGCGCCTCACCCATCCGGGTGAGCAGCAGGTACTTGTAGTTGAGCGCACCGCCGAGCTTGCGGGGCATCTTCCAGAGCAGCTCGCGTGCCACCACGTGGGTCTGGGCGGCCACCTCGCTCACCGGGACCGCCACGTCGCAGGACGACTTGCCGTACCCGACCACGAGGACGTTCTTACCTCGGGCCGCCTCGAGGTCGTGGAACTCCCCCGTCGCCAGGACGCGCCCACCGGCTTCGGTGAAGCTCGCGTGCCCGTCGAAGGACGGGACGAACGGGTCGGAGAAGATGCCGTTGGCCACGATCAGGTGGTCGTACCGTTCCACTGTCAGCGGGGCCTGCGCGCCCGCCGGCCGCGAGGTGACCAGCCACCCGGTCTCGTCGTTGACAAGCTCGGCCGAGGCGACCTCCGTGGACAGGCGCAGCGCGCCGGCCAGGTCGAACTTCTCCACGTAGCTCTCCAGGTACCGCTGGACCTGCTCTCCCGACGGCCACTGCGGGTAGTCGGCGGGCATCGGCAGGTCGGAGAGGTGGTAGGTGCCCTTGTCGTTCTGGGTGTGCAGGCCGGGGTATCGGCGGGTACGACTCCACACCCCACCGACGTCTGGCGCGCGCTCGAACACTGTGACGTCGAACCCGCTCTGCCGCAGCACCTTCGCTGCGCTCACACCGGCGAATCCGGCACCGACGACGGCAATCCTCATGATCTCCTCCGAAGGACGTACGAACCGTGCCGGCGCTGACCGCCCGCGGTGGTCGCACGCTAGCGAGCGGATCGGGAAGGTCGCTATCCGCGCGGCGCGGGCGCTGTCCGCAGTACGCGGCCGGACCCATTTCCTGTCGGGTCGGCGGCTTTCGGGTCGGGTCCGGGCCGGTCACGCCTTACGGTCAGCGCGACGGGACGCCCGGGAGGTGTCGGATGGATGCGGTGACGGTCCGGACGGACGACGTCGACCAGGCTCGCGCCGAGGTGGGTCGGGTCTTCTGTCCACACCGGCTCACCCCGCAGGCGGGCGTGCACGCCGTGCGACTGCGGATGGCGGCTCGTCGGGCGGGCGGGGTGGGCGTCATCGACCTGGACTACGGGCAGGCGGTGCGCATCCAACCGCCCGCGCTGGAGACCTTCTACCTCGTTCAGATCCCCAGCGCCGGCAGCACAATGGTCCGGCACGCCGGTCAGACGGTGACCTCGACCCCGGACGTCGCCTCGGTGCTGTCCCCGTACGACTCCTCGGACATGCGGTGGTCCGAGGGATCGCCCCACCGGATCTTCTACGCCGACCGGCGCGCCGTCGACCGTGAACTCGCCCGCCTGCTGGGCCACCCGGTGGACGACCCGGTCCGCCTCGACGTCGGCATGCTCATGACCACGCCGACCGCGCAGGCGTGGGCGCGCGGGGTGGCGTTCCTCGCCGACGAGCTGTCCCAACCGGCGGACGCGTCCCTGTTCGACCACCCGCAGGTGGCCGCCCGTTTCGAACAGGCACTGATCGGCAAGCTGTTGCTGGCCCATCGGCACAGCCACTCCCACCTCCTGGCCGAGCCGGGCCAGCACGCCCACCCCGGGCGTCTCGTCCGGCGGGCCTGCGCCCTGATCTCCGAACACCACGGCGAAGCGCTGACCGTCGGTGACGTCGCCGAGGCGCTACGGGTGAGCGTACGAACGCTGCAGGACTGTTTCCGCCGCGAGTTGCAGACCACCCCTACCGCGTACCTGCGGGCCTGCCGGCTCGACGCGGCGCACCGCACGCTCCGCTCGGCCGCGCCGGGGGTGTCCGTGACGACGGTCGCCCTGCGACACGGCTTCGTGCACCTCGGCCGGTTCGCGACCGAGTATCGGAGCCGGTTCGGCGAGTCGCCGTCGACGACCCTGCGCCGCTGACTTCTGCCAGCTACCGCGCCTCGCCCGGTCCTTGCCTTGACGCTGACGACAAGGTTTAGCGTTGTCGCGACGGGCCGATGGAGGAGGTCGGATGCTCATTGGCGAGCTGGCTGAACGGGCCGGCACGAGCCCTCGCACGCTGCGCTACTACGAGGCGCACGGATTGGTACGGGCGCAGCGCTCCGCCAACGGCTACCGCGTCTATGACGAGACGGAGCTACGCGTCGTGCGGGAGATACGGGCGCTGCTCGACGTCGGTTTCGGCCTCGACGATGTCCGCCCGTTCGTCGCCTGCCTGCGGGCCGGCAACACCTCCGGCGACGTCTGCCCGGACTCGGTGGTGGTGCTGCGGCGCAAGATCGCCGAGGTCGACGTCGTCATCGACCGGCTCGGCGCGGTGCGGGAGCAACTGCACAGTCAACTCACCCACGCGATCGCACCTCGGGAGAAAACATGCCTCCGAAGGCAGAAGTAGGCTCGCTGGTCACTGTCACCGACGACACGTTCACGGAGCTGGTGCTGGCCAGCGACCGGCCCGTGGTCGTCGATTTCTGGGCGGACTGGTGCCCGCCCTGCAAGGCCATCGAGAGGAGCCTCGTCGAACTGGCCCAGGAGTTCGGTGACCGGATGGTCGTGGCGAAGCTCAACTCCGACGAGAACCCGAGAGCGACCCGTAGCTACCGGGTGATGTCCCTGCCGACGCTGCTGGTGTTCCGTCAGGGCGAGGTGGTCGGCTCGACAGTGGGGTCCAGGCCGAAGACGTACCTGCGACAGACCCTGACCGCACAGGCCGGCTGGTGACAACCAGCAGCGCCGGTTGGCGCCGTCGGAGGATCAGGCGGTGACCGACGGCCAACATCAGCTCCGGAAATCGTTATCCCGGCCCGGTCGGCCAGTCTCCTGAGGGGAGGCAGATGGCGATCTTCCGTCATCGCCTGCATCAGGTAGCGGTACGACCAGGTGAGGGAGTCGAGACGATGCGCGCAACCGGCCAGGGTGAAGCGGACGCCGCAAGGGGAAACCGAGGCGTCCACGCGGAACCCCGACGCGGGATGCTCGGCCGCCTCCCGATCGGTGCGCGGCGACTGCTGTGGCCGCTCGTCGTGGCCGCCGCGGTCGCCGTACTGGTGACCGGTGTGGTCGTCGTGGTGCAGCCGACCGCGCCGACGCCCGCCCCGGCGGCGACGCAGGCGCTCGACGCGCCCCCGCCCGCGAGCCCACTGCCGGGCACACCCGGCGCGACCACGCCCGCCCCCACGACGAGCCCGGCGGGGGCGACCCCGACGCCGACGCCGACGCCTACCGCGAAGCCGACGACGGCGCGTCCGGTCGCCCCGGCGGCCCCGGCGGTGACCTCGAAGCGCAAGGGCGTCGGGGTGTGGACCTTCGACGGCGTCAGTCAGGCGCTGGCCAACTCCGGGGCGAGTTGGTACTACACCTGGGACGTGGCCCATTCGGGCGTCACCAGCCCGAAGGGCGCCGAGTTCGTCCCGATGATCTGGGGGGCGAAGAGCGTCACCGCCACCAACCTGCAACAGGCCAGGAAGAACGGCCGCCACCTGCTCGGGTTCAACGAGCCGGACCTGAAGGGTCAGGCTGAGATGACAGTCGAGCAGGCGTTGGAGCTGTGGCCGCAGTTGCAGGCCACCGGTCTTCCGCTGGGCAGCCCGGCGGTGGCCTGGGGCGGCGACCGACCGGGCGAGTGGCTGGACCGGTTCATGGCCGGGGCGAAACAGCGCGGCTACCGCGTCGACTTCATCGCCCTGCACTGGTACGGCGGCGACTTCACCACCGCCAACGCGGTCAACCAGCTCAGGTCGTACCTGCAGGCCGTGCACGACAGGTACCAGCTGCCGATCTGGCTCACCGAGTTCGCCCTGATCGACTTCTCCAACGGCGTCCGCTTCCCCACCCAGGCACAGCAGGCCGCCTTCCTCACCGCGGCGACCCGGATGCTGGGTGGGCTGTCCTGGCTACAGCGGTACGCGTGGTTCGGCCTGCCCGCCACCGACAAGGACCAGACCGGGCTGTTCCGCACCGGCAGCACCGCCACCACCGTCGGCCGCGCCTACCAGGCGGCGCGCTGACCTACAGCACGTCGACGTGGTCCCGCCAGGAGTGCTGCGGCTCGTACCCCAGCACCCGGCGGGCCTTGTCGATGCTGAGCAGCGTCTCGTGCTCACCCAACTCCTTGCGGATCTCGACACCCGGGTAGACCTCGGCCATCAGGCTGGCGCTGGACCTGCTCATGACGGTGTCGGCGTTGGCGATGACGAAGACGTCGGCACCGGGCTGGTCGTGGGCGAGGGCGCGCTCGACCGCCTGGGCACCGTCGCGGGCGTCGATGTAGCCCCACAGGTTCCACCGGCGCAACTGCGGGTCGGCGTCGAACGAGGGGAACGGCGCGTAGTCCTCGACGTCCATCACGTTGGAGAAGCGCAGCCCCACCATGACCAGGTCCGGGTCCCACCGGCAGAAGTGCCGGGCCATCTCCTCCTCCAGGGCCTTGTTCAGCGAGTACGTCGACTCGGGTCGGGGCGCGTACTCCTCGTCGACCGGCGCGTACGGCGGCGGGGTGTCGAACGGCAGCCCGAGCACCGTCTCGCTCGACGCCCAGACGACCCGCTTGATCCCGGCCGCCCGGGCCGCGGCGAACACGTTGTACGTGGCGGCGGAGTTGTTCGCGAAGGTGGTCGCGTTCGACATCAGCCCCGGGGCCGGGACCGCCGCGAGGTGCACTACCGCGTCGACGCCGCCCGCGTGTTCGTCGGCGCCCCCGGTGAACGCCTCCACCACCTGCCCGTAGTCGGTCAGGTCGACCAGCAGGAACTCGCCGTTGACGTCGCGCGGGTCGCGGCCACCGGCACGGTCCACCGCCAGCACGTCGACGCCCACGGCGCGCAGGTGGGCGACCACGGCACGGCCGAGCTTGCCGGTGGCACCGGTGACGACGACACGCCTGGGCAGTGCGGATTCGCTCATGACCACATCTTCGCCGGGGGCAAACGGGGACGCACACGCGGGTACGGCGTTAGCCCTAGCATGATCGACATGGATATCACGATTCACACGTGCTCCCTGCCGCACACCGACCCGGACGCCTCCCTGGCCTTCTACCGCGACGCCCTCGGCTTCGAGGTCCGTAGCGACGTCGGTCAGGGCGCGATGCGTTGGATCACGGTCGGCCCCGTCGACCAGCCCGGCACGTCCATCCTCCTGGCGCCGCCGGCCGCTGACCCCGGGGCGACCGAGGACGAGCGCCGCACCATCACCGAGATGATGGCCAAGGGCACCTACGGCTGGATCCTGCTGGCCACGCGGGACCTCGACACCACCTTTGAGAAGGTGCAGGCCGGCGACGCCGAGGTCGTCCAGGAGCCGACCGAGCAGCCGTACGGCATCCGCGACTGCGCCTTCCGCGATCCCGCCGGCAACCTGGTCCGTATCCAAGAGCTTCGCTGAGCCGTCCGGTCCTCGATCTGCGCCGTTCGGGAGAGCTGGCGAGACCGGTCAGAAATCAAGAAGCACCGGTCACCCGACCGCAAATAGCGTCATCGCCATGACATCGATCGCATCCGTCACCCTCGACGTGGCCGACCCGACGGCCACCCAGCGCTTCCACACCGCCGCCTTCGGTCTGGACAACGGCGGGCATTTCACCGACCCGGACGGCTTCGCCTGGGAAGCCTCATCGCTGGCCACCGCGAAGTAACTGGAGGAAGCATGACGGAAGTTCCGCCGCGTGGGCTTGAGCAGAGGCTTCGGGACACTCGCGCCAGACTGGAGAGCGACATCGACCTCTGGGTCGCGACGGCGGGTTCCCCCGGGGGCGTACACCTCATCCCACTGTCGTTCCTCTGGGACGGGGCCGCGTTCCTCGTCTCAACGCCGCGCGCCTCGATCACCGGCCGCAACCTAGTGGCTGATGGCCGGGTACGACTCAGCCTCGGGCCGACGCGCGACGTCGTCATCGTCGACGGCACCGCCGAGCCGGTGGACATCGCCGACCTCGGCCCGCAGACGGGTGCTGCGTTCGCGACGAAGACGGGCTTCGACCCGAGCGGTCTCGACGAGCCCTACCAGTACTTTCTGATCCGACCGCAGCGCATCCAGGCCTGGCGGGAGGCGAACGAGCTGAAGGGACGCGTCCTCATGCGGGACGGCCGCTGGCTCGGCTGAACGCGCGATGTACCTGTAGCACCATGATCCGGGCGGGCGGGTGCGTAACGTGCAGGGGTAAACGTTGTCGCGACGAGGAGACTTCATGTCCAAGCCACCGCTTCCCGAGGCCGCGGTCGCCATGCTCCAGAAGCCGAACCCCGCCGTCATGACCACCCTGCGCAACGGTGGCCAGCCGGTGTCCGCCGCCACCTGGTACCTGTGGGAGGACGGCCGGATCCTGGTGAACATGGACGAGAGCCGCCGCCGGCTGGAGCATGTCCGCAACGACCCCCGGGTGTCCCTCACAGTGCTCGACGAGGCCGGCTGGTACACCCACGTCAGCATCATCGGGCACGTCGCCGAGCTGCGCCCCGACGAGGGCCTGGCGGACATCGACCGGTTGTCGAAGCACTACACGGGCAACGCGTACCCACGCCGGGAGCGGGCCCGGGTCAGTGCCCTGATCGAGATCGACCGCTGGCACGGTTGGGGCGCGCAGAAGGACAACAACCAGGTCGGCTGAGCGTTTCCGCGCCCTGGCACCCTCGACGGTGCCAGGGCGTCGTCAGCCGTCAGGGCGTCACTGCGGTGGCGGACCGGGCGCCGACGCGGGTCACCAGGACGCCGAAGGCCGCCGCGGTGAAGAACATGACGATGCCGTAGACGGCGCCCGGGATCGCCATCTGGGTGCTGTTGAGCAGCGCCGGGCTGAGCGCGATGGTGATGGCCAGGGTGCTGTTGTGGATGCCGATCTCGAAACCGGCGGCCGTCGCGGCGCTCCGATCGACACCGGCGAGGCGCGGCACCCCGTACCCGATGGCGAGGCTGAGCAGGTTGAAGGCGAGCACCGCCAGGCCGACCGAGACGAAGTAGTCGGCGATGTTCTCCCGCTCGCCGAGCACCGCGCCGGCGATCACCGCGACGAGGACGATGACGGAGAGGATCCGGACCGGGCGGTTCAACCGCTCGGCCACCTGCGGCATGCGTGCCCGGATGAGCATTCCGATCGCGACCGGGACGAGCACGATGGCGAAGACCTGGAGCACCTTGTCGAACTGCAGGCCGATGCTTTTCCCGTCGGGCAGGAAGTACGCCGCCGACAGGTTGACCAGGATCGGCAGGGTGACCACGGCGAGCACCGAGTTGATGGCGGTCAGGGTGATGTTCAGGGCCACGTGCCCGCCGAACAGGTGGCTGTAGAGGTTGGCAGTGGTGCCGCCCGGTGACGCGGCCAGCAGCATCATGCCGACGGCCAGCTCGGGTGCCAGGTCGAACGCGAGGACGAGGCAGAAGCAGAGCGCCGGCAGCACCAGCACCTGGCAGACCAGGGCGATGACGGCGGCTCGTGGATGCTGGGCCACCCGACGGAAGTCCGCAATTGTCAGTCCGAGACCCAGACCGAGCATGATGATGCCGAGGGCGACGGGTAGTCCGATCAGAGTCACGGCGGAGTCCATGGCACAGCATCGTTACCGCCCGGTAACGCCGCGACAATCCCCCATGCGGCTGGACGCTCTTGACCCCGGACGGTGATCGGCTTAACTTCATCAATCAGATAAGTGTCTTTACTAATTCTGCTTGATGCCTCGTGGGAGTGTGCCGATGCGACCATTCCGCCACCGCCGTCTCACCGCCGTTGTCACCCTGGCGGCCCTGCTGTTCACCGCCGCCCCGCCCAGCGCCGCCAGCGCGGGCGACAACCAGCAGCGCCGCACCGGTTACCACCGGGTCGGCTACTTCACCCAGTGGGGCATCTACGGCCGGGCCTTCCCGGTCAAGAAGCTCGAAACCTCCGGGGCGGCGAGCCGCCTCACCCACCTCAACTACGCCTTCGGCAACGTCAGCGAGGACGGTCGGTGCTACGTGGACGGTGGGCCGGGCGAGGGCGACGCCTGGGCCGACTACCAGCGCCCCGTCCCGGCCGAGGAGAGCGTCGACGGCGTCGCGGACGCACCGGGCCAGGCGCTCAACGGCAACTTCGGCCAGCTCGCCAAGCTCAAGACAAAGCACCCCGAACTGAAGGTGCTGATCTCGCTGGGCGGCTGGAGCTGGTCGACGTACTTCTCGAACGCGGCCCGCACCGACGCCTCCCGCAAGACGTTCGTCACGTCCTGCATCGACCTCTACCTCAAGGGGAACCTGCCGGGCACCACCCCGGGCGCCGGGGCCGGCGTCTTCGACGGCATCGACCTCGACTGGGAGTGGCCCAACTGGGAGGGTGAGCCCGGCAACGTCATCCGCCCGGAGGACCGGGAGAACTTCACCAAACTGCTCGCCGAGTTCCGCCGGCAGCTCGACGCGTACGGGCGCACGACCCGCGCGCATCACCCGCTGACCGCGTTCCTTCCGGCCAGCCCGGCCACCATGGACGCGGGCTACGAGGGTCGCAAGATCTTCAAGTACCTGGACTTCGCCACGGTGCAGGGGTACGACTTCCACGGCGGCTGGGATGCGCGGGCCAACCAGCAGTCGGCGCTACGCGTCCCGGCGGGCGCCCCGGACAACCCGGACTTCTCCGTCGAGGTCGCCATCGACGGGTGGATCGCCCGTGGCGCGCCACGGAACAAACTCGTGCTCGGCATCCCCTACTACGGTCGCGGCTGGACCGGCGTCACCGGCGGCGGCAACGGCCTGTTCCAGCCGGCCACCGGGCCCGCGCCGGCCACCTTCGAGGCCGGGTACGAGGACTACAAGAAGCTCAAGACCCTGGCCGGTAACGGCTACACGGTGCACCGCGACCTGCGCGCCGGACACGCCTGGTTGTTCGACGGTACGACGTTGTGGACGTACGACGATCCGGCGGTCGTGTTGCAGAAGACGCTCTACATCCGACGGGCCGGTCTGGCCGGCGCCATGATCTGGTCGCTCGACGGCGACGACGACAACGCCACGCTGACCAAGACGATCGGCCTCGGCCTGACCACCTGGTAGCCGCACGTGCGCCACCCGGCCCGTCGCCAGCCGACCTCTCGGCCGGCGGCGGGCCGGTTACCGCTACGCGGGTGTCACAGCGCGCACCGCGGCCTCGATGAGCGCCGTCACCTGGTCCATGTCCCGAGCCCGGTGGACGTCCACCTCGGCCGACCATCCGTCGGGCCTGGTGAGTTTCACAGTCACATCGTCGCGGCGGTGGGTCAGCCAGCCGGCGATCGCCTGCACCAGCACCATTGCGGTGCCCGCATCGCTGGCCGCCACCCGCAGGACGTCAGTGCGGTCCGCCGAGATCCCGTCGGGGGACGTCGTGGTAACCCCCTCCCGCAGCCGATCCTCAGCGCGCAGCCAGGACGCCAGCGAACGCCGAGCATCGGCGGACGGAAGATCCGGATGTACCGAGAGAGTGATCATCTCTGGCACGTCTCCTCCTCCCAGACGACGACAAGCCCACGCCGCCATCCTGCCAGTCCGCGTCGGAACCGGCACGCCGAGTAGTCAGCAGTATCGATGAACCCTTGACCGCCGTATCGGTGGTTCATAGGCTCCGGCCACTGCGCTGTTGTTCCCGAGAAGGGAAACACGACTCATGGCCCCATCGACACGTCCGTTCCGGATGGTCCCCGCCAGGCGGCTGGCAGGTGCCGCCACCATCGCGCTCCTGCTCGGCATGGTTCCCCTGCTCGGCGGCACACCGGCCGCGAGCGCCGCCCCGCCCTCCCGATGCAGCGACGACCCGACCGCCCGGTTGGGCACTGTGCCCACTCCAGAGCACGTACTCGGCTTCCCGCTCGGCGTCGGGCAGGAGCGGGTCGTCACCAACGACGAGGTCCGGACCTACCTCGGTGCCGTCGATCGCGCCTCGAACCGGGTCGTCACCGGCGTGATGACCACCAGTGTGCTCGGCCAGCCGTTGCCGTACGCGGTGGTGTCCAACGAACGCCACGTGCGGCCCGCCGCGCTACGCGAGATCGCCGACGACATCCGGGACCTGCGCGACCCCCGCCGGACCAGCGCACGAACGGCCACCCGGACGGCGAAGGACAGCCCGGCCATCGTCTGGGTCACCGCCAACGTGCACGGTGGCGAGAAGAGCGGCGCCGACGCGGCGCTCAAGACGCTGTACGAGTTGGCGGCGGGCCTGTCCTGCGCCGTCGCCCAGCGCAACGACAACCTGGTCACCATCATCGTCCCCACTCAGAACCCGGACGGCCGCGACGCGACCCGCCGGCAGAACGAGTTCGGCTTCGACCTGAACCGGGACTGGTTCGCCCGCACCCAGCAGGAGACCGACGGCAAGCTCGAACTGCTGCGCCGCTACCCGCCGCAGGTGTTCATCGACGCCCACGAGATGGGCGGCCGGGAGTACTTCTTCCCACCCAACGCCGACCCGATCCACCACGAGATCGCCGGTGAGGCGGTGGACTGGATCAACCGTATCGGCGAGGCCAACAAGGCCGGCTTCGGCTTCAACGGGGCCTGCGACGAGGCCGTCACCACCGAGTGCTACTTCAACTACGACACGTACGACATGTTCTTCATGGGCTACGGCGACACGGTGCCGACCACCGGGTTCGGCGCGGCCGGCATGACCTACGAGAAGGGCAGCGCGTCGGCCGTGGCCGACCGGGTCCAGCAGCAGTTCCACACCCAGTGGTCGACGCTCGGCTGGGCCGCCGCGAACAAGCGCGAGGTCCTGGACGGCTACTTCGACATCTGGACCGACGCGCTCGCCCAGGGCCGGGCGGGCACCCTGGAGCCGAACGAGGTGGTGCAGCCCACCAACGAGGTGCAGTTCCCGGTGCCGGACCTCACCATCCGCTCGTACTTCCTGCTACCCGACCGGCAGCTCGCCGACGTCCGCCAACTCGTCGAGCGGCTGCGCCGGATGGACGTCGAGGTGTACGAGGTGCAGAAGGCGACCCGGGTGCCCACCGCGCGGGTCTTCGGCGGGCGCAGCGCCACCAACGTGACAGTGCCCGCTGGCGCGTACTGGATCCCGATGGACCAGCCGCAGAAGCACTGGATCCAGGCCATCATGGGCGAGGACCCGTACGTCCCGTTCCCGTACTTCTACGACGTGTCGTCCTGGAGCAACCCGCTGCTGATGGGCATCAACACCATCTACACCGGAGACACCGTCCGGCCGAGGGCCGAATTGGTGCGCAAGGTCTCCGGCGGGCGCACCGGTGCGGCGTGGCCCTGGGGCTCGTACACGTATCCGCTCGACTCGGCCGCCGCCGCGGAGTTCACCTTCACCCTCCTCGGCCGTGGCGTACCCCTGGTCCGTGACCTCGCCACCAGCCGGGTCGCCATCCCAGCCGCCTCTGCGAACCGGAGCGTGGACGAGCTGGCCGAATCCCTCGGGGTCAGCCTCACCCCGGGCGGTCGGCCCTCCGGCACCCGCCTCGACCTGCCCGACGTGGGGCTGTTCCAGGGCACCGGCATCTCCACCACCTCCGGCTCGCACGGCGAGGCCCGCTACGTGCTCGGCAAGCGGTGGGGCCTCGACCTGAAGCCGGTCACCACTGCCGACATCAACGACAACACCGAGGCGTTCACCGGGCGGACAGTGCTGCTGGTGCCGGACGGCAACAGCGCCACCGGCGGTCTGACCGCCACCGGGCAGGCCAACCTGCGCGACTGGATCGGCCAGGGCCACACCTACCTCGGGCTGCGCAACGAGGGAACCCGGGTGGCCCGCGCGGCCGGGCTCACCTCGACCACGGAGAAGACCAAGCCGGCGGACTACCTGGTGATCGGCTCGCACCTGCGCGTCGACGTCGACCAGGACAGCCCGGTGGCGCTGGGTCGCCCGGCGGAGGACTTCGAGTTCAACAACAGCGACCCGATCCTCACCCCGAGCACCACCGGGACGAACGTGCTCACGTACCCGACGGGTGACACCTTCTGGGCCAACGGTTACACCGTCGGGGCGGAGACGCTGAAGGGCACCGCAGCCGTCGTCGACGAGCCGACCGGCGCTGGTCGAGCGGTGCTCTTCGCGTTCAATCCGCTCTTCCGCGCGTACAACGAAAATGGCCTGCACCTGGTCGCCAACGCGCTGCTCTACCCGGCGACCGCCGCGCCCGACGCCCGCCGTCCGGCCGGCGTCGACGCGGCGCGCGCCAACGCCGCCGCCGCGCCGGTGCCGCCGGACCTGGGCGGCGGGTGGCGGCCGATCACCATCCAGGTGGCGGCCGGCGACCTGCCCCGCACCCGGGCGATCGTCGAACGCTTCAGCACCGACGCGCAGGCGTCCGAGAAGAACGGCTCGGCGTACGTCGTGATCCCGAACCCGCAGGGGCTCCAGGTGGACGAACACCCGTTCGCGAGCGATCTGGTGCGCGCGTTGCGCGACGCGAAGGTGCCGCTGCGGTCAGTGGTCGGCTGACGGAGCCCGCACCACAGCCTTCACGCCGGGGCCTGTGCAGATCTTGGACAGTTTCCGTTACGTCGTAACGGAAACTGTCCAAGATCTGGTGGTGATACGGCGGGCGCCGGATGTGGCAGTGCCCGCCCCTTTGTCCGAGCGACAGCGGGCCGGCCTAGGGCTTGCGGGCGACGCCGCTGTAGCCGGTGCGGGCGACCTGCGGGTCGTCGGTGGCCGGCGGCTCGGCGTACGGCCACATGTTGACCAGCCCGGGCGGCTCCAGGACGAAGTCACCGAAGAACCGGGAGACGTCGGCGTGGCCACGCGGCACGAAGGGGCTGTTCGCCCGGGCGTAGATCGCGGAGATCCGGGCCATCAGGTCGGGGTGCACGTCGGTGCTGGCGTGCGACAGCGCCAGGTAGCTACCGGGGGCGAGAGCGTCGCGGTAGGTGGCGACGATCCGCTGCGGATCCTCCTCGTCGGGCACCAGATGCAGTACGAACATCATCAACACAGCGACCGGGCGCCCGACGTCGATCGCGGCGCTGATGTCCGGGTGGCCGAGCACCTGCGCGGGGTCGCGCAGGTCGGCCTGCACCACAGACACCGACGGCGAGTCGGCGAGCAGGGCGCGGCCATGCGCGCAGACCACCGGATCATTGTCGACATAGACGACCCGCACGGCCGGGTCGATGCGGTGCGCGATCTCGTGGACGTTGTCGCGGGTGGGCAGCCCGGAACCGAGGTCGATGATCTGTCGGATGCCCCGCTCCTGCACGAGGTGCCGGACCGTCCGGGCGATGAGGTCACGGCCCTGCCGGGCGGCTTCGGGCATCCACGGCGCGACCTGCAACACCATCTCGGCGGCGGCCCGGTCGGCGGCGAAGTTGTCCTTGCCGCCGAGGTAGTAGTCGAACATCCGCGCCGCGTTCGGCCTGTCCGGTTGCAGGGCGACCTCCGGTTGCGACTGCGTCATGATCGCCCACCTCTCCCCCGCCTGTCCGATCCCGCAGCATAACGCCCGCGATGATCGTTTTCTGGCCCCGCGGGTCGGCTAGCGGACATCCACCGGGCCGGATCACGACAGCGTTCCCGGCACCCGTCGGCGCAGGCTTGCCGGGATCTGTGCCGACCGTCGGCACCCGGAGGAGGCTCGCGGCCCATGGGCGCACCCCGAGCACTGACGGCGGCGCTCGCCGGCGGTCTCGCCCTACTGCTGACTGTCACCACCGTCGGGTGCAGACGGTCGCGTCCGTCAGTGGCCCCGAGCGGCGGCACGGCGACGGTCGGCCTGACCGTTAGCGCCGGGCAACCGTCGTACCGGGTGGGTGAGCAGATCAGCCTACGGCTGACGCTCGTCAACAACCGCGACGCCGAGTGCCACCTCAGTCGCGTGCCGGACGGGGCGGTGACTGTCATGTCGTTGACCCGCGACGGCACGGCTGTGGCACCCGCCGTCGGCGGTGCCGCCTACTACCGGGACTTCACCGCGTACCTGGTCGAGAACCTGGTACGGGTGCCGCCGCGGGGGTCTGTGGAGCTGACGTTGGGCAGCGACCCGCAGAGCCCGGTCGGCGCGGCGCTGACCACCTCCGCGCCGGACGGGCGGGGTGGGGCCACCGTCACCTGGTGGCCGGTCGACCAACCGGGGGCGTACCGGTTGGTGCTGGGCTACCTGCGAGCGCCGCTGCGCGGTGTGCCGGCGGATGCCTGCGCCGCGACGGCCGAGCAGGGCACTGTCGCGTTCGAGGTGAAGGGCGGGTGATCGCGATGCGACGCCGAACGCGGCTCGGTCTCGTGTTGGCGGGCGTGCTGGTGCTCGTCGCCCCATCGGCGGCGTCCGCCGTGGTCAGCGTCAACAGCGATCTCCAGACGGAGTACGCCGGTTGTGTCGGCCAGATTCGCAGCTCCGGCAACGGCAAGGTGCTGGAGGAACTGGAACGCTCCGGAAAGACGATCAAGGTGCGTAGACCCGTCTTCGGCTCGGAGAGCAGCACCACCACGTACGTGCCGGGTAGTGACGTGCAGATCAACTGGGTGCCGGAGAACGACGGGCGGAAGCTGGACGACGAGGGTCCCGGCTTCACCGAGGACCAGTGCGCCACCCTCATCCACGAGATGAACCACGCCCTCGACGAGGTGAACGACACCGACCGGGGCCAGTTCTGCACGCAGGGCGGTCAACAGGCGAGCACTGTGGACCCCGCCGAGGTGCACGCGGTGCTGGCGGAGAACGCGTACCGCAAGGCGGTCGGTGTGCCGCTGCGCCCGTCGTACGGTGGGATGAAGCTGCCCTCGAACGGCAAGGACTGCGACCAGCCCAAGCCCCGACCACCCGGTGGTGGTGGCTGTTCGATCTCGGTTATCGGAAAGGGTTACCGGTGCGCGAACAGCAACGGCGACCCGCACCTGCTCACCTACGACGGTCTGCGGTACGACTTCCAGGCCGCCGGGGAGTTCGTGCTGACCCGCTCGACGAGCGACAACTTCGAGGTCCAGGTACGACAGACGATGTTCCCGGCCAGTTCGGTGGTGGCAGTCAACTCGGCAGTCGCGGTTCGGGTGGCCGGCGACCGGGTCGGCGTGTACGTCACACCCGACGGCCCGGCGGTCCGGGTGAACGGCGCCGCGCCGGTGTCCGCGCCCGACGGGGTGAAGCTGCCGCGCGGTGGCACAGTCACCTCCTGGGGAGACGGCACTGTGACAGTGGAGTGGCCGGACGGCGGCCGACTGACCGCGCAGCCGATCGGGGTGTGGGGGCTGAGCGTGAGCGTCAGCGCGCCCACCACCCGGGCCGGGACGCTGGAGGGCCTGCTCGGCGACCATGACGGTGACCCCGGCGACGACCTGAGCGTGCGGGGCGGGAAACCTGTGGCGCAGCCGCCCCCGTTCGAGGCGCTGTACCCGGGCTTCGCCGACAGTTGGCGCGTCGAGGCGCAGTTGTCGCTGTTCGACTACGAGCCGGGGCAGAACACCGGCACGTTCACCGACCGGCGCTTCCCGGAGCGACTGTTCACCGTCGGGGACCTGCCCAACCGGGCCACCGCCGAACTCGTCTGCCGGCGGGCCGGTGTCACCGATCCGCAGATCCTGGCCGGCTGTGTGCTCGATGTCGGCCTCACCGGGCAGGTGGCGTTCGCCGAGGACGCCGCCCGCGCGCAGCGCGGCGCTCCCGCTGCCGGTGACGTCGACCTGGCGGTGACCCGGGCTGGTGCCACTGCCGCGATGAAGGTGCCGGGCCGGGCCGGCCAGAAGATCTTCGTGGAGGTGCCGGCCGCCACGGTGCCGGATCGCTGCGGGGTGTTGCTGCTGCTCGACCCCCAGGGCCGTCAGTTGGCGACCGGTTGCGTCATCTCCGGTGTCGGCTTCATCGACACGACCACGTTGACCGTCACCGGCGACCATCAGGTGGTGCTCGACCCGTGGGATGCCGACCTCGGTCGGGCGACGGTACGGGTCGTCGCGGTATCCGACGAGGAGAAGACGCTCACGCTGGACGGGCCTGCGGTTCGGGCGACGCTCGCCCAACCGGGGGCGGTCAGCCGCCTGTCCTTCGACGGCCGCGCCGGTCAGAAGGTCTTCCTCCAGGTCACCGACGCCACAGTGCCGGACCGGTGCAACCTGCTGCGCCTGCGGGACCCGGCCGGTGAACAGGTGACCAGTGGCTGCGTGATCGGCGGCCAGGGGTATGTCGACGGGTTCGTCCTGCCGGCCACCGGCCGGTACGTGCTGGAGGTCGACGGGACCTCCACCGACACCGGCTCGGCGGACGTGCGGCTACGCGACGCTCACGACGAGGAGGCCGACACCGTCGCGGACGGCAGGGCCGCCACAGTGACGGTCAGCCGACCGGGTGCGGTGAGCCGGCTGAGGTTTCCCGCCGACGCCGGTCGTCGCGTAACAGCCGAGGTGACCGGCGGGAGCCTGCCCGACCGGTGCGGCATCCTGCTCCTGACCGGCCCGGACAGCGACCCGGTGGGCAGCGGCTGCGTCATCGGCGGGACCGGCCGGTTCGAGACGGGTCCGCTGCCGAAGCGCGGGACGTACACGTTCGTGCTGGACCCGTGGGCCGACGACACCGGCTCGGCGACACTCACCGTCCGTCAGGTCGGTTGAACCTGCCGTCCGCCGGCCACCCCCGCGAGCCCGCCCCCGACCGATGCGCCGGTCGTGGGCGGGCCGTTGTGCGTCCTTCGCGCGGGGCAGCGACCTGTTGCTGTGGTCGGCGTCCAGGTCACCCGGCGCTAGGCGACCCCGCTCCGCCACCGGTCACAGGTGTCGGTGGCCCAGGCAGGCTGGTCCACACAGGAGCGGAAGCGGACGGTGCGCCCCTCGCCGAAGTTGTGGTCCCACTGCGAGCAGTCGCCGCTGCTGCCCGGGTTGTAGTGCGACCCGGTCTGCAGGGAGCCGTCGATGCGGACGTACTCGAACGCGACGTAGGCGACCTTGATGCTCGGGTCGACAGCCTTCATCGCGTCGGCGTACTCGACGACCAGCCTGGCGTACTGTGTCGCGCTCTTGTCGGGGTGGTCGTCGGCCTCCCACGCGGACCCGTAGTGGCCGTTGCCGTAGTTCTCGTTGCCAATGGTCCAGTAACGCGCGTCGTAGCCCTTTGTCACGTTGGCGTACCGCACCCAGTCTGCGGCCTCGGCCGGCGTGCCGGTGCCGTAGTTCGCGATGATCATCGGCTGCGCGCCCACACGCCGGACCGCCGCCATGAAGGTGTCGAAGTCGGTCCCCGGCGCGACGTAACCGCCGGGCGCCGTGTGGTCGTTCCAGTGGTAGATGTCGGCGTACGAGCCGCCGGGGTAGCGCATCATCTGCACGCCGGCATCTCTGAGCAGATCCGACGTCTCGGCGGTGCCGAGGTTCGAATCCCAGATGGCGTGGTTGACGCCGAGAGCGGTGTCCGGCACGGTCGCCAGTCCCGCGCGGGTGTTGACTGTCACGGTGACCGGGTCGGCCGCCGCGCTGGCGGTCGACGGGTTGACGCCCGCGAGCACGCTCGCGACGAGCAGCAGGCCCGCCAGGAGTGCTGTTCGGGTCTTCGGTTTACGCATGGGCGGGGTTCCTTCGCGCAGATGAGCCGCCCTACCGGTCACTGTGCGACGCGGTGACGGGCGATCTCGTGGACGGCAGACCCTGATCGGTCCGTCGCTCGTGTCACCGTCCCCCGGAGATCACATCTGGATCCCGGCTGCCCAGTGGACGGACGTCAGCCTCGCGCGCGGCTCCTCATCGACGTACCACAATGGCACTGTCTGTTCGACAATCTCAAGACGTGTCAGGCGTCCTCTTCGCCGCGCTCGCCGCGCCCGGAACGACGCCGACGGACATGCACGGCGGCCAGCAGTGTGACGACCGCGGCGGCCAGTTGCAGCACGCCGACGAGCAGATCGACCACGCCGGAGATGGCAGTAGCGTCTGGCAGATGGGTCATGAGACGGCCTCCGGGTTCGTGCCCACCGTCCGCTTCCTGCGGAAGGCCCTCCCCCGGGCCCAGCGGTGACCGCTTGAGCGCCGCCCTCATTGTGGCACCCACTCTCCACCTGTGGAAGACGCGAACGCTCGACAAGAGATCGACAGACGTCATACGTTACGGGTTGACGAACGGCATGTTATCGCTCACAGTCGATGCGGGGCGATCAGCGTCCGTGGCTCACCGGGAGGCCCTTCGCTGGCCCGACCTCAGTGGTCAGGACGTCCCTGGGCAGGTGAACGTCCCAACAGGATCTGTCCGCAGCCGCCGGCGACGCGCGGCGGACGTCGCGCGCCCCGGGACCGCCCAGGCGCCGCCGTCGACCGCCCGCACCGGACCGCCGTGCTGCCGCCGGGTCCCCGACTCACGACAAGAGGAACCGCCGATGAGATCAAGGATCGCACTGCTGGCCGCCGCGCTGGCGACGGCCCTAGCGACGATGACAGCAGTGGTCACTGTCGCCACCCCGGCGTCGGCCGCGACGCTCACCCAGGTGACCAACTTCGGCACCAACCCGACGAACCTCCAGATGCACCTGTACGTGCCGGATCGGGTCACGGCCCAGCCGGCCCTGCTCCTCGCCCTGCACTACTGCACCGGCAGTGGTCCGGCGGTGCACAGCGGCTTCGGGCTCAGCACCCTCGCCGACCGCTACGGCTTCATCGTGATCTACCCGTCGGTGACCCGCAGCAGCAAGTGTTGGGACGTCTCGTCACCGCAGGCCCTGCGGCGCGACGGCGGCAGCGATCCGGTCGGCCTCAAGTCCATGGTCGACTACGTCCGGAACCGCTACCCGGTCGACGCCAACCGGATCGGCGTTGGTGGGTTCTCCTCCGGGGCCATGATGACCAACGTCATGGTCGGCCTCTACCCGGACCTGTTCCACGCCGGGTTCAGCTCCTCCGGGGTTCCGTTCGGGTGCTTCGCCACCACGAACGGCGCGGAGTGGAACAGCGAGTGCTCCGGCGGACGGATCGTCAGGACGGCGCAGCAGTGGGGTGACCTGGTCCGCAACGCCTACCCCGGCTACTCCGGCAAGCGTCCCCGGTTCCAGATCTGGCACGGCACCACTGACACCACACTGAGCTACGTCAACTTCGGCGAGCAGATCAAGCAGTGGACCAACGTGCAGGGCGTGTCGCAGACCCCCAGCTTCACCGACTCCCCGCAGACCAGCGCCACCCGTACCCGCTACGGAGGCACCGGCGGCACGGCACCCGTCGAAGCGATCAGCTTCCAGGGGTACGGCCACTCCATCCCGTTCGACGCCGCGCAGGCCATCCGGTTCCTCGGCTTCGACAGCACGAGCCCCACCACCCCACCACCCGGCGGCACGTCCGCGCCGCTGCGCAACGCCGGCGCCAACCGCTGCCTGGACGTCCCGTCGCGGTCGCAGACCAACGGCACGCAGCTGGCGCTGTGGGACTGCAACGGTGGCACCAACCAGCAGTGGACGTCGACCGCCGCGAAGCAACTCCAGGTGTACGGCACGAAGTGCCTGGACGCCGAGGGCGCCGGGACGTCGCCGGGTACCCGGGTGATCATCTGGGACTGCAATGGCGGCACCAACCAGCAGTGGAACGTCAACACCGATGGCACTGTGACCGGGGTGCAGTCCGGCCTCTGCCTGACGCCCAACGCCGCCGGAACCGCCAACGGCACCCCTGCGGTCCTGTCGAGCTGCAACGGCACTAACAGCCAGCGGTGGACCCGAAGCTGACGCGGTGACCGACGACGGCGTACCCCGTCGGTTGCTCGTGCGGCGGGCGGCCCGGCTCGGGATCATTCCGAGCCGGGCCACCGGTCTGCTGGTGGCCGTCGCCCGGCGCAGGTCGGCCGGTGGGCCGGATCGGCGGTAGACGGTGGCGGTGATGTCGCGCCGCCGAGATTGAGGGCACCCCTGGCTCGGGCCGGGTGGCGTCCCGCTGCTCGGGCCCGGACTCCGAACAGCGGGACGCGACCCGGCGGCCAGGGCTGGGGCCGACGGTCGCCATCAGGGCGGCCCAGGTGCGGGCTCCAGAACATCGGCGCCCGCTGGGCAGGTGAGCGAACCGGCTGTCGTCGCACGACTGTCCGGCTGCTGCGGTGCCCTGGAATCCCGGTGGCCGTTCAAGCCTCGGCCGCGTGGCGCGCGGGTCGCCCGGGGTGGTCTCGGGCCGTCTCGCGCCGGCCAACGTGCCACCCGCCCCACGCCACGATCGTCGTTCAACCGCCTCGGGCCAATGGCGACAGCTCCGTCACAGCGGCCCGAAGTCGGTCGAGGATCGACGACTGTCCGTCACGTTAACGCTAACAGTGAGCGATTGTCCATAGACAACTGCCTTCGTTTGCTGGTCGGGATGGTCAGCGGGTACGCCGACGACAGTCGTGAGCGCGGCCGGAATAGCCTTGCGGCATGCGGGGACGATTCGGCGCGGCCAGACGGTGGTACGGGGAGCACCGGCGGTTCGTCCGCAGTACGGTCCTCGCACTGGCGGTGGGGATCGTGGTGCTGACCGGCGGCACTGTGGCCAGCGTGACGTGGATCCGCGACATTGCCGAGGGCCACCTCTACGGCGAGGCCGAGGTGCCGGACGCCCCAGTGGCCCTGGTCCTGGGCACCAAGGTGGACGCCGACGGCACGCCCTCACCCGTCCTCACCGCCCGGTTGGAGATCGCACGGCGGCTGTTCGACGCCGGCAAGGTGCGGGCGATCCTGGTGTCGGGCGACAACATGAACGCCGACTACAACGAGCCCGCCGCGATGCGGAACTGGCTGGTGCAGCGGGGCGTACCAGCGCACAAGGTGGTGCCGGACTACGCCGGCTTCGACACGTACGACTCGTGTGCGCGCGCTGAACGGATCTTCGGCGTACGGCAGGCCACAGTGGTGACCCAGACCTTCCACCTTCCGCGTGCCGTGGCGCTGTGCCGGCGCCTCGGCATCGACGCCAACGGCGTGGGCGACGACAGCGCGAAGCGGTACGCCCAGACCTGGTGGTTCAGTTCGTCCCGGGAGAACGGCGCGTGCCTGAAGGCCGCGCTGGAACTGCTCTCCGGTCGGGACCCGGCACACCTCGGCCGGCGGGAGACCGGCATCGACGACGCTCTGCGGGACGCCTGACGTCAGCACCGAACGCGTTCGCGCCGCTCAGCGGGGCGGGCCGGCGCTGTCGCGGACGATGAGTTCCGTGGCGAGTTCGACCCGAGGACTCTCGGTCCTCTCGCCACCGGCGAGGCGCAGCACGGTCCGCGCGGCCAGCATGCCCATTTCGGCCAGGGGTTGCCGGACGGTGGTCAGCGGTGGCGAGCACCATCGCACCTCCGGCAGGTCGTCGAAGCCGACCACGCTGACGTCGTCGGGCACCCGCAGACCCCGTTTGCGGACCGCCTCGTACACGCCGAGGGCCATCTGATCGCTGGAGGCGCAGATGGCTGTGGGCGGGTCGGGCAGGGCCAGCAGTTGCGTACCGGCTGTGAAGCCGGCCTCGTGGTAGAAGTTGCCGGGGCGGATCAGGGCGTCGTCGACGGGGATGCCGGCGGCGCCGAGGGCGGCCCGGTAGCCGTCCATCCGGGCTCGGCTGCACATCAGGTGTGGCGGGCCGGCGATGAAGCCGATGCGGCGGTGCCCGAGGCTGATCAGGTACTGGTTGGCGCTGAGGCTGCCCGCCCAGTTGGTGGCGCCGATGGTGGGTGACTCCTGCGGGTCGACCCCGGCCGGGTCGATGATGACGACCGGCAGGTGGAGCCGGCGCAGCTCGGCCTGCAACGGTGGGTTCACCATCGAGGTCACGAAGATGATTCCCTCGGTGGAGCGCGTACGCATGTTGTCGAGCCACTGCTTGGCCGAGGAGATGCGCCAGTGGATGGCCGACACGACGGTGCCGACGCCGTTGGTCTGGCCGACGTCCTCCACCCCACGGATGATCTCCACGGCCCACGGGCTGTCCAGGTCGTTGAAGACCAGGTCGATGAGGGCGGCGTCGGTACGCCGGGACGGTGAGCGGCGGCGGTAACCGTGCCGGTTGAGGAGCTCCTCGACGCGCTCCCGGGTGTCGGGGGCGACGTCAGAACGGCCGTTGATGACCCGGGAGACGGTGGGCACGGAGACTCCGGCCAACCGCGCGATCATGGCGATGGTGACGTTTCGGCCGTTCTCAGTGCCCACGGTCCCCCCTGCGTCCTGCTGGAAACTTCAGGTCTGCTCGCGGTGGCGCGTCGTCATCCGGCTGAACGGGCGGAGTGGGGAGCTATGGATCTCCGAAACTTTCATTGCTTCGCCGGTAATGTCGATCGATGGCCGGCACGCTACGAGCTGTTGTCCCAGCGGTCAAGACCTCTGTCCTATTGCGAAAAGACCGGCTAGCGTAAGCAGAGCTTCCAGCGATCCGGAGTGCGGTTTTCCGGAAGTTTCAGACAGCCGTCCAGAGGAGTGCTCGTGTCGACCGACATCGCTAACGTGGCGACCGCTACCCGGTCGATCCGCAACCCCGTCCTCGCCGGGTTCCACCCGGACCCGTCGATCCTGCGCGTCGGCGACGACTACTACCTGGCCACCTCGACCTTCGAGTGGTATCCGGGTGTGCTCGTGCACCACTCGCGCGATCTGGTCAACTGGCGCAGCCTGGGTGGCATCATCACCGACCGACGCCTGCTCGATCTGCGCGGATGCGGCGACTCGAACGGGGTGTGGGCGCCGGACCTGACCTACCACGACGGTCAGTTCCACCTCGTCTACAGCGACGTGGCCAGCTTCGCCAGCGGCTACTGGGATCCGCAGAACTTCCTGGTCACCGCCGAGGACATCACCGGCCCCTGGTCCGATCCGGTGAAACTGCACGGGCGCGGGTTCGACGCGTCGCTGTTCCACGACGACGACGGCACCACCTGGCTGCTGGGCATGAGCGCGGACTGGCGGCCCGGCCGCGACCGCTTCGGCGGCATCGAGATCCAGCAGTACGACAGGGCCGCGCGCCGTCTGGTCGGCAGCCCCCGCATCCTGTTCACCGGCTCCCCGGCCGGGGTCACCGAAGGTCCGCACCTGTACCGCCACGACGGCTGGTACTGGCTGATCACCGCCGAGGGCGGCACCAGCTGGGAGCACCAGGTCACCGTGGCGCGGTCCCGGGAGCTGTTCGGGCCGTACGAGGTGGCCCCTGACGGGCCACTGCTCACTTCCTTCGGGCGGCCCGACCTGCGGTTGCAGAAGGCGGGTCACGGCAGCCTGGTGCACACGCAAAACGGCGAGTGGTACCTGGCCCACCTGGTTGGCCGCCCGTACTCCCCGCTGGGCAACTGCGTGCTGGGTCGGGAGACAGCCATCCAGCGGGTCGAGTGGCCGTCGGGCGGCTGGCCACGGATCGCCGGAGGGGTGCCCGCTGACGACGTCGTCGCGCCCGACCTGCCCGCGCACCAGTGGCCGGCGGAGCCCGAGACGGACCACTTCGACGCCCCCGAGCTGGGCCCGTGCTGGTCGACGCTGCGTCGACCAGCCACCCCGGACTGGATCGACCTGCACACCCGCCCGTCGTACCTGCGAATCCACGGTGGACAGTCGCCGGTCGGTCGACAGGCCCCCAGCCTGGTCGGGCGACGCGTCGGCGCACGGAAGTGCTCGCTGGAGACCGTTGTGGAGTTCGAACCGGCCGACCACCGTCAGCTCGCCGGGATCACCGCCTACTACAACACGCTCAACTGGTACCACCTCTACCTGACCCGGGCCGACGACGGCCGGACGGTACTGGAGCTGCTCAGCTCCGACAACGGGCGGCGCACCGCGTACCCCGAGCTGACAGTCGACGTCGACGGCGCCACCCGGGTCGGTCTGCGGGCCGTCTTCGACGGGCCGGTGGTGCGCTTCGACTACGACCTCGGCGCCGGTTGGCAGCGGCTACCTGTCGAGCTGGACGCGACCATCCTGTCCGACGAGCACGCCGCGTTGATCATCGACGGTGAGCCGGCGGCGTGGGGCTTCACCGGCGCGTTTCTCGGCCTGTGGGTGCAGGACCTGGGCTGCGACGGCGTGCACGCCGACTTCGACCTCGCCACCTACCGGGAACAGTGACCACGCGGGCGGCACTCGGCGGGTGCCGCCCGCGTGCCCACTCGTCCTACTTCGTCTGAGCGGCGACGGCCCGCAGTTGGCCGAGAGTGGTGCGGAACCCGTGGCCGGACGCGGCCGGGTCCTCGGCGTTCAGACCGCTGACGGCCATTGTCTGCGAGCGGGTCGTGGCGACGGCGCCCGCGCCGGACCCGCTCAGGTCGAACACGCCGAAGTCGCCACTGAGCGTCCGGAACGTCGGGGCCGCCGGGTTCGCCGGGTCCTGGGCGAGGTAGAGCACCACGACCTGGCCGGCCTCGAGCTTCGACATGTGCGCCATGTCCGGCACGCCGGCGGGCAGCGGGGCGAGCGTGATCCGCGCCCCGGCCCGCACCGTCGATCCGGTCGTCGCGCGCAGCACCTCGTCGACCCGGAATCCGGCCGCCTCGACCTCACCGCGTACCACCAGGTCCGCGGTGTCGCTGAGCTGCCGCACTGTGGCGTACCCGCGTAGCTTGCCCTTGATCGGCGGGAGCGCGACGTCGGTCGGCGTGGCGGCGCTGCTCGGGGCGGCGCTGCTCGGGGCGGGCGCGGCGGCCGGGGCTGCGCCACCGCCGCTGCCACAGGCGGCCAGGGCCGCGGCGGACAGCACGGCGACGGCCGTGGCCCACAGCGGCCGGCTACGGCGAAGGTCGACTGCCATGGAACGCTCCTCGCGTCTCGGTGCCGTCCCGGGCCGTCTCGCTCGGAACGCGGCACTGCTTACGCCTTCTATCTGTGCGTCCCGGGCCACGAGTTCCATTTTTTCCCGGTTCAGCTTTCCAGGGGGTCACTGCCGCTCGCGCGCGAGCTGACGAAGCTCGGCCACCGTGGTGACGAACGCACGACCCGTGGCGGTGCCGTCCTCGGTACGCAGGCCGGTCACCGACATCGCCGCTGACCGGCTGGTGGCCGTCTCTCCGGCGAGGTCGAAGATCCCGAACTCGCCGCCGAGCGGGTGGTAGACGCGCGTACCCGGGTCAACGAGGCCCAGGTAGAGGACTGTCGGCCGGCCGGCTGTCCCGGAAAGCTCCGCGGCCACCATCAGCTCGGTGGGCACCGCAGCACCGGGGGCGCGGTAGAGCACCTCGGCCACCCGGTAGACCGCCCGTCCGTCCATCACCGACGCCACCTCGCCGCGGACCACCAGGTCGGCCGCGTCGGTGAGTTGGCGCACGGTGCCGTACCCACGGTTCTTGGCGGCCCGGTCCGGCGGTGCCGGCCGAGCGGCCGGACGGGTCGTCTCGGGTGACGGGAGCGCGGCCGGGGGCGCGTCGCCGGACCGGGTCGCGAGCCCGCCGCCGATCCCCGCCACGACCAGGACCAGCGCGGCCGCCACGAGCGCGGGCCGCAACGACACGAAGGCCCTTCTTCGGGTACGCGGCTCCTGCGTGATCGCCGCCAGCAGGCGGCTGCGGTGCAGGTCGTGCCGGCCCGGTGGCAGGTCGTGGTCACCGGGGTGGGGGGCGATCCTCGCCCACTCGGCCGGGTCCGGCGCGCTCACTGGCTGCCCTCCCCCACGAGCGAGGCTTCCACGACCGGCGGCCGTGCGGCGTGCGGCGGGGCGTCGACGAGGGTACGGAGTCGGGCGCGGGCCCGCGACAGCCGCGAGCGCACAGTGCCGACCGGAACGCCCAGCGCCTCCGCCGCGGACTCGTAGTCGAGGCCCTCCCACAGGCACAGGGTCAGCACCTCGCGTTCGGGTCGGCGCAGCCCGGCCAGCGCGTCGATGGCGGCGGCGATGCGTCGGCTGTCGTCGAGTCGGCCGGCGACCTCGTCGGCGTGGTCGGGCAGTGTGAAGTCGGAGGCGAGCAGCGCGGCGGCGACCCTGCGGTAGCGACGGTTGCTGCGGGCGTGGTTGCGGGCCTCGTTTGTGGCGATGCCGAGCAGCCAGGGCCGCAGCGACCCGCCCTCCTCGGTGACCCGCTCCCGGGAACGCCAGGCCTGCAGGTACGTGGCGGCCATGACGTCCTCCGCCGTGGCCCAGTCGGCGGTCAGCCGGAACGCGTGGTTGTACACCGAACGCGCGTACGTGTCGAACAGCTCGGCGAACGCGCCGGGGTCACCGGCTCGCACCCGAGCGCGCAGACTCGACTCCATGACCATCTTCTGTCCGTCGGACGGTGCTGGTTCCGATGGACCGGCCCGTAGATCAGTTACGGCCCGACGATAGCGACCGGCAGGTACGTGTCGCCAACGACGGGATGAACAGACGCCGTCACGCCTCGCTGTCGTCGATTGACGAGGAATCGACGTACTGGTATCTGTTAATACAGTTTCCTGATGCTCGCGGTGCCCGCCGGGGCTGAACCGTCGCGCCGGGCCACCGACCGGCTGGCGGCACGCCGCCCCTTCCCCGAGGAACACCAATGGTTCACAAGAGAACAGCCGCCTACGTCGTGGGCACCCTGCTGATCGGCGTCGCCGCCGTCGGCTACGGCCTGCCGTCGGCGAGCGCCGCGACCGCCGGCCCGATCACCGGCCTCGGCGGTAAGTGCGTCGACGTGGCCGCCGCCAGCTCGGCCAACGGCACAGCCGTCCAGCTCTACGACTGCAACGGCAGCGCGGCCCAGACGTGGACCGTCGGCAACACCGACAACTCGATCCGAGCACTCGGCAAGTGCCTCGACGTGACCGCCGCGTCAACCGCCAACGGCGCCAAGGTCCAGCTGTACGACTGCAACAACACCGGCGCGCAGAAGTGGACCGCCAGCAACGGCGCGCTCGTCAACTCCGGCTCCGGCAAGTGCCTCGACGTCACCGACCGGAGCACCGCGAACGGCGCCCGGTTGCAGATCTGGACCTGCGGCGGCACCACGAACCAGCTGTGGACCCTGCCGGGCGGCGGCAGCACCCCCACGCCCACGCCCACCACCCCGAGCGGCACCAACCTCGACGACCCGACGAAGAAGAACGTCGCCATGCAGCTCGTCTCGGCCGCCGAGAACTCCTCGCTCGACTGGCGCGCGCAGTTCTCCTACATCGAGGACATCGGCGACGGGCGGGGCTACACCGCCGGCATCATCGGTTTCTGCTCCGGCACCGGCGACATGCTCGAACTGGTCGAGGCGTACACCCGCACCAAGCCGGGCAACGTGCTCGCCGGCTACCTGCCGGCGCTGCGCAACGTCAACGGCACCTCGTCGCACGCCGGGCTCGATCCCAACTTCACCCGCGACTGGCGGACCGCGGCCACCGACTCGGTGTTCCAGGCCGCCCAGGAGGCCGAACGCGACCGGGTCTACTTCAACCCATCGGTACGCGACGGCAAGAACGACCAGGTCCGGGCACTCGGTCAGTTCGCCTACTACGACGCGGCCGTCATGCACGGGTACGAGGGCATGCGCCAGATCCGCAACCGCGCCCTGAACCGGGCCAAGCCGCCAGCCCAGGGCGGCGACGAGCGAACCTGGCTCAACGCGTTCCTCGACGAGCGGGTCATCGAGATGAAGAAGGAGGAGGCCCACTCGGACACCTCCCGCGTCGACACCGCCCAGCGGGTGTTCCTCAACAACGGCAACTTCAACCTCAACACGCCACTGGTGTTCGCCGTCTACGGCGAGCAGTTCCGGATCGGGTAGCCGGCGGCACGGTACGTAGTTTCCACGTTCATCAGTGGCGGGGTCGCCGGCTGTTCGCCGGCGGCCCCGCCGCACCTCGACGGGGTCCACAAACCGCTGTACACCAACCCCGACAGCCGCACCTGATCTCACCGTGCCGAGACGGAACCAATCTTGTCGTACATCTGTTCTATTGTCGGGCCATGTTTGGAGGGTTGGCGCAGGCAGACGACGCCGTCGGCGCCTGCACGACCGCAGCCATCTGGGCGCTCCCGGAGCATGAGCTGATCGCGGCGCTCGATGCGGCGCACCACCTGGAGCAACGCCTCGCCGCCGTGAAGCTCACACTGGTCCGTGAGTTGGACGGCCGGGGCACGGCCCGCAGGCAGGGCGCCTCCTCCACCGCGGTCTGGCTGCGCGAACGACTGCGGCTCACCGTCTCCGCCGCCCGCCGGCTGGTCGAGCTCGCCGCCACACTGGACGCCGGCAGCCCCGGCGTCCGGCAAGCCCTCGCTGACGGAGACCTCACCCCGCAGCAGGCCCGGGTCATCGCCGATACCGTCAGGACCGTGCAGACCACCGCCGGCGGCGAGGCCGCCGACAAGGCCGTGGGCGTGCTCACCGACTGGGCCAGACACTTCGACCCCACACAGTTGCGCAAACTCGGCACCCGCATCCTCGACCACGTCGCCCCCGACCTGGCCGACGCCGCCGCTCGCGCCGCCTTGGACGCCGAGGCCGCCCGCGCCACCCGCGACCGCCACCTCACGCTGTCCGAGCAGACCGACGGCCGACTCCGACTCACCGGCACCCTCGACGCCGAAACAGCCGGTCTGCCGCGCGCCGCCATCGACCCCCTGACCGCACCCGTGGGCCCGGACGACCAGCGCTCCCCCGGACAACGCCGCCACGACGCCCTCGCCGACCTCTGCCGGCTCAGCCTGCGCACCGGCGAACTACCGGAGCACGGCGGCGACCCGGCGCAGATCGTCATCACCACCCACTACGACGACCTGACCCGACAACTCGGCGCCGGCACCCTCGACACGGGTCTACGACTCACTCCGGAAACCGTGCGTCGCCTCGCCTGCGACGCGGCCATCCTGCCCACCGTCCTCAACGGCGCCGGCCAACCACTCGACGTCGGCCGGCAACGCCGACTCGTCACCGGCCCACTACGACGCGTCCTCGTGCTGCGCGACCGCGGCTGCGCATTCCCCGGGTGCGACCGACCACCCCGCTGGTGCGACGCCCACCACATCAACCACTGGACCGACGGCGGCGTCACAAGCCTCGACAACGCCGTCCTACTCTGCGGCCACCACCACCGCCACCTCCATCACAGCGACTGGACTGTGCAACTGGGGGCCGACGGCCACCCTCAGTTCATCCCACCCGCCTGGCTCGACCCCGAACAGGTCCCCCGCCGCAACCACTACCACCGACGAACGTAAGCGCCGCCAGCCGAGAGCGATCACCCAGACCGGCGGCTGACCGATCGGTGCCCGAGGAGCCGATCCACCGTGGGCGTGGGATATCGTCCTCGCGCAACACGAGACGAGAGCGGAAGTCACCATGCGCACAAGGCCGGCTGGCTCGACGGTTCTCCGCACGCTGGCTGCGGCGATCCTGCTGTTCGCGACCGGGTGTGCGGGGCCTGCCGACACCGCCGCCCCGGCGGCCGTCGCCCCGTCGTCGTCGCCCGCGACGGTGATGCGTCTCGACAAGCCAGCCAAGCTTCTGGGCACCTGGCCCGAGTCCGTGGACCGGGTGCTGCGCGGGCAGGCCGAGCAGAACATGGGCAACTTCAAGAAACTGCTCAGCGGCGATCCGACCAGCGCGCTGGGCACCGCCTTCGTCCGGGCCACCGAGGTCTACTCCCGGCAGGACGGCCTGCACATTCCCGGCGACGACCAGCGGGTCATCCTGGTCAGCGCGGTTTCCGGCACGATTGCCGACCCGACCGCGACGGTGGACCGGATCTTCGCCGGACTGCCGAACGTCACCAACGTGGAGGCGGTCCAGCCGGGCCCGCTGGGCGGGATGGCCCGTTGCGGCATCGGTCAGGCCAGGACGGGTCTGCGCGTTGACATCTGTGTGTGGGGTGACCAGCACACCCTCGGCATGGTGACCTTCATCGGTTTCGCGCAGGCGGACGACCCCCATGCGGTGTTCGGCCAGATCCGCGCCGAACTGGAGCACCCGGCGCGGTGACTTGACCTGAAGCTCGGGTGAGGTCCTAACCTCCGACATCGGAGGTAACGAATGAGCATGGAAGTTACCGCGTGGATGTCCATGCACCACGCGATGAACGCGCAGGATGAGCGACCGCTGTCCCGCGCCACCTTGAAGCGGATCGCGCAGTTCGCACGGCCGCACCGCGCTTTGATCATCAGATTCCTGCTGCTGAGTGTGGTGACGGCGGTCCTCACTGTGGCGGCACCCGTTCTCGCCGGGCGGGTGGTCGACGCGATAGTCGACGGCGCCGACAGCGGCGTGGTGATCCGGTTGGCCGTCCTGATCGCCGTGATCGCGCTCGCCGAAGCCGGGCTGGGTCTGGTGACGCGATTCCTCTCCGCCAGCATCGGTGAGGGGTTGATCGTCCAACTGCGGACGGCCGTCTTCGACCACGTGCAACGGATGCCGGTGGCGTTCTTCACGCGGACCCGCACCGGAGCGCTGGTCAGCCGCCTCAACAACGACGTGATCGGCGCGCAGCGGGCCTTCAGCGACACCCTGTCGAGTGTGGTCGGCAACGCCGTCACGCTGATGCTGACGTTGGGGGTGATGCTCACCTTCTCCTGGCAGATCACGCTGCTGGCGCTCGTCCTGCTGCCCGTCTTCGTGATCCCGGCCCGCCGGATGGGTTCCAAGCTTGCCCAGTTGCAGCGTGAGGCGGCCGAGCACAACGCGGCGATGAGCACCCGGATGACCGAACGTTTCTCCGCACCCGGCGCCACGCTGGTCAAGCTGTACGGGCGGCCGGCCGAGGAGTCCGCCGAGTTCGCGGCGCGGGCACGTCGGGTCCGGGACATCGGCATCCGCGCGGCGATGCTCCAGTGGGTCTTCATCACCGCGCTCACAGTCGTCGGCTCGCTGGCATTGGCCCTGGTCTACGGGCTGGGCGGTCTCTACGCCCTACGGGGCAGCCTCGACGCCGGGACCGTCGTCGCCCTTGCGCTGCTCCTGTCGCGGCTCTACGCACCGTTGACCTCACTGGCCAGTGCTCGGGTCGAGGTGATGAGCGCGCTGGTGAGCTTCGAGCGGGTGTTCGAGGTCCTCGACCTCAAGCCGCTGATCCTCGACAGGTCCGACGCCCGGCCCCTGCCGGAGGGCCCGGTCGCTGTCGAGTTCGACGGAGTCCGGTTCGGCTACCCCTCGGCGGACAAGGTGTCGCTAGCGTCCCTGGAGGACGTGGCGAAGCTCGATACGCGCGGCGGTGAGGAAGTGCTGCACGGTGTGTCGTTCCGCGCCGAAGCCGGGCAGATGGTGGCGCTCGTCGGGTCCTCCGGGGCGGGCAAGTCGACGATCGCGCAGCTCGTGCCTCGCCTGTACGACGTCGAGGACGGCGCGGTGAAGCTGGCCGACGTCGACGTGCGTGAACTGTCGGCCGAGTCGATCCGGTCGGCGTTGGGCGTGGTGACCCAGGACGGGCACCTCTTCCACGAAAGCATCCGCGCCAACCTGGCGTTCGCCCGGCCGGACGCGACCGAGGACGAGATGTGGGAGGTGCTCCGACGGGCCCGCCTCGACGACCTGATCCGCTCACTGCCCGATGGCCTAGACACCGTCGTGGGCGAGCGCGGATACCGCCTGTCCGGCGGGGAACGGCAACGGCTCACCATCGCGCGCCTGCTGCTGGCTCGCCCGCGCGTGGTCATCCTCGACGAAGCCACAGCGCATCTCGACTCCACCTCGGAAGCCGCGGTTCAGGACGCCCTCGCCGAGGCCCTCACCGGCCGGACCAGCGTGGTCATCGCACACCGGCTCTCCACCATCCGGGCGGCCGACCAGATCCTCGTCGTCGAGGCGGGACGCATCGTCGAACGCGGGCGACACAGCGACCTGCTCGCGGCCGGCGGTCGCTACCACGAGTTGTACCGCACCCAGTTCGCCCAGGACCAACCGACGGTCCAGGAGCAACCGACGGTCCAGGAGCAGCGCGTCGGGCGCTGACGGCCCTCGCCCACCTGAAACAGCCGCGACAACCGACCATCCGCAAGGACGGCCTGAAACAGCCAGGACAGCCGGCCATCCGTCAAGGACAGGCCGAACGCCTGGGTCGCGAGCCGCCGGTTGATTCGGCAGCGCCGCCCGACCCGGAAGACACTCCGGGTCGGGCGGCGGCCGATCAATCGTCGTCTCAGTCGTTGTCGTTGTCGTCGTCGTTGCCGTCATCATCGTCGTCGTCGGGCTCGTCGGCGTCGTCGTCGTCGTCGACCGGCTCCTGCTCGGCCTTGACCACCGACCCGTTGTCCCGGTCGACGTCCACCTCGTGCTCGGTGTCGCCCGCGACGATCTCGACGCTCCACACCGGCCGGCCGTTCTCCTGCTCGGCTTCAACCTCGACGATCTGGCCGCCGCCGGCCTTGGCGAGGGCGATCTCACCGGCACGCGTCTCATCGACAGCGCTGCCCGCGGGCGCGCTACCGGTGGACGGCGTAACCGACGGGGTCCCGGACGACGGCGTGCCGCTCGACGGCGTACCCGATGGGGCCGACGGCGTGTCGGTGGCCGGCGGGGCGACGGTCGCCGCGGCGAGTGCCGTGCCGCCGGTCCGCGAGTCGTTCGCGGCGGTGACGCCGAGCGCGACCCCGGCCACCGCCAGCACCGCCGACCCGCCGACCGACGCCAGAAGCAGATTGGTGCGCTTCATCGTGGTGTCCACCTTTCCTCGGTTGTCGACTCCGAGGATCGGTCAGATCGGGATAGCACCGCGCTGTCCGGACACTAAGGCCGGGTTAAGCCGAGGATCCTGCACCGCCCTCTCGGGACTGCGCGTCGGCTTCGAGCGGTCAGAGCGCCATCCGCATGAAAACGTCGGCGCGGGCGTACGGCGACAGCGGGATCCGTTCCGGATCGACGTGCTGGAAGCCGACACTTTCGTAGAGGTGCACGGCGTTCGGAAGCTTGGTGCTGCTGACCAGGAACAGGGTGGTCGCGCCGAGCTGGCGGGCGCGCTCGATCGCCTCTCGGATGAGCTGGCGGCCGATGCCCCTCCCGCGGGTCGCCGGGGTCACCGCCATCTTCGACAGTTCGAAGACCTCCGACGAGCTGCGGATCAGTGCGACACAGCCGACGATCTCCCGGCCGTCGCGAACGATCAGCACGTCACCACCCGGGTCGACGATGGCCGAGAACGGGTCGTCGAGCGTCTTGCGGTCAGACTCCTCAAGGGCGGCGAAGAAGTGGGAGATCCATTCTTCGTTCAACGTCCGGAAGGCCACGGCCTCCTCGGCGGTCGTCATGGACGTGACGGTCAGCGTGCTCGGGTTCATGGTTCGATTTTCTGAGCCCACTATCCGAACGTCCAATATCTTGTTCCGAGCAATTTATATCCTTGGCATATGGATCCTGAACTGCGCCATCTGCGGTACTTCGTCGCGGTCGCCGAGGAGCTGCACTTCGGTCGGGCCGCGGCACGGCTGCGGATGGCTCAACCGCCGCTGTCGCAGCAGATCCGCCAGCTTGAGGCGATGATCGGTACGCCGCTGTTCGCTCGTACCTCCCGGTCGGTGACGCTGACGCCGGCGGGTGAGGCGTACCTGGTCCGGTGCCGGCGGGTGCTGGCCGCCGTCGCCGACGATGTGCACGAGGCGGGCCGCATCGGCCGCGGCGAGCAGGGGCGCTTCGACATCGGCTTCGTCAGTTCGGCGATCCAGCTCGGGCTGGCCGGGCCGATCCGTCGGTTCCGGGAACACCATCCGGCCGTTCACCTGCGTCTGCACGAGGCGTTCACGGCGCAGATCGTCGACCGGCTGTTGACCGGCGAGATCGATGTCGGCGTGGTCCGGGACGCGGACGACCACGACGACCTGGTCGGCACCACGTTCGCCACCGAGACCTTCGTCGCCGTCCTGCCGGCCGACCACCCGCGCGCGAAAGACCCCAGCATCGACGCCGCGCTGCTGCGCGACGACCCGTTCGTCTTCTTCCCCCGGGTGGCCGGCGAACGGGCCTACCAGCGCAACCTTCGACCGTGCCTGGACGCCGGCTACACACCGCGCGTCGTCCAGCTCGCCAGCAGTTGGACCACTCTGGCGCACCTGGTCGCAGCCGGCCTCGGGGTCACGATCGCGCCGGCGAGCATCTCCGCAGTGGTGCCCCCGCCGGTGGCGGTACTGCCGTTGACCGGCACCGGGGCCACCACGGAGATGCGGATCCTGCGCCGCCGGGATGACGACCGGATCACCTCGACGAGCTTCGGGGCCGTAGGGCAGGTGCCCTGACCTCGACGGCACAAGAGCAGCCTTGACGGCACGGCAGGGGCGGATCCGCCCGTACCTGGCTAGCCGCGCCTGTTGAGTTCCGCCTCCAGCCGCTGGACGAGCGTCTTGCGGTCCTTGCTGGCGCGCTCGTTACGCAGCGCGGTATTGAGCTGTCGCGTGTCGAGGCCACGGATCAGCTTGGCCGCCTCCGCGACCGACATCTCCGACATCCGTCCGGCCGTGGTGGCGTCCCGACGCGCGCGTTTGGCCGGCCCGGTGTTGGCGACGTACTGCCTGCCGGATCGGGACGCCTCGCGCTTCTTCGTATCGGTCGCGCGCTTCTGGCTCTCCGACATCTCCTCCCAGGCCTTCTTGGGCAGGTAGCGACTCGTCGTGGCGCCCTTGCGCGCACGGGTGTCGCCCTCCTTCGTCTGCCATTTCTCGTTGCCCCAGCGCTGGAGAGACTTCTGCCGCTCGTCCTTTTCGCCCAGGAATCCGCCGCCACGCTTCTTGTACTCCTGAGTGACCAGCTGTGACTTGCGCGCCGACCACTGCCCCGGCCGTCCGCCCTTGTCCGAAGCCTTGATCTCTTCCTTGATCTGCTCTCTGAGCTCGGGTTTCGTATACCGCGCCATGACTGGCAGCTACCCGGCACCGCACTGCCTATGCGTCCCGCGGCGACGTCGGAGGCCCGAGCCGGAGCAGCACCTGCGCACCGCCGTACGGGCCGGGCCGCACCTCCAGTCGACCGCCGGCGTTCTGCGCGGCACGTCGGGCGATGTCGAGGCCCAAGCCGGTGGATCCGGCCGCGCTGGCGCCCCGCCGGATCGCCCCGGCGGGCATGCCCGGGCCCTCGTCGGCGACCGTGAGGACCACCTCGCCCACCTCACGGGCGAGCCGGACGGCGAACGGCGTCCCGTCGGGGGTGTGCGCGAAGACGTTGCCGAGCAGAGCGTCCACTGCCGCCGTCAGGTTGTCGGCGGCCACACCGACGGGAAGAGGGCCGGGCGTCAGGTCGAGGGTGACGGTCCGGCCGGTGTCCTCGGCCAGCACCGACCAGAACGCGACCCGGTCCGCGACGATCGCCGCCGCGTCCGAGGAGGCCGGTTGCGCCGGTGCGTGCCGCCACCGGGCCTGCCGGATCAGCCCGGTGACCGCGCGCTCGAGCCCGTCGGCGGCGGCGGTGATCCGGGCGGCGTCGTCCGGGTCACGCAACGACTCCGCCTCCAGCCGCAACGCGGTCAGCGGCGTACGCAGTTGGTGCGACAGGTCGGCGACCTGTTCGCGCTCCTGGACCAGGAGCACCTGGATCCGGGTGGCGAGATGGTTGAGCGCGCCGGCCACCTCGCGCAGCTCGGGTGGGCCGGCCGGCGTGACCCGGGCGTCCAGTTCGGCGTTTGCCAGCCGGTGTGAGACGGCCGAGAGGTCGCTGATCGGCCGGACCAGGGTGCGCGCCAGCCGGTCGGCGACAAGCAGCCCGATCAGCACGAGGATCACGCCGAGCAGCGCCAGCACCAGCCAGGCCCGGGTGACCCCGGCGGTCAGCTCGTGCTGCGGCACCGCGATCCGGATCACCCCGGTGCCGTCCGCCCGACCCTGCACGGCGATGACCACCTCCCGGCCGGCCGCCGACTCGCCGGTGAGGCTCTGCCCGCGCGCGGCGAGAGCCACCGCTGGCGTACGCGGTGTCTGGGCGCCGAGCACCGTCCCGTCGGGCAGGAAGACGCTCACCGGTCGACCGGACTCCGCGGCGAGTTGCTCGACGGTGAGCCGGATGGTCGCCGCGTCGGCGGTGCCGACCACCGGCACCAGGCTCTGCGCGTCGGCGGTGGCCCGGACGGTGGCCCGGTCCTCGGCGACGGTGCGGACCAGCAGCGCCAACGGCACCAGGAACGCGATGAGGGTGAGGACGCTGACCGCGGCGACCAGCAGCGCGAGACGCGCCCTCACGGCTGCGCCGCCGGGGCTTCGAGACGCACCCCGACACCACGCACCGTGTGCAGGTAGCGAGGCTGTTGGGCGTTCTCCCCCAGCTTGCGACGCAACCAGGACAGGTGCACGTCGACGGTCTTGTCGGCACCGCCGTACGGGATCTGCCACACCTCGGTGAGCAGCTCACGTTTGGTGACCACCTGGCCCGGTCGGCCGGCGAGGTGGTGCAGCAGATCGAACTCGCGGGGCGTCAACTCGACCGCCGCCCCGTCGAGGGTCACCTGCCGTGCCCGGGGGTCGACGCGGAGCCCGCCGACGACGAGCGCCGGGTCCTGCCCGTCGGCGCCGGAGGGGCCCCGCCGCAGCACCGCCCGGACGCGGGCGTCGAGCTGCGCCGCGGTGAACGGTTTGACCACGTAGTCGTCGGCGCCCGCGTCGAGCACCCGGACGATCTCGGTCTCGTCGTCACGCGCCGTGGCCACGATGACCGGCACCGAGCTGACCGCGCGCAGCATCCGCAGCAGCTCGCGGCCGTCCAGATCGGGCAGGCCCAGGTCGAGCACGACGAGGTCGGGTCGGTCCTCCAGCGCGTCGCGGAGGCCGGCCATCGCGGTCGAGGCGGCCGCCACCGCGTGGCCGCGTTCGCGCAGGGCCCGGATCAGCGGGGTACGGATCGTCAGGTCGTCCTCGATGAGCAACAGGCGGGCCACAGCTGGCAGGCTAACCGCTGCCGCCGGCAGCACGGCGCACGTTAACCACGCCTTAGCGTTCGGATGTGCAAACGACAAGGACGGATCGTGGATAGTCAGGGGATGGGCCGTCGCTCGATCCTCGTCGCCACCGGCTGGGTGGCCACCGCCGCCATCGCCACACTGATCGGACTGGGCGCGATCCGCCTGGTGGGCGAGAGCCTCACCGGCACCCCGGGCGGCGTGCGCAGCGAGGCCGAGATCGAGCGGGCGCTCGCCGCACCGGAGCCGGCGCCCACCGGCACCGCCTCGGCCGCGCCGGGCCCGACGAGCACCGCCTCGGCCGCGCCGGGCCCGACGAGCACGGCCTCGGCCGCGCCGGGCATGACGGGGCCTGCGCCGGGTGCCAGCTCCGGGACGCGCCGGGGTTTCGCCACCGACGGCGGCACGGCCGTCGCCGAGTGCGGCGTCGGCGGCGTACGCCTCGTCTCCTGGGCGCCCGCGCAGGGTTACCGGGTCCGCGACGTGGACCGGGGCCCGGACGACGACGTCGAGGTCACGTTCCAGGGGGCGGCCCGGGAGTACGAGTTGAAGGTGCGCTGCATCGGCTCGGAGCCGGTGGCAGTCGCCGACGACTGAGCCGGGCGGCGACGCGTAGCCGCGCTGCTCACGATTGGCGGCCCGTCGGGGCGGACCATGGGCGGCGCGGTGCCGTGATCACGTGATGAGAAGTAGTCGTGTGGGGGCCACCGGAGCTGCTGAGCATCACATGATCGAGGCGAGTTCGCCCCCACCGGGCAACCGACGGTGGGGGCGGACTCAGGTGGTGGTTCAGCTGGCGTACGCCTCCAACTCCCAGAGCGAGTGGCCATATCCCGTGCCTCGGGCGGTGCCGTAGATCCGCAGGTAACGGCCGTTGGCGCCGAGAGCTGTGTGCTCGTCCACGCCGCCGTCGGCCCCGGTCACCGTCTTCACCGTGGTCCAGGTGGTGCCGTCATTCGAGGTCTGGATCTGGTACGCGCTGCTGTACGCCGCCTCCCAGCTCAGCTTGACCCGACCGATCGCTGTCGGGCTGCCGAGGTCGACGCGGATCCACTGCGGGTCGGAGAACGTGCTCGACCAGCGGGTGGTGAGGCTGCCGTCGACAGCCTGGGCGCCGGACACGTCGGCCCCCTCGTTGCTCGACGTCGACGTGGGCTTGTTCAGCAGCAGGTTGCCACCGGGCGGACCGGTTCCACCGCTGCCGCCGTACACCTCGAACTCGAACAGCGAGTAGCCCCAGGCGGTCCCCCGGGTGGTGCCGAGCAGCCGGACGTACCGGCCGGAGCCGCTGAGCCCGGTCAGGTCGTCCACCCCGCCGTCGCCGCCGGTCACCGTACGGATCGTGGTGAAGTTGACGCCGTCCGGTGAGGTCTGGATCTGGTATCCGCTGCCGTACGCGGCCTCCCAGGTCAGCTTGACCCGGTTGATGGCGTACGTGGCACCGAGGTCGACGTCGATCCACTGTGGGTCACCGAAGGCGCTGCCCCACCGGGTACCGGCCACGCCGTCGAACGCGTTGGCCGCGGTGAACGCGCCCTCGAAGCTGGACGCCCGCGCCGGCTTGCCCCGGGCCAGGTTGGCACCCGGTTCGGGATCCGGGTCCGGGTCCGGGTCAGGGCCGGGACCGCCGGGGCTGGTGGAGAGGGTGAACTCGTCGATGTCGAAGTACGGGCCGGTGCCCTTGAAGACCAGGAACAGGGTTCGGGTGCCGGTCGGGGCGGTGACCCCACCGGTGACAGTGGCGAAGGTGGCGTACCCGCCGGTGGACACGACGGTGGCCGAACCGACCAGCGGCCCGGTCGGCGAGTCGACCCGCAACTCCAACGTGCCGCCACCGCCGGCCGGGGCACCGACCCGGGCACTGAACGACTGGACGCCGGTCAGGTTGTAGGGGCGGAACGAGATCCAGTCGTTGTTGTCGACGTAGCCGACCGCCGCGCCGCCGTGCCCGGCCGCCCCGGCGACGATCTGGACGCCTGACGAGTCACCGAAGTGCTCGGCCTGGCGTACCCGAGGTTGCAGCACCGCCTGGGTGTGCGTGGTCAGCGCCGGCTGGCCGCCACCGCCCAGGTCGGTGTACTCGGCGTCGATGATGCCGAAGATGTTCGCCGCCGTGTCGTGCTCACCGTCGGCCGAGGTCTGGATGACCCCGGTGCAGCCCTGCACGCTGCCGAGCTGGTGGCCGTGCGAGTCGTGGCCGAGGACGTAGTTCACCTTCACCCGGGCGCAGTTGATCGCACCGTCCTGGGCGTCGGTGACGGTGACCGAGAACGGCACCGCGTCCCCGAAGGTGAAGGTCTGCCCGTTCAACGGGGTGTTCACGGTGACCACCGGGGCGCTGTTGCCGACGGTGACGACAACGCTCGCGGTGGCTGTCTTGCCGGTGGTGTCCCGGACCGTCAGCGTCGGGCTGCGGGTCCCGTTGGTGGTGTACGTGAAGCTCGGGTTCGCGGCTGTCGAGTCGGTGGTGCCGTTGTTGTCGAAGTCCCAGGCGTAGGTGAACGGGTCGCCGTCCGGGTCGAGGGTGCCGGCCGAGGAGAAGCCCACTGTCAGCGGCGCGGTGCCACTGGTCGGGGTGGCGGACACCTTGGCGACGGGTGCCCTGCCCTCGCGGGCGTACTCGATGCGGTAGAGCGCCGAGTTGGCGTCGCCGTTGAACCAGCCGGTGCCGTAGTCGAGCACGTAGAGCGCGCCGTCCGGGCCGAACTCCATGTCCATGACCTGGGTGCCGGTCCACGGGAACGGGTTGATCTTCAGCGGTTGGCCGGACGCGTCGAGCTTGATGTTCTTGATCCAGCGGCGACCGAACTCACCGGCGAAGTAGGTCCCGTCGTAGTACTCGGGGAACGCCACTGGCGAGGTGTTGTTCGGGTCGTACCGGTAGACCGGCCCGCCCATCGGCGACAGGCCACCGCCGGTGAACTCCGGCGGGGAGCCGGAGCCGCCGTACGGCAACCAGGCCGAGATGGCCGGCGGCAGCTGGGTGATGCCGGTGTTGTTCGGCGAGTTGTTCACCGGCCCGCCGGCGCAGTTGAACTTCGCCCCGGACGGCCCGGACGGGAAGGTGTAGTCGTTGTAGGCGTCGTTGCGGGCCGTGCAGTACGGCCAGCCGTAGAAGCCGGGCCTGTCGATCCGGGCGAACTCGACGTTGCCCGCCGGCCCCCGGTTCGGGTCGGCGGTGCCCGCGTCCGGGCCGTAGTCACCGAGGTAGACGATGCCGGTGGCCTTGTCCACGCTCATCCGGAACGGGTTGCGGAAGCCCATGGCGTAGACCTCCGGGCGGGTCCGCGCGGTGCCCGGGGCGAACATGTTGCCGGCCGGGATGGTGTAGCCGCCGGCCGCGCTCGGCTTGATCCTGAGCACCTTGCCGCGCAGGTCGTTGCTGTTCGCCGAGGTGCGCTGCGCGTCGAAGGCCGGGTTGCGTCCGGCCCGCTCGTCGATCGGGGTGAAGCCGGCCGAGTCGAACGGGTTGGTGTCGTCACCGGTGGACAGGTAGAGGTTGCCGGCCGCGTCGAAGTCCATGTCACCGCCGACGTGGCAGCACATGCCCCGGCTGGTCGGCACGTTGAGGATCAGCGTCTCGCTGGCCAGGTTGATGGTGTTGTCCGCGTTGACGGTGAAGCGGGCCAGCCGGTTGACGCCGTCCCAGACGGCGAAGTCGGCAGGGGTGCCGGTGGCCGGCGCACCACCGCCGGGGGTGCTCAGTGGTGGGGCGAAGTACGCGTACACCCAGCGGTTGGTGGCGAAGTTCGGGTCGGCCTTGATGCCCTGAAGGCCCTCCTCGTCGCCGGTGTAGACCGGCAGGGTCGCCGCGATCTTCGTGTTGCCGGCGGCGTCGGTGTGCCGGATCACGCCGTTGCGGGAGGTGTGCAGCACGCCCCGGTCCGGCAGGACGGTGAGGCTCATCGGCTCACCGGTCTCGGCCGCGCCCTTTGCCAACTCCACCTGCTGGAAGCTGCTGGAGACGGTGGGGCCGCAGTCGGCGTCGACAGCGCCGGCGGCCGTCCGGATGCCGCCGAGCAGGTGCTGGCGGAAGTTCGCCTCGGTGTACGACGCGTCGGTGTGCCCCAGGCCCGTGTACCAGGCTCGGCCGCCGGAGTAGTTCTGGCACCAGGAGATCGGGTGGTCGGCACCCATGCTCCCGCCGGTGTAGGTGGTCTCGTCCAACGTGGCCAGCACGTGCGCGTTGCCGCGGGGGTTGGTCCGGTAGTTGTACAACTCGTCGAAGCGGTTCCACCGCTGCGGCAGCCCCGCGGTGGACGGGTGCACCTGGTCGGCGACCTTCACCGTGACGTTCTGCTCGGCCGGGTGCGAGGCGAAGTACGCCCCGACCAGTCCCCCGTACCACTGCCAGTCGTACTCGGTGTCGGAGGCGGAGTGCACGCCGACGTACCCGCCGCCGCCGGTGATGTAGCGCTCGAACGCGGCCTGCTGGGCGGCGTTGAGCACGTCGCCGGTGGTGGAGAGCCAGATCACCGCGGCGAACCGGTCCAGGTTGGCGTCGGTGAACTGGGCGGCGTCCTCGGTGGCCTCGACGGTGAAGCCGTTCGCCGCACCGAGTTGCTGGATCGCGGCGATGCCCGGAGCGATGGATCCGTGCCGGAATCCGGCGGTCTTGCTGAAGACCAGCACGGTGAACGGTGCGGCGCTGGCCGTGGGTGGCGAGGCGACGATGCCGCCGGCCACGAGGATCGCGCTCAGCGCGAGGCCGAGCCACGATCTCAGGGATCTGCGCACAGTGGGGTCCTTTCGCGGTGCGAGGGACGGCGTGCGCCGATCACGCCTGGCGGTGGTGGGACGAGACATGCGAATGCATCGTTGCGCCCGGATCACTGGCGCGTCAAGCACTCTCCCACGATCCGTGAGAGCGTTATCTCCGCAGGTCAGGGGCGACTGTGTGGATCGAGATCGAATAACGGTTTTCGGGCCACGATCCGGCCCGGAGGCTGGCTGATCCAGTGCGGCATCCGGACGAACTCGGCGGCTGTTAGGCAAGGCTCGCCTATGCAAAACGTCCCCAAAAGAGGTGGCTGACAGGGAGTTGTCCCGTCGAGGCCGGGTATGACGGTGACCCGGCAGCACCGACGGAAGCGAGATCGCCATGACCGACATGCTGGAGATGCCGCGGGTACACGAATGCACAGTCACCGACTGCGGCTACAACCACGGCGGCTGCCACGCGTTCGCCATCACCATCGGGCAGCAGAACGCCAGCTGCGCCACGTTCATCGACACCTCGGCGAAGGGCGGGCTGGACCGCGTCATCGCCCAGGTCGGTGCCTGCAAGCGGGACGACTGCCAGCACAACGCCGAGCTGGAGTGCCACGCGCCGTCAATCCGGGTGGGTCCGGGTCAGGACATCGCGGACTGCCAGACGTACGAGCCGCGCTGATCCCGGCGCGACGCGAGTGAGGGACGGCCGCCACGGCCGCCCCTCACCTGCGTTCGAGCCGGCTACGCGGAAACGACCATCGGCGTGCCGGCGGTCGGACGCTCAGCGGCCGCCAGCGGCCAGCTCGGCGATCATCCCCTCGCAACTACGGACCACCACCTGAGCGCCCCGCCGCTGCGCCAGCGGAAGCAGAGGATCCTCCGCCCGGTCCCGCCACCGCCACTGCGCCTCGGAGGCGACCTCCCAGAGCTGCCGCACGTCGGCCTCATGCTCGACACCGAGCCGCGCCGCGAGGCCCACCCCGTCGCCGCCAACCAGCCGCTGCGCCTCGCCGGCCAGCTCCGCGTCGAACCCCAGCCGGGTGTTGCGCAACGCCACCAGCAGACGCAACTCCCGGAACTCGTGCGCACCCGCGAGGATCTGCTCCACCGCGCCGACCAGCTCGGCGGAGCCCCGGGTGGGCTCGGCCCGCAGCAGCGCCTCCACCGCCGCCAGCGCGGACCGCGCCTTCAGCGCGTCCCGGCGATCAATGAAACACCGCGTCACCGACTCGCGCAGCTCGGTGAGACCGCTACGCCTAATCAACTCCGCGGAGAGCTTCACCCGACTGTCGAAGCCACTGCGCACCAGCGTGGCCGCCAGCCGGACACCGAAGACCCCGAACCTGCCCAACAGCGCGGCGCGCACCTCGGTGTCCAGCCGTACCGGCAGCTCGCCGCGGAGGAAGCGGTCGGCGGAGATCAGGTGGACGTCCAGCTCCACCCGGGGCACCTGAGCCAGTGTCGCGAGCGCGGCGAAGTCCGACTCACCCAGCATCCGACCGGCCAGACCGATCATGCCGCTGCACGCCACGACGTTGACGCTGAGCGCGTTCACCCTCGGGTCGCGGTAGTGCCGGCGAGCGAGCTGGCGGGCAGTGAGCAGACCGTCGATCCGGCCGCCGCCGGTCTCGTCGGCGCGGGACAACACCATGATCACGTTGACCGGAGCGGACTGTCCGACGGCACTGTCCCGTGCGGACTCCAGCACCCGCAGGTCGCTGTCGCGACCGTCGCGGGTCAGGTACAACACCGCGTCCGAATCGCGCAGCACCCGCTCCAACACCGGCGCCCGGCCCTGCTCGGCGCCTCCGGTGACCGCCGGTGTGTCGATCAGGGTGATCTGCCGTAGCGCCCGCGTCGGCCACCGCACCACGATGTCCCGCACCTCCCCCGCACCCCAGCCCAGATCCACCCGCAGCCCGGTCGCCGACTTCACCACCGCCAACTCCTGTGGTGGCTGCCCGACCGGGTAGGCGGTGGCGCGCGGGGCGGCCCCGTCCTCGTACCAGGTGAAGGCCCCGTCCGCCCGCTCGACCGGCGCGATCTCCTCGCCCATCAACGCGTTGAGCACCGTCGACTTACCCGATCGCCACGGGCCGACGATGGCGATACGCAGCGGTTGCTCCAACCGTGCCACCTGTTGCCGAAGCTCGGCGACGGCCCGGGGATTGTCCTGGTACAGCTCGATGGCCTGGTGCAACAGCCCCCACGCCGCCTCGTCCAGGCGCACTCCCACAGTCATGCCTGCGGCTCCAGCAACAGCGGGGCGGAGCGGGCGCCGGTCAACTGCTGAGACTGCTCGTACACCGCCGCCAACCGGGTCATCTTCAACCGGATCTCGCGCTGCCGCTGCTCGCGCACTGAGGCATCGGTGTCGGCCTCCTGCTTCGCGCTGCGGAACGACTGCACGATTGCCTCCTGGAGCTCCTCGGTCAACCCGGTGAAGTGGTCCCGCAGCATCCGCTGCACCTGCCGGGCGGCGTCGCGGCAGTCTCGGATGATCCGGACGAAGAAGTCGTCGACATGCCGCTGGATGGCCGTCTTGACAGTCGCCTGCCGACGACGAAGCAACTGCTTGCTCTCGTCACGGATGCTCTTGCCGCCGAAGAGCGCCCCGATGCCGACCGAGACCGGATTGATCATCGGCATGCCGGCCAGGGTGGTCGCCAGACCGAACATCAGCATGCCGCCGTACGAGCCCTTCATGCCGGTGAACAGCTTCTGGCCGGTGGTGAACCGGTCGATCGTCGGCCGTTGCAGCTCAGGCACTCGCTCGCCGATGTCGTCCGGCATCGTCATCGACCAGGGCGGCAGCACGTCGTAGCCGTACCGGTCGAAGTTGGCGGCCACCCGCCGGGCGATCCAGTCACAGCGCTGGATCAGCCACTCGTGGTTCGCCTCCGCCGCCTCCACCAGGCTCCGCTCCAGCCAGTCCTGGAAGGTGTCCCAGGCGACCAACGGGTCCGCGGTGTCGAACGCCTCGTCCACCGCGCGCAGGATCTGTCGGGTCCGGTCACGCAGGTCGTACTCAAGGTCGGCGAGCAGGTCGGTGATCTCGTCGGTCAGCGTGTTCTGCCACCGGGTGGAGCACCGGCGCAGCTCGTCGACCTCGCGCTGCGCCGCGTGCAGCCGAGAGATCGGCCCGGACTGCTCCTCGGCCTCCTGGGTCGCCAACTCGGCGCGCAGCGGCGCGGCCAACTGCTCCACCACCGTCCGGGCCACCGTCTGCACCGCCGCCCGGGCCAGGTGGTCGGCCTTGCCGGCCAGGTCGCGTTGCAGGCGGGCGATCAACGCGGGGAAACCCGACTCGGCGTTGAGCCCACGGTCGTCGGCCGCAGCCGCGCGCAGTCGCAGCGCCGCCGAGACCGGGATCAGCGTCGCCGGGATCCCCGCCTCGGCCAGGTGCTGCCGGTTGCGCTCGGCGACCGTGCGCCAGTCCGCCACCAGATCGGTCTTGCTCTGCACCACCACCACGTTCGGATGCGAACGCATGATGTGCAGCAGCATGTTCAGTTCGGCGACCGACAACTCCCGAGTGGAGTCGGAGACCAGCAGCACGGTGTCCGCGCGGGCCGGCGCGGCGACCGGAACGGCGGCGCCGACGCCGGCGACCTCGTCGGTGCCGGGAGTGTCCACCAGCACCAACCCGGCACCGAGCAGCGCACGGGGCAGTCCGATCTCGACGTACGCCGGGCCGCCGCCCGGCCGACGACCGACCAGACCGGCAACGCCCGCCGCCACCTGGTTGAGCGCCACCGGGGTCCGCTCGACCGCCACCGCGTCGGCGGTGCCGGTGGGGTGCCCCGGGGCTGGTGGCAGCGCCTGTGCCACCGCCGCGGTGGGCGCCTCGGCGTGCCGCACCACGGTCGGCAGGACCGTCGTCCGGCCGTCGCCGACCGGGCAGGCCGGAGCGTTGATGATCGCGTTGATCAGCTGGCTCTTGCCCTGGTTCGGCTCACCGATGACCAGGACGCGCAGCGTCGGGTCCAGCAGTTGCGCGCGCTTCTGCCGGACCGTTTGAAGGAGGTCACCGCGACCGTGTGCAGTGCAGGTGCGGGCGATCTCGTCCAGCACGTCCAACCAGATCCCGGCCATCACCGCACCAAGTGTGCGGATTTCAGGTTAATTATCAAGAGGGACCGGATGTGGAACCCGGAAGGGCCGGATCGCCTGAGACGATCCGGCCCTCCGCTCCGACCGGAGATCCAGGTCAGAGCAGACCGCCGGTGATACCCAGCAGTCCGTGATCGGACGAGGCGTGTGAGTCGCCGAGCACGCCATCGGTGACCCCACCGGTCACGTCACCGACAGTGTCGGTGACACCGGGGAGGAGGCTGTCCACCTGGTGCGTCACGCCGCCCACCGTCGACGGCACGTCGAGCGGCGGGACCCCGCCGACGACACCGTCGCCGTGCCCGAGGCCCAGCCCGTTGAGGGTGTCGTCGACACCCAGCGAGCTGACGACCCCGCCGAGCTGACCGTGGGTGCCGGAGAGGACACCACCGGTCAGGTCGCCGCCGATCAGGTTCGAGTCAGTGACGCCGAGCAGACCGCTCGGGTCGCCGACGGTGCCGGTCACGTCACCGAGCACCGGGTCCGCGATCGCGTCCACCGGCTGCACCACGTCGGCGTCGAGGGTGTGCGCCACGTCGGAGACGCCGGCCAGGTCGGTGTCGAGGCCGGACGGACCGACGCCCAGACCGATGCCCGGCAGCACGGTGACCCCGGCGGCGGCGGTCGACGGGTCGACCGCGATGGCGCCGAGCACGCCGGCCTTGACGTCCACGCCACTGGGCGAGCTGGTGACGCTGATCTGCTGGGCCACGCTCTGCAACTGGCCCACCACGTCGGTGGTGTCGGTGAGCAGCGGGTCCAGGCCGAGCTGCCCGACCGGCGAGGCCAACGGCGCGAGGCCCGCACCCGGCGCGTAGTCGACGACCAGCGGTACGACGTCCTGCACGTCCGCAGCGGTGATGTCGGTGAGCCCAGCGCCCCGCAACGCACCCTCGGGGTCGAGGTCGAAGGCCGACCGCGCGTCCGGGTTCGTCAGTAGGTCGAGCACGAAGTCGTGGAGCGTCTGCTGCGAGTCCATGTGCCGGTTCTCCTCGGATGTGGCATTGGCGGGTGTCGTACGTCGACAGTGACGACGCTATTGCCGGGAGTCGCCCCCGGGCATCGGGGCTGAGCCCGCATCCGGGCCGGTTGAACTAGGGGCTCCGCCACCTCGTACGTTAGGGGGATAGGGGGAAACCATCCCGGCGAGATTAGGGTCCCGACCAGGGACTGATCTCTGGTACGAACGTAGGAGCCCGCGGGGTTCGCCGGGGGTGGGTCGTCGGGGCAGCCGACGCCATCGCCACCAACCGGCAGACTCACGGGGAGAGACAGAGACGATGCCGTACGTCCTGGGGATAGACATCGGAAGCAGCAACACGGCCGCCGCCGTCGCACGGCGACGCGGCGCGACCTGGACCCGTCCCGAGGCCGTCCCGCTGAGCGCCGACTCACCCCTCATGCCGTCGGTGTTGTGCCTGGCCGAGGACGGTTCGCTGCGCGTCGGCGAGCCCGTGACCGACGACGGCAGCCGCACCACCCGGGACTTCGTCCACCGGATCGGCGACGACGTGCCGGTGCTGCTCGGCGGCGAGCCGTGCGCCCCGCAGACGCTGACCGCCGAGCTGGCGGCATGGGTGGTGGAGCGGGTCCACGCCCTGGAGGGAGGGGCCGCCGAGGCGATAGTGCTCAGCCACCCGGCGGGGTGGCGCCCCTACCGACGGGAGGTGCTGCACCGGGCCCTGTCGGACCTCGGCCTACGGCACGTGACGTTGCTGCCCCGCACTGTCACCGTCGCCGAAAGCCACGCCGCTCGCGGGTTCGCGGGCAGCACCGCAGTGGTCTACGCCCTGGGAGGCAACAGTTTCGAGGCCGCTCTGGTGCGCCGCACCCCGCGCGGCACGTACGAGACGTTCGGCACCCCACAGGGTCTCGACTCGATCGGCGGCGCCGACTTCGACGAGGCGCTCGCCGAGCACACACGTACCGTGCTGGCCCGGGAGTTGGCAGCGACCGGGCGTCGCGGGGCACAGGTCGCGCTGCGCGGACTGCGCGCGGAGTGTGACCGGGTCAAGCGGGTGCTGACCGTCGACCTCACTGCCGACGTGGTGCTGACCCTGCCGAGCGGCCCGGCGCGGGTGCCGGTGACCCGGGCACAGTTCGAGGCCATGATCCGCCCGACGGTGCAGGCCACCGTCGACCTCCTGCTCCGGGCCGTACGCAGCGCCGACCTGACTCCGGCGCAACTCGACGGCGTTCTGCTGGCCGGCGGCTCCACCCGGGTCCCGCTCGTGAACGAGCTGATCGGCGCGGCCCTCCCGGTGCCCGTCGAGGTGGAGCCCGACGCACAGTTGACCGCCGCCACCGGGGCGGCGATGGCCGCCTGCCAGGTGGTGTCACCACGCCCTCGCCAGCCGCCGCCGGCCCGCGTGCCGGCCCCGGTCAGCGGCGCCGGGCGGCCCACGATCCCGGCGCCACGCCGAACCCATCACACCGTTCCGGGCGATCCGCCACCGCGGCCGCCGGTTCGGGTCCTCCCACTGGAACTGCCGAAGCCGTCCCGCCTGGCGCTGGCCCGTGGCCGCGGACGCGAAGGATAACCCCGATGATCATGAATGACCTCGCCGCACCAGGGTTGACCCTGGACAAGGGGTTGCAGGCGCTACTGGACACTGTCGCGCAGGATCCGACCGGCCCCCTCGCCGTCGGCGTCGCCGGCCCGGCCGGTCACGGAAAGACCGCGCTCCTCGCCGAGCTGGAACGCATTCACCAGCGTGCCGGGATCGCCGTCCGCACCGCCGCCCCGGAGCCGGATGAGCAGGTCGACCCCGACACCGTGCTGCTGGTCGACGACGCGCACCTGCTCGACGACGCACGGACCGAAGCGCTGCTGCGTCTCGTCGCGGGCCGGCGACACCGGGTGGTGGTCGCCCACCGCCCGTGGCCCCGGTCAGCGGCGTTCAGTGAGCTGGTCGACGCCCTGCGACGCGACGGGCAGGCCGTGCTACTCACGCCGTTCACCCGGGAGCAGACCGCCGCCCACCTCGCCACCACACCCGAGCTGGGCCGCCCCGCCGACCTGGTCGACTTCGTCCACACGCAGACCGCCGGCGTGCCCCGGGACGTGGAACGGCTGGCCCGTGGCCTGGCCGGGGCGGAGACCCGGGCCGGCACTGTGGACCCACCCCGCTCCGTCATCCTCGAATTCGGGCCGGACCTGGACGTTCAGCCAGCCGCGGTACGACGGCTGCTGCTCGCTGTCGCGGCCGGCGGGGCGCTGCCGGTGAGCATGCTCGGCGCGCTGCTGGGCCGGGACCCGGCCGGAGTGGACGAACTGATCGCCACGACAAGGGCGGCCGGGCTGCTCGGCGCTGACGGCCGGCTCGCACCGATCGTCCGGCGGGCCGTCGCGACACTCAGCCCCACCACCGAGCGGACAGCGGTCTGGCGGCGGCTCACCGAGTTGCAGCTCGCCAGAGGTGGCGCGGTGCTGCCGTTGGTCCGATCCCTGCTCGCGGTCGGCGCGCTCGGCGACTGCCCGGCCGCGACCCTGGCCGCCGCGGCGGACGAGGCGCTGGCCGACGAGCCGGCGTTCGCCGCCGAGCTGTTCGCGGCGGCCACGGCTGCCGGACAGGCGCCCAACGCGCGGCAGGCGCTCGCCGCCGCGCTCGCCGGTGACCTCGACGACGCGCTTCGGCTGGCGGACCGACTCCTGGCCACTGCCGCTCCCCCGGAGCGCTCCGAGGCGGCGGTGGTCGCCGCCACCGCCCTGGCCCACCGTGGTCACGCCGGCCGCAGCGTCGAGCTGTTCCGGTGGTCGGGCACCGCCTCGGCGGCGGCGTTCGCCATCGTCGGCGGGCTGGCCACCGGAGACCCGGCCGCCAGCACCGAGTCACCGGCCGGTGACCCGGCGGGCGAACCCCCGACACTGCACGCCAGCGCCGCCCGACTGATGGCCAACGGTGTACGGGAGAGCGTGACCGGCTCGCCGACCGCCGCGCTCTCCGCGCTCGTGCAGGCTGCCGCACTGCTGGAGCCGGACGGCCGGGCGGCGCTGCTGCCGGACAGCCCGGCGGCCCTCGCGGCGTTGACGGCTGTGCACTGCGGTGAGCTGGAAATCGCCGAGCGGGTGCTGCACCGTGCCCTGGGCGCCGGTGTCGGCGGCCCGCTGATGGCCCGCCGCCACCGGCTGTTGCAGGCCTGGATCCTGATGGTCCGTGGCGAGATCCACGCCGCCGGCGAGCGGCTCGCCACTGTGACGCTCGACGGGCGGCCACTGGAGTCACGCGACCAGCTCTTCGCCGCCGCGATCCGGATGGGCATCGGACGGCGCAACAGTGACCTCGGGGCGCTCAAGCGGGGTTGGGGGCAGGCGCTGGAGGCCGTGGTGCGGCACCCCGTCGACCTGTTCACCCTGCTGCCGCTGGGTGAGCTGGCCATCGCCGGCGCGCGGCTGGGTGACCTGGCCCGACTGGAGCCGTACCTGCACCAGGGGCGTGCGCTGCTCGACCGCCTCGGCAACCCGCCCCTGTGGAGTGTGCCGCTGCACTGGAGCGGGCTGCACGCCGCCATCCTGACCGGCGTGCCGACGATCGCCGACGAACACGTCACGGCGTTGCTCGCCGTCGCTGGTCACAGTCGGTACGCGGCAGTGGTCGCCGCCGCCGCGGAGAGCTGGGTGGAGGTGCTGCGGGGGGACGTCGACCCGACCCGGGTGGAGGCCGCCGCGCGCGGGCTGCACGACACCGGGTTGTGCTGGGACGGCGCCCGCCTCGCCGGGCAGGCCGCCATCCGCACCGCGGACCGGCGGGCGATGACCACCCTGCTGGAGTGCGCCCGAGCGTTGCAGGGACGGCCCTCCGGTGGGCAGAGCGGGCAGACACCGACGACCGGTGCGAGCACGGCACGGGTCGCCGGGCCCACGCAGCACGGTCTCAGCGACCGCGAGTACGAGGTCGCCGAGCTGGTGCTGGCCGGGTTGACCTACCGGGAGATCGGCGATCGGCTGTTCATCTCGGCCAAGACCGTCGAACACCACGTGGCGCGGATGCGTAACCGGCTCAACTGCGCCAACCGCGCCGAACTGCTGGCGCTGCTGCGCACCCTCGTCGCCGACCGGGCCAGCGACACGGCCGGGCAACCGTGGCCACAGCGGGCGACCCGATGACCCGCAACGACGTTCGGCTGATCCGGACCAGGCTGGCAGTGCTCGCCGCCGTGCTGATCACGCTCTGGTCGTACGCGGCCTACGTGTCCTGCCAGGATGCCGTCGACCTGCTGCGCGTCCGGGCACTTGCGGACACGCTGGGCCAGCCCATCGACCGCCTGGTTCTGAGCCTCCAGACGGAACGCCGGATCACCGCCGAGACGATCGCCGGGGCGGGGCAGACGACGCCCGCGCTGGTCGGGGCCCGCGAAGGCACCGACCGGGCCGCCGCCGAGATCCGCGAGTTCACCAAGGGCCGCGACCTTCGGCTGCTCAGCGCCGGCACCGTCCGCGACCGGGCCGGCGAGCTGGTCCGACGGCTCGACGGCCTGGGCACGACCCGATCCCAGGTGGACACCGGGCGGCTCGACCAGGGCGCGGCAGTCGACGGGTACGACGAGGTCATCGACGTCGCCTTCCGGGTGTACGGCCCGGAGTGGGGCGCGTACGAGAGCGGGTTGGCGGCCGACACCCGCGCGGTGATCGCGCTGGCCCGCGCCCGGGAGTTGCTCGCCCGGGAGGACACGGTGGTCAGCGCAGGCCTGACCGGCGCGCGACTCGGCGCCGACGAGCGGCGCCGGCTGACCGCACTGGTCAACATCCAGCGGTACGCGCGCACCGAGGCCGCGGTCGGGCTTGCTCCCGACGGCCAGGCCGAGCATCAGCGCCTCGCGGCCGGCCCCGAGTTCGCGGCTCTGCTCGCCCTGGAGGACCGGCTGCTGCTCCAGGCCGGCACCGCCAACGCCCTGGCCGGTCTCACCGTCCAGGACTGGAGGGCCGCGGCGGACGCCGCCCTCGGCGCGATGCAGGCACTGGTGACGAACACCGCCCGCAGCAGCGTCGAGCGGGCCACCCCCGGTGCCGCGGTGCTCATCGCGCGTACCGGGGCCGTCGTGGGGCTCGGTCTCATCGTCGTGCTGGTGCTCCTGCTGAGCTGGGCGGGCACGGTCCGACGCCTGACCGACGAACTGACAAGGACCGACGCGGACCTCCCGACGCCGATGCCGGACACGCCGGCCCCGGCCCAGGAAGAGGCGACGCCCGGGGGTGGCGCCGAGCGGGAGCTGTTCCTGGGGCTGACCCGACGCAACCAGGTCCTGTTACGCGACCAGCTCAGCCTGCTGGACGGGATGCAACGTCGGGAGCGGTCCACCGAGGAAACTGGCGAACTGTTCCAACTCGACCACCTCACCACCCGGGTCCGCCGCAACGTGGAGAAACTGATCACCCTGGCCGGCGCGACACCCGCCCGCCGCTGGCGACGCCCGGTGGCGCTGCTCGACGTGGCGCGCGGCGCGGTAGCCGAGGTGCCGGACTACCACCGGGTCCTGATCGCGCCGCACTGGCCGTGGTCGCTCGCGGGGCCGGCCGTCACTGACGTCATCCACCTGCTGGCGGAGCTGATCGAGAACGCGCTGGCCTTCTCCGGGGCGGACACCACAGTCCGGGTCAGCGGCGAACAGCGACCGCAGGGGTGTGCCGTCCTCGTCGTCGACGACGGGCCCGGCCTGGACGTCGCCGCGCTGGCCGAGGCGAACCACCTGCTCGGCAATCCGCCACCGGACGGTCCGCCCGCGGGCCGCGCCGGCTGGTACGCCGCCGCCGTCCTGGCCGGCCGCTGCGGCGCCCACGTCTCGCTGCGCCCCAGCCGGCGCGGCGGGACCGCCGCCGTCGTGCTCCTACCCTCCCGGCTGATCACGGTCACCGGCACCGGCCGCGCACCGGCCAGCGCACCACCCGGCACCCCGTACCCACCGGCCCGCACCGGCGCCGACCTGAACGACCCCAACGGCAACGGCGCGCTGCCGACGCGGGTCCGCCACCCTGGGCCGACCGGCCCGGAACACGGCAGGACCAGCCTCGACACGGTCGAGATGCCAGTCACCAGAACAGCAAGGAGACAACAATGACGTCTGCAGTGGTCACCGAGGACGGCCTGACCGACGCCCTGAACGACCTGGTCGACCGGGTGCACGGCGCGGAGTTCGCCGTGGTGCTCTCACCGGACGGGCTGCCGCTCGGCGGCTCGCGGCGGGTGGGGGCGAAGCTGGCCGAGCAGATCTCCGGCGTGGTCGCCGGCCTGATCGCGTTGGGGCTGGCCGCCACCCGGACCTGTGACGCGGGTCGGCTGCGTCAGGTCGTGGTGCAGATGTCGCGAGCGTTCCTGTTCATCGCCACCATCCCGAACGGGACCATCCTCACCGTGCGGATCGCCGGTGACGACGTCGAGGTCGGTGACATGGCGTACGAGGTGGCGCTCTTCGTGGGGCAGGCCGAGCAGCACCTGCCGATCACGCTGGGCCCGGCCTCCTCGGTGACGATCGGGGACACTGGTGCACACCAGCGGCACCACTGACGAGGCGTGGTACGACGACGACGCGGGCCCGGTCGCCCGGCCCTACACGATGACCGGGGGGCGCACCGCGCCCGCACGCGGCCAGTTCGACCTGATCTCGCTGGTCGTCGCCCGGAGGGGGGTCACGCCTCCCACATCGCTCTTCCCCGAACAGGCGCGGATCGTCGAGCTGTGTCACCATCCAGTGTCGGTTGCCGAGGTTGGTGCCGAGTTGGATCTTCCGCTGGGGACGGTCCGGGTGCTGCTCGGTGACCTGCTCGCGGCCGGGCTGATCGAGACGCACGAACCGCCGATGCTGTCGGAGCTGCCGACCGAGGATCTGCTCGAGGCGATACTCGTCGGGCTGCGCGGATTGTGACCGGGCAGGTGCCACCCGTGATCCGAATGGATCGTGGGCGGGCACCCGGCGACGAACTGAAGGAGAGACTGGCAGTGCCGGCAACACCACCCCAGCCACGCCGTACCGTGGCGATCATCCTGCTGGATCGGGTCGTGGCCCTCGTCACGGCCGCACGGCGGGTGCTCACCGGTCGGGAGGACGTCTCGCGGGCCACCTGGGTGGCCGTCGTCGCGGCGCTCGGGGTGCTGATCGCGACGTGCGTCTCCGTCGTCGGGGTGCTGCGTACGCCGGAGAAGCTGACGCCGGTGACCCTCGACCCGCCGCCGTCGGTCGGGCAGGTGGGCGCGTCGCCGTCCACCACCCCCCGCGCGCAGGCGCGACCGGCGCTCACCAGCCCGGCGGTGACCACTCCCCCGTCCGCCTCGGCCTCGTCGGTCCCACCGGTCGTCGCGTCGTCGACCCGACCCACACCGACCGGCGCTACCACCGAACCCACCCCGGCCGCCCTGGGGGCGGACTTCGCCATCACGGACAACGCCCTGCTCAGCTACGGCGCGACGGTGACGATCAGCAATCCCGGTTCGGTCCCGGCGTCGGGGTGGACGCTGGTGGTCACACTGCCCCGGGAGTCGCTGGGCATCAGCGGCGTGGAGGGGGCGCAGGCCAGCCGGGACGGTGCGGTGTGGACGTTCGTGCCGGACCCGAACACCGCTCAGGTGCCCGGCAGCGCCTCGGTCCGGGTGACGTTCCGGGTCAATGGATCGTTGACCGGTTCCGCCCCGAAGGCGTGCACTGTCGACGGGGTCGCCTGCGCCGGCCTGCCGAGCTGACCGATCCGGGACGCCCCGATCGAGCGCGGTACACCCGACGTTCCGGCGACCGCCATGCTTGATTGATCATCAGTTCGGGCGTGCTTCGTAGCGTCGCGACCATGACTGTCCTACCCGCATCACCGTCACCTCGCCGCGCCGGGGCACGCCTGGGCACCCGGGCCGCCGCCGTCACCGCCGCTCTCGCCGTCACCGGCGCTGCCGCCGCGGTCGCCGTCGCGACCTCGTCGCCCGCCACCGCGGAGCCGGGCAACGTCGTCGTCTCGGAGAACTTCTCGGCCGGGTCGCTGCCCGCCGGTTGGCACGCTGTCGACGGCACCTGGAAGGTCGAGAACGGTCGACTGTACGGAACTTCCGCCAGCTCCAGCGAGAACAACAAAATCACCTTCGGTCGGCACCTGAACGACTTCCGCCTCGAGGCGACCATGCGCTTCGAGTCGGTCTCGGCCGCCACCCGCTGGGCCTCGCTCGGCATCGACGTCCCCGCCAGTGGCGCGACCCCCTGGTGGATCGCCACCATGCGCAGCGGCACCACCGCCGCCAACGGGCTCGAATTCGCCCAGCGGACCACTGCCGACGCCTGGGTCGTGACGAACACCGCCTCCGCCCCGTCCGCCGCCGGCACCGGCCGGGACGTGCGCGTCGCCGTCGAGGTGCACGGGAACCAGGCCCGCTGGATCTTCGACGGGCGGGAGGTGATGCGGACCAGCAGCCTCCAGCGTTCCACCGACGGCGTCCAGGGGCTCCTCGTCAACGGCGCGACAGTGTCGTACGACGACGTCACGGTCACCGAGCTGGCGCCGAACGGCTATCTCCGCCCCGAGGGCAGCCCGTTCACAGTGATCGCCCACCGTGGCGCGTCCGCCGCCGCACCGGAGAACACCCTCGTCGCCCAGGAGATCGCCCGCAGGGGCGGCGCCGACTGGATCGAGAACGACGTCCAGCCGAGCAAGGACGGCATCCCGTTCATCCTGCACGACGGCACCGTCGACCGGACCACCGACGGCGCCGGCAACATCCGGGATCTGACTGCCGCGCAGATCAAGGCCCTCGACGCCGGCTCCTGGTTCGGCCCGCAGTACGTCGGCGAGCGGGTGCCCACCCTCGCGGAGCAGCTCGCTGACCTGCGGACGCGGGGTGGCAACCTGCTTGTGGAGATCAAGGGCAAGCACACCCGCGATGAGGTCGCCAGGATCATCCAGGTGATCCGGGACGAGCAGATGATGGGCCGGGTCTTCATCCAGAGCTTCGAGGTGGACGCCCTGAAGTACACCTACGAGATCGCCCCCGAGCTGCCGCTCGGTCTGCTCCGCAGCACCCTGGACGCCGATCCGGTGGCGCTCGCGAAGGAGCTGCACCTGACCGCGTACAACCCGGACGGCAACGCGCTGCTGGCCAAGCCGGAGGTCGTCGCCCCGCTGCACGCCGCCGGGGTAGCCGTGATGGCCTGGACGATGGACTCCGCCGGCCTGTGGCAGCGGCTGGAGCGGATCGGCACCGACGCGATCATCACCAACCGGGCGGCGGAGCTGGTCGGCTGGAACTCGGCGTTCGTCCAGCGGGCCTCCGCCGATCCGACCGTGCAGATCACCTCGCCGTCCGACGGGGCTCGGCTGGACCGGGCGCAGTCGCCGGTGATCGCGGTCGCCGCGACCAACGCGGACACCGTCACCGTGACGCTGGACGGTAAGAAGTCGGCCGCCGGGCGCAAGCTCGACCTGGCCAAGCTGACCGCCGGACGGCACACCATCACCACCGAGGCGACCGGGCCCGAGGGCATCGCCACCGCGACCAGCACCTTCACCGTGACGGTGAGCCAGGCTGGCCTCGGCCACCTGATCCTCACCTCGGGCGCGGACCCGGCCGCCGTCACGGCGCTGACCATCAAGCTGGCCCACGCCCAGTACGCCGAGCTGGCCACCTACGCCGACCGGCAGGCCGGCAAGCTGGTGCCGGCGGAGGTCGCCAGCGTCATCGCCGCCGACGCCCGCACCCTCGCTCTGAAGTAGCGGACTGGAAGGGTGGCGCTGGTCCGCTCGGGCCAGCGCCACCCCGAGTTTTCAGTGGGTGGAGACCGGCGACTCGGCACGCTCGCCCTGCTGTCGCACCAGCGGCAGGGCCGGGGCCAACGCCAGCGCCATGCACAGGCCGCCGATGGGAAGCAGGTCGAGGGTGACCACCGGCAGGACGATGCCGGTGAGGAGCAACGGCACACTCCACCATGGCAGCCGCCGTCGGGCCGCGAGCATCCCCGCGAGGACGAGCAGACCGAGGAAGAAGAGCTGGGGTACGACGTCGTAGAAGGCCACCTCCACGCCGGGAATGTCCTTGAATTCCGCGCCGAGCCTCGACATCTCCGCCCGGTCCTCGGCCAGCAGCCCCTCGACGATGTCCGCGCCGAACTGCACCATCGTCGCGGCGAGGCCGACAAACGTGCCGGCCACCACCCCGGTGCGCCACGGACTGCGGGGCAGCAGACGGGACAGCGCGAGCACACCCGGGACGAAGCACACCATGCCGGCGAGGGCGACCAGGTGGGCGGCCTGCCAGTCGAGCCCGGGGCCGTACACCCCGTCGGATCTTGCCCACAGCCGGACCAGGCCGTAGGCCACGATGCCGACCGGTCCGGCGATCACGTAGAGCGCAGCGCGTTTCATGTCAGCCAGCATGTGGCCGCCGACGCCGGCCGACCTCCGGGAGGTCCCCTCGGGTCGCCCTGGCTTTGGTCTCAGGTCTTCCACCGATCCACCCCGAGACCCGGGCTCAGCCGTTCGCTGATGAAGGGGGCGTGCCCCGCCCGGACCACGTGGTCGTCGGTGCCGGCCTCCCGGAATCACCCTCGGCCAGCCGCGCCCGCCAGCCGGCGGTTTGTCACACAACTGTCACAGCGCCTTGCAGTGACCGCCAACCCGGCACAGCACGGTGAGAAGGAGCCGAAGGCGAGGGAGAGGGGTACGGCAATGGCGACGCCGGTGCTGCCCGCGAGGGCCACGCTGCCGCTGGTCGAGGTTCGCGTCACCGAACTCGATCTGGCCTGTCTGCCGGAGGTGGGCGCGGTGTTCGACCGACTGCTGGCACTGCGCCCCGCACAGGTCGTGCTCGACCTGTCCGACTGCCAGCACCTCGACGCCGCCGCCATCGGCCTACTGCTCGACGTGCACCGGCGGCTGACTCGCGCCGACGCGGCCCTCACCGTCCGCGATCCGAACCCCCGGGTCCGGCGCATCCTGCACATCACCCGCGTGGATCAGGTGCTCCCGATCGCGAGCGAGGACGGACCAGCAGCATGACCGTCGTCCCGGACGAGTATCTGGTGGCCCTGATCTGCGACACCTGCGGAGAGACCAGGTGGCGGTTCCCCGCTGAGGGAACGGGGCGAGCGGACCGGGTGGCGAGCATGTTTCATGCTGGAGTAATGATTCGTTTCGTACTGAATGTGCTGTGGCTCGTCTTCGGTGGTGGCCTCGTGCTGGCCGTCGGCTACGGCATCGCCGCGCTGATCTGCTTCGTCCTGGTCATCACCATCCCGTTCGGCGTCGCGTCGCTGCGCCTCGCGGTCTACTCACTGTGGCCCTTCGGCCGCACGGTGGTGCCCAAGCCGGGCGCGGGCGTCGGGTCCGGCCTGGCGAACATCCTCTGGGTCGTGCTGGCCGGCTGGTGGCTCGCGCTCTCCCACATCCTCGCCGGCATCGCTCTCTGCATAACGATCATCGGGATCCCGTTCGGCATCGCCAACTTCAAGCTCGTACCGGCCGCCTTCTGGCCCCTCGGCCGCGAGGTCGTCGACGTGCCCTGAACACGGAAAACGGGAGGCACTCGGCCTCCCGCCACTTCTAACTTATACCGCACTGGGGGGCTTGCGGCAAGACCCCATTTATGACGCAGAATCGTCGGCCGAGACCAAATTCTGCCGAAATGGAAGTCATGAATTGGATTCCTTGCCCACCTCCGTGTTCGACCTTCCCGATCACCTCGCCGCCAAGGCCGACCCGGCGCTCATCACCCAGGACGAGCGGCACTTCACGGCCATGGCGCAGAGCCTCGCGCAGCTGAACGCCGAACTGTCCGACCGCCTGGACACCGCGCGTCGTGCGCCCGGCGGTAAGGGCCGGCAGGCCGTCGACCGCGACGACGAGGTCCGCCGGCTGACCGCCCGCCTGCGCTCGCTGAGCCGCTACGGGCTGGACCTCTGCCTCGGCCACCTGGTCGAGGCCGACCACAGTGAGCCGGTGTACGTCGGGCGTCGCGGTCTCATCGACAGCACAGGCCGTCGGCTGCTGCTCGACTGGCGCTCACCCGCCGCCGAGCCGTTCTTCGGCGCGACCCACGCCAACCCGATGGGCCTGGCGAGCCGCCGCCGCTACCGCTGGACCCGCGGCCGGATCAGCGACTACTGGGACGAGGTGTTCACAGCGGACGGGTTCGTCGGGCACGCTGTCGCGCTCGACGACCAGTCCGCCTTCATCGCCAGCCTGGGCAGCGCCCGGTCGGCGCGGATGCGCGACGTGCTCAGCACGATCCAGGCCGACCAGGACGCCATCATCCGGGCGGGCTCGGCCGGTGCCCTCGTGGTCGACGGCGGTCCGGGCACCGGTAAGACAGTCGTCGCCCTGCATCGCACCGCGTACCTGCTCTACTCCGACCCCCGCCTCGGTCAACGCCGGGGTGGGGTGCTCTTCGTGGGGCCGCACCAGCCCTACCTGGCCTACGTCGCCGATGTCCTGCCCAGCCTCGGCGAGGAGGACGTGCAGACCTGCACCCTGCGCGACCTCGTTCCCGAGGGGGCCACGGCAACCGTCGACACCGACCCGGACGTGGCCCGGCTGAAGTCCTCGGCCGAGCTGGTCACGGCGATCGACGCGGCCGTCCGGTTCTACGAGGACCCACCGACCGCCCCGATGACGGTCCCGGTCGGCGACTCCGACGTCCGCCTGAGCGCCGACGACTGGGCCGACGCGTTCCAGACGCCGGGTCCGGGCACCCCGCACAACGAGGCGCGCGAGGAGATCTGGGAGGGGTTGCTCACCATCCTCATCGACAGGTACGACGGCGAGGAGCCGGACGCCGTGCTCCGCGACTCGCTGCTGCGCAACCGGGAGCTGCGGGCGACGGTAAACAGAGCCTGGCCGTTGCTCGACGCGGCTGATCTCGTGGGTGACCTGTGGTCGGTGCCCGCGTACCTGCGCAGGTGCGCGCCGTGGCTCAGCCCGGCGGAGGCCCGCAAGCTGCAGCGCGACGAGCCCCGGGCCTGGACCGTGTCCGACCTGCCGCTGCTCGACGCGGCGCGGCAGCGGATCGGCGACGCGGAGAGGGCGGGGCGCACCCGTCGGCGTGACCCGGCCGCCGCTGTCGAACGCGAGCACATGGCCAGGGTCGTCGACGAGCTGCTCGCGGCCGACACCTACGACGACGGCGAGGGCCTGCTGGCGATGCTGCGCCAACCCGACCTGCGCGAGGTCCTGGTCGACGAGTCGGCGCTGCCGGACGCCGACCCGGACCTGCTGGCCGGCCCGTTCGCGCACATCGTCGTCGACGAGGCGCAGGAGCTGACCGACGCCCAGTGGCAGATGCTGCTGACGCGCTGCCCGTCGCGCAGCTTCACCATCGTGGGAGACCGCGCGCAGGCCCGGCACGGGTTCGCCGAGTCGTGGCAGGAACGCCTCAAGCGGGTCGGGCTCGACCGGGTCACGGTGGCCTCGTTGACCATCAACTACCGGACGCCGGCGGAGGTCATGGCGGAGGCCGAGCCCGTGATCAGGGCCGTGCTCCCCGACGCCAACGTGCCGACCTCCATCCGGGGCAACGGGCTGCCCGTCGTGCACGGATCGGTCGCCGACCTGGGTTCGATCCTGGACACCTGGTTGACAGCCCACGCCGAAGGGATCGCCTGCGTGATCGGCGACCCGACGATCCCGCCGACGTCCCGGGTCCGGTCACTGAGCCCGGAGCAGGCCAAGGGCCTCGAATTCGACCTGGTCGTCCTCGTCGACCCGCAAGCGTTCGGCACCGGCATCGAGGGGGCGGTCGACCGCTACGTCGCGATGACCCGGGCCACCCAGCAGCTCGTGCTCCTGACCAGCGGCTGAGGGTGTAACGTCGCGCTCTTCGGCCGCCGCGCCGCCGGAGTCCACGAAGGCGCATCCCCGTGACGCAACCCACGCCCCCACGGCGTCGACTCGACGCCGCCCTGGCCCATCTCGCCACCACCTACCGTGGCATGACCGCCCACCCCGACGACGGCAACTGCGAGTGCCACTGGGGCAGCGCCGAGGAACTCGCCCGACTCAAGACCCCGGACATCGAGCTGGACCCGGACCTGCTGCGCCGAACCTACTCGGCCGGGGACTGGGACTTCCCTGCGGCGATGCTGCGCCGGATCCTGCCCCAACTCGCCAGGGCGTTGGTCAGCGGCGAGTCGGAGCGTCTCGCCAGCATGGACTACGCGGGGCGGGCGTTCGCGCTCGGTCGCGGGCAGCAGTGGCCCGCCGAGCAGTCGACGGCGATCCGCGAGTTCCTGGACGCCTGGTGGGTCGTCACGCTCACCGACCCGGACGCCGAGGTGCCGGCGCACGCGGTGCTGGCCACGCTCGTCGAAGCCTCTGGCGTGCTCGACAACTGGCTCGGCGCCTGGGCGACGACGGACAGTCCGGTGGCGGACCAACGGCTCGCCGAGGCTTTCGCAGAGTGGGACTACGACCTGCTCAACGACGAACTGCCGTGGAGCACCTGGACGCTGACGGACGACGACAAGGAGGTCCTCCGCGCGGCACTCACCGCATGGCTGCTGCGGAACGCGCCGGCCCGGTTGCAGAGGATCGGCGCTGACCCGCAGATGCTGCACCGGATCAGGCTGCTCGGTCTCACCGGCCCGGCCCGCTGGGACGACCCGCACTGGCCGAGCCCTGCCTACTGACCGGGGTTCCGGCACAGGCGGCCTGGGCCAGCGGGTGCTGGACCACCCGCCCGTGCGGAGGCGCAGGGCCCCCGCACGGACGGATTCACCGATGGTCAGTTGCCCAGCGTGACGTGGAGAATTCTCTCGTTGCTGTTGTTCGGGGTGCTGTCCTTGTCGCCGACGTTGGTGGTGGTCAGCCACAGGCCGCCGTCGGGAGCCGGCTCCACAGTCCGCAGCCGACCGTAGGTGCCACTGAAGTAGGTCTGCACGTTCGTCAGGCTGCTGCCGCTGATCACCGCGCGGTACATCCGAGCCCCTCGGGCGCAGGCCACGTAGAGCGCGTCGCGCACGACCGTGATGCCGGAACAGGACCCTTCGGCAGTGGGATAGGTGCGCGCCGGCGCGATGAACCCGGCCGTACCGCAGGCGCCACTGGTGCCCTCGCACGCCGGCCAGCCGTAGTTTCCGCCCTTGGTGATCAGGTTGGTCTCATCCATCACCGAGTTGCCGAACTCCTGCTCCCACAGCCGGCCCTGCGAGTCGAACGCCAGCCCCTGCGGGTTGCGGTGGCCGTAGCTCCACACGTAGTTGCCGAACGGGTTGTCCGAGGGGACGGTGCCGTCCGGGTTGAGCCGCAGGATCTTGCCTTCGAGGCTGGACCGGTCCTGGGCGTAGTTGCCGTTCTGGGCGTCACCGGTGCTCGCGTACAGCTTGCCGTCCGGGCCGAACCGCAGGCGACCACCGTCGTGGTACTTGTTCCGCCGGATGCCGCTGAGCAGGACCTGCTCGCTGGCGGTGTTGAGTCGCCCGTTCTCCAACCTGATCCGGACGATGCGGTTGTCGCTCGGTGAGGTGTGCATGATGTACAGCCAGCGGTCGCTGGAGTAACCGGCCGAGATGGCGAGCCCCAACAGGCCACCCTCACCGTCGGTGCTCTGCACGTTCGGCACCGTGCCCAGGTTCGTCTTGGCCCCGGTGGTCGGGTTGAGCTGGATGATGTCGTGCGCGTCGCGGCGGTTGTAGAGCACGCTGCCGTCGGGCAACGTCACCAGACCCCACGGGATGTCGGTGTCGGTGGTGACCTGCCGCACCCCGCACACCGGGCTGGCGCACGCCGCGCCGGTGGTCACCGTCGCGGTGCCGCTGCGCGACGAGGCGTTGTCCTGCGCGTCCCGAGCCACCACGTAGTACTGGTAGGAGGTGTTCGCCGTCAGACCGCTGTCGGTGAACGTGGTCGCGGGCGGCGCGCCGGTGACCGTTCCCACCTTCGCGCCAGCCCGGTAGATGTCGTACGCCCGTACCCCGATGTTGTCGGTCGACGCGGCCCAGCGCAGCGTCACAGTGGTGCCCGACGCGGTGCCGGTGAGCTGTTGCGGCGCCGTCGGTGGCTGGCTGTCGGCCTGACAGGGCGGCGGAGTGATCGACACGGTCGCGCTCGCCTGCGACACGTTGCCGGCGGCGTCGCGGGCGTTGACGTACAGGCCCCAGGTTGCCCCGGGCACCACTGTCAGGTTGGCGGAGAGCGTCGTGCCGCTCACCGACGTCATCAACTGGCCGTCGTGGTAGATGTCGTAGAAAGCCACCGCGACGTTGTCAGTCGAGGCGTTCCACGCGAACGTGACCGAGTTGCAGGTCAGGCCGCTGACCCGCGGGCTACCCGGCGCCGTCGGCGGCTGACTGTCGGCGCTGCCGAAGGACGTCGTCCACCGCTGGTTGGACTGCCCGTTGCAGGTCCAGAGGCCGACTGTGGTGCTGTTGGCGGTGCCCGCGCCGGACACGTCCAGACACAGGCCGGACTGGACCCCCACGATGGTCCCGGAGCTGGTGATCCGCCAGCGTTGGTTGGCGCCGCCGGTGCAGCCGTTGATCTGCACCGCGGCCGGGGCGGTGGTGTCCTGGCCGACAACGTCCAGGCACATCGTGTCGTCGTAGACCCGCAGCTCACCACCTGAGGTGAAGGTCCACGCCTGGTTGGCCTGACCGTTGCAGTCGTAGATGTTGATGCCGGCACCGGCGGTTCTGACGTTGCCGACCACGTCCAGGCAACGACCGCTGGCCACACCGACGACTGTCGACGGTGCCGCGGCGGCCGCCGGCACACAGACGGCCAGGCTCAGCAGCGTCACCGCCGTCGCCACCGGCAACAGCCGCCGTCGTGGGCGTAGTGGGCTTCTCCGCGCGATGACTCGCATCCGTCCTCCAGGCTCCGGGCATCGACCGGCCCGACCAGACGAGAAGCGCCCGACCACGCCGAACAGACACATCGACCATCAAAGATGCGTTGGGCGTACATGTCAAACGATGTCCCCCGATCGGGGGCAAACCCACGGATCGGCATACGCATCGCTCAACTACCCCGCAACGCCTCCCTGACGTACCGACGGGCGTGATGGATCCGGGACTTCAGCGTGCCGATCGGAATGCCCAACTGCCCGGCGATCTCCTGATAGTCGAGCTGACACAGGTCGCGCAGCACGAGGGCCGTCGCCAGGTCCGGCCGGTGCGCCTCCAGCCGGTCCAACGCGTCCAGCAGGTCGAGGCGCGATCCGGCGATGACGCTCGTGGTGCGGGGGTCGGCCACCTCGACGGGCAGCAGCGCGCTGGGCCGCTCGGCCGCCCGTCGCCGCAGTGACCGGTAGGTCTGGCGGGCGCAGTTGGCGACCACCGTGTGCAACCAGGTGGAGAAGAGCGACCGCCCCTCGAACCGTTGGATGTGCCGGGCCACCTGCAACAACGCGTCCTGCGCCGCCTCCTCCGCGTCCTGCCGACAGGGCAGGAACCGCCCGCACTGCTCCAGCACCCGTGGACCGATCGCGGCCAGCAGCGCGTCGAGTGCGGTGCTGTCGCCGGCCGCCGCCCGCCTCGCCAACTCCTCGGTGTCAGATTCCTTCGCCACCCGCGCTCCCCCGCTCGTGGGCGTCACCGGAGTCCCGGTCGCCGGATAATACGACCGTGTCCATCCCGCCGCAGGTCGGCCGATACCGCATCGCGCGCCCCGTCGGCGCCGGCGCGTTCGCCACCGTGTGGCTGGCGTACGACGACGAGCTGCACTCGTCGGTGGCCGTGAAGGTGCTCGCCGACAACTGGTCCCAGCGGGCCGACATCCGGGGGCGCTTTCGCCAGGAGGCCCGGTTCATGCGGCAGGTCGACTCCGATCACCTGGTCCGGGTGTTGGACATCGGTGAGCTGCCCGACGGCCGGCCGTACCTGGTGATGACGTACGCCGCCGGCGGTACGCTCGCCGACCGGCTGGGCGCCGGGCCGTTGCCGGTGCGCGCGGCGCTGCGGATCGCCGCCGACATCGCCAGGGCGGTGGCGGTGCTGCACGACAGCGGGGTGCTGCACCGCGACCTGAAGCCGTCCAATGTGCTGTTCGACCCCACCCCGGCGGGGGACCGGGTGTTGGTCGCCGACCTGGGGCTGGCCAAGACTCTCGCACACGCGTCCGGGTTCACGGTGGTGGCCGGCACACCCGCCTACATGGCGCCCGAGCAGCTCGTCCCCGGCGGAGGGATCGACGTGCGCGCCGACGTCTATGCGATCGGCGCGCTGACGCAGCACATGTTGACCGGCTCGCCGCCCGGGCAGCAGGTGGCGGCGGCACCCCGCGCACCCGCCGCCGTCGAGCGCGCCGTCCGCCGGGCGCTGCATCGCGATCCGGACCGCCGCTGGCCCACAGCGGCCGCGTACGCCGCCGCGTTGGAGGGTCTGCTCGCCAGCCGGCAACTGGCGGCCCGCCCGCCGTCGCGGCGCATCCGCCGGATCCTCGCCGCCATCGGCACGGTGACCGCGACGCTGGTCATGGCCGGGTCCGCCACCGCCGCCACCGCGCCGCACGGTTGGACCCGGGTGGGTGACTCGACCGGCGCTGTCTCGGTGGCCGTTCCCGACGACTGGGCACGGCAACTGCGCGACGGCGGCTGGGATCCGACGGTGATCGGCCTCCCCGACGGGCGCGGCCCCGGTCTGCTCGTCGGGGCCGACCTCACCGAGTGGTCCGATGTCGACAGCGCGACACCGGGGGTCTTCGTGGGAGTGAGCCCCGGTCTGCGCGGAGCGGAGCAGCCGGCGCTGCCCGATCACGGCGGATGCGCACCCGCCGCCGGCCGGGCGGTCACCGTCGCCGAGTTCAGTGGGACCGTCCGGCACTGGGCGCGATGCGGTGGCGCGCAGACGTCGTTCAGCGAGGTCACGCTTGTCGCGGCCGCCGGCACCTTCGGCGTGTACGTCCAGGTCAAGCAGACCGACGGCGTCGACCGCACCGACGAGATCCTCGGCACGCTGCGGGTGAACGGCTCGATGGTCGAACAACGCTAGTACCGTTCCCAGTTCCCGGCGAAGTCGACAGTGCGCCACCGACGTGTCTCGGTGCCGCCATCGAGCTTGCGGACGGTGGCCTGCACGGCGTTGTCACGCACGACGCGATACGAGACGAACGTCATGACCCGGTCGCCGCTCGGACTGGGAGCGTCCCCCAGAATGACCGGCCGCGCCCACCGCACCCGGCCGGTGTAGTCGAGCTGAACCGGCACGAGGGCCTGCCGCCGCGCGGCGCCGGAGTTGCCCAGTTCGACGAGGACGAGCGCGTCCTCGGTCGACGGCGAATTCGCCGGCTCCTCGGTGATGAAGTCGGCGTACACCGGCCGGGCGCCACCCGGCAGGATTCGGCAGGGCACGTCGAGGCCGTTGGACCCGTTGCGGAACACCACGGAGTCGTCGGACTCACCGCAGAACTTCAGACTGCGGATCACCGCATTCGGCCAGTCGGTCCGCCTGATCTCGCTCACCGCAGCGGCCGGCCGGGAGGTGCCGTTGGCCGGGGCGCCCGGGGTGGCGCTGCGGGTGGTCGGAGTACTCGGACCGGCGCTGCCGGTCGTCGGAGCGCTCGACGCCGACGGGTTCGGCGGGCTCGCGCTGGCGGACGGAGAGCCGGCAGGCGCGGCGTCGCCGCCGACCCGTTTCAGAGGTGACGTGCAACCGGCGACGAACGTAAGGGTGAGCATCGCACCGACGAGCAGGTTGCCGCGCATGGGTGGTCCTTCCTCCGCGGGGTCTGTCACAGGGTTTGATGCACCGGTACGGGCGGTGGTTCACGCGACCGGAGCGGCACCTCTGCCCACCATCGGCGCACCCGCCCTCCTCCTCAAGTCGTAAGCGCATTGCCGTCTCGCGCCAGATGGCTCGGGGCGATCACTCGAACAGGCTTGTCCCAAGGCATCGGGTGACGCCGTACGGATTTGCTCCGGACACCCGTTCGCCAGGAAAGGCACTGGCAGACGATGCGCTCTCTTTCCCTTCTCGCCCCCGGTTCACCCCGACCCGCCCGGCCTGTCGTCCGGCTCGCCGCGGTGCTGGCGACCGCTGTCGTCATCGCCGTGGGCGCCGCCGGCTGCGGCGCGCCCCAGCACGACCCCGCACCGCACATCGACGTTCCGGCGGCACCCGCGAGCGGGGCGGGTTCCGCCCTGACCGACTCGGACGTCAACGCCTGGCTCGACGGCCTGCTGCCGGCCGCGCTCGACCGCACCGGCATCGCGGGAGCCACCGTCGCCGTCGTGAACAACGGCAAGATCCTCACAACCCGGGGGTACGGGTACGCCGACACCGGCACCGGCGGCAACGGGGCCGTACCGGTCGACCCGGACCGGCATCTGTTCCGGATGGGTTCGGTGTCGAAGCTCGTCACCGCCACCGCGGTGCTGCAACTCGTGCAGAGCGGGAAGCTCGACCTCGACGCCGACGTCAAGGCGTACCTCGACTTCGAACTGCCCCTCCGCTACGAGCGGGCCGTCACACTGCGGCACCTGCTCACGCACACCGCCGGCTTCGAGGAGCGCATCGCCGGCCTCATCGGCACCGACGGCGGCGATCTCAACCTGCGGAGGGCGCTGATGACCGACCCACCGGAGCAGATCTACCAGCCCGGCACGGTCCCCGCCTACTCGAACTACAGCAACGCGCTCGCCGGCTACATCGTCGAACGCGTCAGCGGGACGCGCTTCGAGGAGTACGTCCAACGCAACATCCTGGACCGCGCGGGCATGCCGTCGTCGACCTTCGAGCAGCCCCTCCCGGAGGCGCTGCGCGACCGGATGTCCAACGGGTACGACACCTCCGCCGGGCCCGCCGCGCCGTTCGAGATCGTCGGCACGCCCCCGCCCGGTGCGTTGAGCGCCCCGGCGACCGACATGGGGCGATTCATGCTCGCCCAGCTCGGCGAACCGGTGGGCTTCGCGCCCCTGCTGGACCAACCGACCCGCGAGCTGATGCAGCGGCCGGCACTCGACGCGACGTCGCTGGGCACGCTGGCCGACGGGCCTCGGATGACCCTCGGTTTCTTCACCGAGGACCGCAACGGTCACCGGATCCTCGGCCACGGCGGCGACACCAAGTACTTCCACTCGCACCTGCAGATCTACCCCGACGACCGGGCCGGCATCTTCCTCTCCCTCAACAGCAACGGCACCGGCGCGCTGGACAGTCACGAGCTTCGCGAGTCGATCGTGAACGGCTTCGCCGACCGCTACTTCCCCGCCCGCGACGACCAGCCGACCGCCGGCGTGGACCCGGCGACCACCGCCAGGCACGCCGCGCTCGCCGCCGGCACGTACGAGTCCTCGCGGGCGATTGGGAGCAACTTCCTGACGGCGATCGGCCTGGTCGGTCGGACCACTGTCAGCGTCACCGACGGAAACCGGTTGCTGGTGGAGCCGGGCCCGCTGTCGGACTCCCCCGCCCGCTACGAGGAGGTGGCGCCCTGGGTCTGGCGCGAGGTCGGCGGGCAGCGCACGATCGCCATGCGGGCCACTGACGACCGGGTCGAGGCGATCAGCTTCGACTCCGCGTTCGCGTTGCTGCCCGTCGAGCCGGCCCGCGCTTCCACAGTGGCCGTACCGGTGCTGGCACTGTCCACAGTCGTTCTGCTGCTCACCGTCCTGTCCTGGCCGGTCGGCGCGATCGTCCGCCGTCGGCTCGGCCGCGCCCCCCGGGAGCGGGCGGGGCGTACCGCGCGGATCCTGAGCCGCCTCGCGGTCGCCGGCACGCTGCTCGCGTTCGCCGGTTGGATGCTGAGCATCGGCAGCATCATGAGCCTCCAGGACGTTCCCGGGCCCGTCCTGCGCACCATTCAGGTGCTGCAACTGGTCGGTCTGCTCGGAGTACTGCCCGCCGCGGTCCGACTCGTCGACGACGTGCGACGCCACATCGGCTGGCGGCGGATCACCGGCAGCGCTCTGATCCTGTTCGCCCTCGCCGGCGCGGGCTGGTTCGCCGTGGAGTTCCACCTGCTCGCGCCTAGCATCTCCTACTGACCCGCCCGACCCGGGACGATCCGGAGCAAGGATGCGCACCGCATGAGGGACCACACCGACACCGAACCCGGCACACCGCGACTGACGAAGTGGCTCGACGGACGGCTCACCCGGATCGGGGTGACCGGAGTGTTCCCCCGGGACTGCCTGCTTGCCGCGGCGCTGACCGTCCTGACGTTCGTCCTGTTCACCGTGCTCTTCCGGTTCGTGGCACCGGAGGACGGGGTGTCGTTCGACCCGACGCGGGCCTGGCTGCTCGTCGCCATCTGCTGCGCGCAGGCGATGCTGCTGTGCCTGCGTCGGGTCCGGCCGCTGCTCTGCCTCGCGCTCATCGTCGGCCTCCAACTGCCCATCATCGGCTTCTCCCTGCCCGAGGCGACCATCCGGGGTCTCGCGCCGTTCGTCGTGGCGTACACCGTCGGGTCGTTGCTGCCCGTCCGCCGTGCGCTGCTGGCCGTCAGCGCTGTCGTGCTGGTGGAGTCGATCGGGGCGGCCGTCGTGGTGATCCCGGATCTGCTGACTGCCGTCGCGTACGTCTCGGCGAGCGCCCTGACCTACGCCAGCGCGACGTTCGTCGGCGGCTACGTGGCCACCTACCGGCGCTACGTGGAGTTGGTCCGGGTGCGGGCGGACGAGGCGATCCGGGAGCAGCACACGAAGGTCCAGGCGGCGATCGGCGCGGAGCGTTCTCGGATGGCCCGGGAGTTGCACGACGTGGCGGCGCACCACCTCTCCGGCATGGTCGTGCAGGCGGCGGCGGTCGAGCGATTGATCGACCGGGACCCGACGGCCGCGAAGGCCGGTGTGGCCTGGATCCGTAGCCAGGGAAAGGAGACCCTGGACAACCTGCGGCTGGTGGTCGGCGTGCTGCGCGGCAGGCCGGGATACGAGGGCGGTGACGGCGCCGCCCCGGTGCCGGGGCTGGGCATGCTCGACGACCTCGTCCGCACGGCGGGCAGCCTCGCCGGCCCGGTGGAGTTCGTCCAGGAGGGCGAGCAGCGCGAGGTGCCGCCGATCGCCGACGTCGCGCTCTACCGGATCGCGCAGGAGTCGCTCAGCAACGCCCGCCAGCACGCCCCGGGCGCTGCGGCGCGGGTGGTGCTCCGCTTCGAGCCCCGCTCGGTGTCGCTGGAGGTGGTGAACGAACCCGCCGCGCCGCGACGCGTACCGGCGGCACGGACCGGTGGCGTCGGACTGGTGGGCATGCGTGAACGCGCCCAGCTGATCGGGGCGACGTTCACCGCCGGCCCGACGGCGACCGGCGGCTGGTCGGTCGCCGCGACCCTCCCGACGAACGGTCCCGCCACATCCCGGTCGAAGGAAGAGGCCCCCGCATGATCAGAGTGATGCTCGTCGACGACCAGGCCGTCGTCCGCGCCGGCTTCCGCGTCATCCTGGAGCAGTCCGGCGAGATCGAGGTCGTGGCGGAGGCGTCGAACGGGTCCGCCGCCGTCGAGCTGGCCCGCCGGCTGCAACCGGACGTCATCTGCATGGACGTCCGGATGCCGCACGGCGACGGGATCACCGCGACCCGGCAGATCGTCGCCGAGGCGACCGGTACGCCACCGGCGGTGCTGGTCGTGACGACCTTCGACCTCGACGAGTACGTCTTCGGCGCGTTGGAGTCCGGTGCCAGCGGGTTCATCCTCAAGGACTGTGAGCCCGAGGAGCTGATCGAGGCGATCCGTCGCCTCGCCAGTGGGTACGGGCTCGTCGACCAGGCCGTCACCCGCCGGGTGATCTCGGAATTCGCCAGGCGTACGCCCGCTCCCCGCTCGGACGCGGCGGCGGCGCACCAACTGACCGCGCGGGAGACCGAGATCGTGGAGTTGCTCGCGCAGGGCCTGTCGAACGTCGAGATCGCCGAGCGGCTCTTCATCGAGACCAGCACCGTCAAGTCGCACCTCGGTCGCGCCATGGCGAAGATCGGCGCGCGGGATCGGCTGCAGACCGTCGTGTGGGCGTACCAGAACGGGGTGGTCCACCGGTGACAGCGACAGTGATCCCGTGCCCGGCGGCGGTGGGTCCACCGCCGGTCGAGAGTGGACATTGCCGGAGTACGATCCCGGGCGTACCGCTGTGGTGACCCCCAGCTGACGACCCCTCGATAGGAGCCAGGCATGGCCGGCCCGGACCCCGAACTCGCCGCGAAGCTTCAGCCCGACGTGCCGCACGCGGCACGGATCTGGAACTACTGGATGGGCGGCAAGGACAACTTCCAGTCCGACCGGGCGGCCGGCGACGCTGTCGCCGAGGTCTACCCGGAGATCGTCCTCATGGCGCAGCAGTCGCGCGTGTTCCTGGTGCGAGCCGTGCGTCACCTCGCGGCCGAGGCGGGCATCCGGCAGTTCCTGGACATCGGCACCGGCCTGCCCAGCATGCAGAACACGCACGCGGTCGCCCAGGGCATCGCACCCGACTCGCGGATCGTCTACGTGGACAACGACCCGATGGTGCTGGTGCACGCACGGGCGCTGCTGGCCAGCACGACGTCGGAGGGTGTCACCACCTACGTACCGGCCGACTACCACGACCCGGAGAAGATCCTCGCCGAGGCGGCGCAGACGCTCGACTTCGACCAGCCCATCGCCGTGATGTACATGGGCGTGATGGGCTACGAGCCCGACCTGGACGTGGTGCGCTCGATCGTCGGGCGCACCATGGACGCGGTGCCGTCCGGCTCACACCTCGTGCTCTGGGACGGCACCAACACCAGCCCGGCGGTGGTCTCCGGCGCCGAGCGGCTGGCGCAGAGCGGCGGAGCGCCGTACATCCTGCGCAGCCCGGAGGAGCTGGAGAGCTGCTTCGACGGGTTGACGATGGTGGAGCCGGGCCTGGTGCCGATCCCGCTGTGGCGACCGGAGGATCCCGACGCCGTCGGGATCGACGCCTACGGCGCGGTGGCCCGCAAGCCCTGATCGAGACGACGTCCGCCCCGCTCCCGCCATCGCGCCGGAGCGGGGCGGACGTCGTTCACCGCGCGCAGGTCAGGGTCAGGCCGTCGGGCACCGCGCTGGTCGTCACGAGCAGGCCGAACGTGGTCGCCCCGTCCAGCGCCAGCGTCCCGTTGTAGGAGGCGTTGCGAACCGTGACATCGGCCCCTGCGGTCTCGGCCACCCCACCCCAGGCCGTCTGGACCTGCTCGTCACCGGACCACCGCCAGGAGACGCGCCACTGGTCCAGCGGCAGCGTCCCGGTGTTGCGGACCGTGACCGTCGCGACGAAGCCGCTGCCCCAGCGGGCGTCGACAGTGGCCGTCGCGCGGCACGAGGTCAGCGAGGCGGTCCGGGCCGAGGCGATCACGTACGGGTCGCGTCGACCGTCGACGTCGGTGAACCGGTACCAGTACTCCGTGTCGGGAGCCAGCCGGTCGATGGTGACCGAGCCGTTGCGATCCGGCCCGGAGACAACCTCGGCGACAGCCGCCCGCCACTGTTGGGCGTCCTCCCGGCTGCTGAAGAGGCTGACTGTCATCGGCGGGTCGTAGCCGCAGGGCGGGCGGAAGAAGATGACGTACGAGATGGTCAGGCTCGTGGTGGTGGCACCGGTGACGCTGGCGCTGATCGGCAACGCCGGTGGGCAGGCCGGCGTCGGTGTCGCCGACGGCGTTGGCGTCGGCATGGCTGTCGCTTCGGCGGTGGTGGTCGTCCCGGTCCAGGTGGCCAGCGCCATGGTCGTGACAGCGAGGAACATGCGAAGCATCGGTACCTCCGTGGTTGCCGGGCACCGATGACCGAGGTGGTAGCCGGTGCCGCGCTCGGGATCCGGTCGACGACGAGGGCTGCCCGGCACGGGTGACATGGTCACCGCGTGCGCCCCGTGGACCGGAGGAGATCTGGTGCGCGCTGGCTCCCCGAGCACGACCGAACCACAGCATGGCAGGCGACCGACATCGATACAACCTGATCCCGATCTCGTCGAACATCGTCTGCTTCCCCGTCGCCGCACTGACACCCGCCGGGTGCCCGAATCCCGAATGATCTATTGGCATCTATTCGTTCGGACACGGGAGCACACCATGCTCGACGCAAGCAGCACGACCCGGCGACCCCGGGGAGTGCGGGCACTGATCGCGGCGGTGCTGGCGGCCGCCGCGCTGGCCGCACCGACCCCCGCCGACGCCGCCATCAGCCGGGCCGAGCTGGCCCTCCGCTGGGCGCCCATCCACTACCAGGACGTGGACGCCACCGGCAGCCACGCCCTGAACGGCCAGTCGGACTACCTCACCAGTGTCGACTTCGACGGCGACCTGGACGGACGCGACAACTGGGACCGGGCCGGCCAGGCGGGTACCGCACTCGCCGCGCACGTGTACTACTCCGTCGTGGAGACGAGCACCCACTGGTACATCACGTACTTCTTCTTCCACCCGCGCGACTGGACCGACCACCCCTTCTTCGAGACCGAACACGAGAACGACGGTGAGGGCGCGCTGTTCGCCATCGAGCGGGACGGCTCCACGTACGGCGTTCTCCGCGCGGCCGTCACTGTCGCGCACAGTGACTTCTTCTCCTACACTCCGACCGGCAGCACCTGGACCAGCGGCGGGGAGAGCATCGACGGCACCCTGCGGTTCCAGGCGTCACCGCACGACACGTTCCAGCACCCGGTGACAGCGCAGGAAGCACAGGGCCACGGCCTCAAGGCACACCCGCAGTACGACATCAACGGCGACGGCCTGGTCTACTACCCGTCGACCGTCGCCGAGACGCCCAGCAGCAGCAACGACCGCGACGTGCGGTACCAGCTGATCGACATCTTCGCCGCCGGCGGCCTGTGGGCGCAGCGGTCCAACCTGAGCCTCTTCGCCAGCCTGGGCACGTTCGCCGGTGACACGTCCGGCGACTGCGGCGTCGGCACCTGGAGCTGTTCGACCAACTCGGCCAACGCGCCCTGGGGCTGGGACGACGGCAATGACGCCCCCGCGCGTGGCGAGATCGCCAGCGACCCGGCGAAACTGTCGGCCGCGTACTTCACCGTGTCGAGCGGTCTGGCCCGCACCTACAGCTACAACCCGTACGCCGGCGCGGCGGCGGCGCTCGCCGAGGCGGCGAGGACGGCCCCGCCGACGGTCGACTGACGCCTTCGTCTCCCCGGGGTCGGACCGTGCTGGTCCGTCACCGGGGAGACGAACCGACCCGCACCCGGTCGCTGTCGTTGTCGGAGAGGAAGGACGCCAACGCCTGCCCCTGCTCGGCCACCGCGTCCCGCTCCGATCGGGAGAGGCCGCGCAGGGGGTTGACGGTCACCGTGCCCGACTCGACGCTCCAGGTCGCCGCGACCCGACCGTCGATCAGCGCCACACGCTCGCCGGCCACCGAGAGCAGTCGGTGCGCGTCGTCGATGATCCGGCTGCGGTCGTCGTAGCCGAGGATCGCGTTGTCGAACGCCGGCAGGAACCGCACCGGGGCGGGTGTCTCCGGGTCGGGGCGCGGCGCGTCCGGGAGGTCGATCAGCTTCCGACCACGCTCGTCCCGGAAGGTCACCAACTCGTCACGCATCGCGGTCACCGCGGCCGGAATCCCGGCGAGACCGCACCAGGCCCGCACGTCGGCAGTGGCCGCCGGGCCGAACGCGGCCAGATAGCGGCGCACGAGCAACTGGCCGACCTGGTCGGCCCCCGCCGCGGTCGGCGGAGCGATCTCCCGGTCGAGCCACGCGGAGAGCAGGACGTAACGTGCGCCAGCCTTCGTCCGCCACACCCCGCGCGGCGGCAGCTGTGCCATCGGGAGCAGCGCGACCGCCATCTCGCCCAGCACCCGCGGCCCCGGCGACGGCCAGCGATCGACGAGCGCCCGCCCGATGTCGGGCATCGAGCGGGGCTCACCGTCGGCCACCACGGCCCTCGCGGCAGCGGCGAGGTCGTCGAGATCCACCCCGTCGAGCGCGCTGCGGTAGACCCCGAGCACGCGTTGGCGCAGCATGGCGTCGTGACGCGGGCGCCACGCCACGGCGTCCTCGGCGACGAGCAGGTGGACGGTGCGGCGCATGAGGTGGGTACGCACCACGTGCCGCTCGGTCAACAGGGTCGAGAGCACCGTCGGGTCGAACGCGCGCAGCCGCGACCACAGCCCGATGAACGGTTCCTGCGGCTCCTGGGCCTGAAGGCCACCGAGGTGGGCGACGGCGTCGAGCGCCGGCAGGTCGGCGCGGTCGAGCAGCAGCTGCCGGGCGAGCGTCGCGCGGTTGAGCGCCCGGGTGTCGAGAACTGTCATCGGGTCCCTCCGGTCGCCCTCATTGTCCGACCGGGGGCCGACAGTCTGGGTGCCCGGCGTCTCGGGTACGCGAATGCGCCCCGTCCGGTGGCACCGGACGGGGCGCATTCGAGCGGGTACACCGGTCAGTGCTTACCCACGAAGATGCCGATGCCGTTGGCGACCATTCGCTCCGTACCGTCGGATGGGCTGTTGCGGGCGGTGGCCGCGGCCTGGCCCGGCTCGCGGACGGCGACCGTGCTCGAACCACCGCCGTCCAGGTTCACGGCGGCGTCCGCGCCGAGTGAGCGCATCAGGTCGGCCAGTTCGGCGATCGTGAACCCGGCGCTGGCCGGGGCGCGGCCAGCCAGGGCGACCAGGTACACGGTCCGGCCGTCGGGGCTGACACCGGCCGAGCTGCGTACCGCGGCGGTCTTGGTGTCCAGGCCGGCCAGCGGCGCACCGTCGCGCAGGATCGGCGCGCCACCGACCGCGAAGGTCAGCTTCGGTTTGCCGGCGGAGACGAGCTTCTCGCGCACCTGCACCCGGTCACCGACGGCAAGGTCGTCGAGCGCGTCCGCGCCGCCCTCCCGGCCGACCAGCACCTGGGTGTCGGCCGGGATCGCGCCCGCACCGGGCGTCGAACCCACCGCCGTCACCACACCGTCGCGGACGGTCACCTCGTAGGTGTGGGTGCTGCACGGGTCGCTGCGGCTGGTGTCGGTGCCGCAGGTGGACCGGACCCGGGAGGCGCTCCCCCAGTCGGCGGTGAACAGGCCGACGCCGCCGACCGGGAGCGCGTACTGGTTGAGGCCGCCCAGCGCGATGGTGCCCTTCGCGCTGCGCAGCTCGCCGTCCAGGTTCAGGGTGTCGACGCGCGCCTTGCCGTTCACGCCGACGCCGAACACGTCCCGGGTCGAGGTGCCCGGGGCGAGGCCGGGGCCGAAACGCTGCGCGGTCGGGACCGCGAACTTCAACTCCCCGCCGTCGGCGATCTCCGGACCGGACGACGAGTAGGTCGGGGTGACGCCGGAGTGTGTCTCGCTGTTGTTGAAGAAGTCGCCGTTGACGCCGGCGACGGCGCCCTGCTCGTTCGTCATCGCCGAGACGACAGTGCGCTGCGCCACCGAGTCCGGGTGCAGCAGGTCCAGGGAGACCGCGTTCTTCTTCAGGTCTGCCGTGAGCAGGTAACCGACGGTGACGCCTCGGGGCGTGGTCACCTGGAACGAGCCGTACGTGAGGCCCGGGGCGAGCTGCTCGGTCGAGGTGATGGTGACCGGGGTGGCCGTCGCGGGTACCGTGGCGGTCGCGGCGTGGGCGACGCCGGCCGGCGTCACGAGCGTGGTCAGCCCCGCCGCGAGCAGCAGCGCCAGACGTGGGCGTACGAGGTGTGGTGACCTCATTGCCGCTCCTTTCCTGGTGCGTTCCTGGCCTGGGCCGGGATGGTCGAGCCGGGCCGGCGGTTGACCGGACCGGCGATGATCTTCCTGGTCAGCCGATCACCCGGGGGTGAACACGGGAGGCTGCGGACGTGAACCGCCCGCACCGTCTTGATCAACTGCCGGAGCGGCCGTTACGGGCCGACGGAGGTGGCCACGATCCCCGGGGGGTGCCAAAAAGTTTTGTGCACTTCCTACAACTGAGGGACGGTGGGTTCGGTGGTTGCGCCATAGCGCTGGCCGCCGCCAGCCGGAAAGGTGATCACTGCTGGGAGCCGTCGTCTCTCGGCACGCAGGTCGAGGTCTAGCTAAGGGGTTCTTCGGGTGTTCAACCGTGTCGCCATCGTCAACCGTGGTGAAGCCGCCATGCGGCTCATCCACGCGGTCCGCGAGCTGGCCGCGGAGACCGGCATCCAGCTCGAAACCGTGGCTCTCTACACCGATGTCGACCGCAACGCCACGTTCGTCCGCGAAGCGGACATCGCCTACGATCTCGGCCCGGCGTCCGCTCGCCCGTACCTCAACCTGGCGGTGCTGGAGCGCGCCCTGACCGAGACCGGAGCCGACGCCGCGTGGGTCGGCTGGGGTTTCGTCGCCGAGGATCCGGCGTTCGCCGAGCTGTGCGAGAAGATCGGCGTCACCTTCGTCGGGCCGAGCGCGGACGCCATGCGCCAACTCGGCGACAAGATCGGCTCGAAGCTGATCGCCGAGAAGGTCGGCGTGCCGGTCGCGCCGTGGAGCCGCGGCGCCGTCGAGACCCTGGACGCCGCACGTGCCTCGGCGGCCGAGGTCGGCTACCCGCTGATGCTCAAGGCGACAGCGGGCGGCGGCGGGCGCGGCATCCGCGTGATCAGGAACGAGGCCGAGCTGGTCGACGCGTACGAGCGCACCAGCCAGGAGGCGGCACGGGCGTTCGGCAGCGGCATCGTGTTCCTGGAGCGCCTGGTCACCGGGGCTCGGCACGTCGAGGTCCAGGTGATCGCCGACGGGCAGGGCACCGCGTGGGCGCTCGGCGTCCGCGACTGCTCGGTGCAACGACGCAACCAGAAGGTCATCGAGGAGTCGGCGTCACCGGTGCTCGACCCGGCACAGGCCGCCGAGCTGAAGACGTCTGCCGAGCGGCTGGCAGTGGCTGTCGGTTACCGAGGCGCGGCGACCGTCGAGTTCCTCTACCACCCCGGGGACCGGTTGTTCGCGTTCCTCGAGGTCAACACCCGCCTCCAGGTCGAGCACCCGATCACCGAGCTGACCACCGGGTTCGACCTGGTCAAGGCGCAGCTGCACGTCGCCTCCGGCGGGCGACTCGAAGGTGCGCCGCCGGCCGAGCGCGGGCACGCCATCGAGGCGCGGCTCAACGCCGAGGACCCCGACCGCGACTTCGCCCCGTCCCCCGGGCGCATCGCCCGGCTGGACCTGCCCAGCGGCCCCGGCATCCGGGTGGACACCGGCGTCAGCGAGGGTGACACCATTCCGGCCGACTTCGACTCGATGATCGCGAAGATCATCGCGTACGGCCGGGACCGCGACGAGGCGCTCGGCAAGCTGCGCCGGGCCATGGCGAACACCACCGTGATCATCGAGGGTGGGGCGACGAACAAGAGCTTCGTGCTCGACCTGCTCGACCAGCCCGAGGTGATCGACGCCAGCGCGGACACCGGCTGGATCGACCGTGTCCGCGGCGAGGGCCGCCTCGTCACGCACCGCCACTCCGCTGTCGCCCTGGCCGCCGCCGCCATCGAGGCGTACGAGGAGGAGGAGCGCGTCGAACGGCAGCGGCTGCTGTCGACGGCGGCCGGCGGGCGCCCACAGGTGCAGCACGCCAGCGGCCGACCGTTGGACCTCAAGCTGCGCGGCGTCGGCTACCGCACCCGGGTGGCGCGGGTCGGCGCGCACCGGTTCCGGGTCGGCATCGAAGCCGGCCCGGTGGTGCGCACCGCCGACGTCGAGCTCGACCGCTTCGACCGGCACACCGGTCAGATCGTCGTCAACGGAATCCGCTACCGCCTGCTCACCGGCACGTACGGGCCGACCCACCTGGTCGAGGTGGACGGTGTGACCCACCGCGTCAGCCGGGACGAGGGTGGCGTCCTGCGCTCCCCGATGCCCGCGCTGGTCGTCGCCACGCCGCTGGAGGTCGGCGCGGAGGTCGAGGCGGGCGCGCCGGTGCTGGTGCTGGAAGCGATGAAGATGGAGACGGTGCTGCGGGCGCCGTTCAAGGCGCGACTCAAGGAGTGCGCCGTGTCGGTGGGCAGCCAGGTGGAGGCGGGTGCGCCGCTGCTGCGCCTGGAGCCGCTCGCGGACGACGCCGAGGAGGCCGCCGACGACCCGAGCACCGAGACCGTCGAACTGGACCTGCCCACCGCCGACGCGGACATCCCGGCGTACCAGCGCAGCAGGCGCGGCCAGGAGGACCTGCGGGGTCTGCTGCTCGGCTTCGACGTCGACCCGCACGACGACCGTCGGGTGCTCGACGACTACCTCAGCGCGCGGCGGGCGGCCACTGACGCCGGTCAGCGGCCCCTGGCCGCCGAACTCGACCTCATCGAGGTGTTCGCCGATCTCGCCGAACTGAGCCGCAACCGGCCGACGGGCGAGGACGGCGGCGCCGCGCACGTGCACAGCGCCCGGGAGTACTTCCACACCTACCTGCAGAGCCTCGACGTCGAGCGGGCCGGGCTGCCGGACGCCTTCCAGACCAGGCTCGGCAAGGCGCTCGGCCGGTACGGCGTCACCGACCTGGACCGCACCCCGGCCCTCGAAGCCGCCGTCTTCCGAATCTTCCTCGCCCAGCAGCGCGCCTCCGCGGACGCGCAGGTCATCGCGGCGCTGCTGCGCGCGTGGCTGCGGGAGACCCCGCCGGACGAGACGCTGCGCGAGCCGGCCGGCCTCGCGTTGGAGCGGCTGATCGCCGCGACGCAGGTCCGCTTCCCGGTGGTAGCGGACCTCGCCCGCGGCGTGGTGTTCGCCTGGTTCGCCCAGCCGCTGCTGCGCCGCAACCGCGCCCGCGTCTACGCCGAGGTCCGTGGGCACCTGCGGCACCTCGACGCGCACCCGGACGCCCCGGACCGCGCCGAGCGCATCGCCGAGATGGTGCGCAGCACCGAGCCGCTGGTCCGGCTGCTCGGCCAGCGACTCGTCCGCGACCACCTCGACAACGCGGTCATGTTGGAGGTGCTGACCCGGCGGTACTACGGCAACCGGTCGCTCACCAGCGTGCGCACCCGCGAGGTCGCGGGCTGCACGTTCGTGGTCGCCGAGCGCGCCGACTCGAGCGTGGTCTCCGCCGCGGTCAGCTTCGACGCGCTGGGCAGCGCCCTGCGCGGGCTGGCCGAGCTGGCCACCGGCGAGGACGCCGTGGACGCCGACATCTACCTGGGCTGGGAGAACCAGCCGGAGGACTTCGACGCGATGGCGGCCGCGCTGGCCGAGGTCATCGCCGCGCACCCGCTGCCGCCCCAGGTCCGTCGGGTCACCACCACCGTCGCGGGTCGCGGCGGGGCGGTCATGCACCACCACTTCACCTTCCGCCCGTCGGGCGCCCAGTTGACCGAGGACCGGCTGATCCGTGGGCTGCACCCGTACATCGCGCAGCGGATGCAGCTGGAACGGCTGCACAAGTTCGACCTGACCCGGCTGCCGTCGTCGGACGAGGAGGTCTACCTCTTCCAGTGCGTGGCCCGGGAGAACCGGGCCGACGAGCGCCTCGTCGCGTTCGCGCAGGTGCGTGACCTGACCGAGCTTCGCGAGCAGGACGGCCGCCTGGTCGCCCTGCCGACGACAGAGGACGCCATCGCCGCCTGCCTCGACTCGATCCGCCGCGCCCAGTCGCGGCGGCCGTCGAAGACGCGCTTCAACACCAACCGCATCGTGGTCTACGTGTGGCCGCCGAGCGAGCTGACCCGCGAGGAGATGGAGATGATCGCCGGGCGGGTCCGCCCGACGACCGCGGGCGCCGGCCTGGAGGAGATCCTGTTCATCGCGCGCCAGCGCGACCGCCGGACCGGCGAGCTGACCAAGATTGCCGTACGGATCTCGTTCGACGCCGCGGGCGGCGCCGAACTGGCCGTCGGGGAGCCGCCGGTCGAGCCGATCGAGCCGCTCGACGAGTACCGGCTCAAGGTGCTGCGGGCCAGCAGCCGCAACACCGTGTACCCGTACGAGCTGACCGGTCGGCTCGGCGACTTCGTCGAGCACGACCTCGACGACGACCACGTGTTGGTGCCGGTGGACCGGCCGAAGGGGCGCAACAGCGCCGCCATCGTCGCCGGGGTGGTCACGACGCCGACCGAGCGCTACCCCCAGGGTGTCACCCGGGTGGTGCTGCTCGGCGACCCGACGAAGTCGCTGGGCGCCCTGTCGGAGCCGGAGTGCCGGCGCGTGATCGCCGCACTGGACCTGGCCGAGCGGATGCAGGTGCCGCTGGAGTGGTGGGCGCTGTCCGCCGGGGCCCGGATCTCGATGACCTCCGGTACGGAGAACATGGACTGGGTGGCGGCGGCGCTCAAGCGGATCGTCGAGTTCACCCAGACCGGCGGTGAGATCAACATCGTGGTCGCGGGCATCAACGTCGGCGCGCAGCCGTACTGGAACGCCGAGGCGACGATGCTCATGCACACCAAGGGCATCCTGGTGATGACGCCCGACTCGGCGATGGTGCTCACCGGCAAGCAGTCGCTCGACTTCTCCGGTGGCGTGTCGGCTGAGGACAACTTCGGCATCGGCGGCTACGACCGGGTGATGGGGCCGAACGGGCAGGCGCAGTACTGGGCGCCGAACCTGACCGCCGCGCGGGACGTCGTGATGGCGCACTACGACCACACGTACGTCGCTCCCGGCGAGGATGCGCCCCGGCGGGCGGTCACCACCGACCCGGCCGACCGCGACATCTCCAGCTTCCCGCACGACGTGGCGGGCAGCGCCTTCGCCACCGTCGGGGAGATCTTCTCCGTCGAGTCAAACCCGGACCGCAAGAAGCCGTTCGACATTCGTACGGTGATGCGGGCCCTCTCCGACCAGGACCACCCGGTGCTGGAGCGCTGGGCCGGCATGGCGGACGCGGACACCGCCGTCGTGCAGGACGTCCACCTCGGTGGCATCCCGGTCTGCCTGCTCGGTATCGAGTCCCGGTCGGTGCCCCGGCACGGCTTCCCGCCCACCGACGGCCCGGACACCTACACGGCGGGCACGCTGTTCCCCCGGTCGTCGAAGAAGGCCGCGCGGGCGATCAACGCGGCCAGCGGCAACCGGCCGCTCGTCGTGCTGGCGAACCTGTCCGGCTTCGACGGCTCACCGGAGTCGATGCGCAAGCTGCAACTGGAGTACGGCGCCGAGATCGGCCGGGCGATCGTGAACTTCCAGGGGCCCATCGTCTTCTGCGTGATCTCGCGCTACCACGGCGGCGCGTTCGTGGTGTTCTCGAAGGCGCTGAACCCGAACATGACGGTGCTGGCGCTGGAGGGCTCGTTCGCCTCGGTGCTCGGTGGCGCACCCGCCGCCGCAGTGGTGTTCTCCGCCGACGTCAACGCTCGTACGGCTGCCGACCCGCGGGTGCGGGACCTGGAGGCCCGCACCGCCGCCTCGGCTGGCACCGAACGCGCCGCGTTGACCGCGGAGCTCGACGAGCTGCGCTCGTCGGTGCGCGCGGAGAAACTCAGCGAGGTGGCCGCGGAGTTCGACCGGGTGCACAACATCCACCGCGCCGTCGAGGTCGGCTCGGTGGACGCCGTCATCCGCGCCGCGGAGCTGCGTCCGCGCATCATCGAGACCATCGAGGCCCGCCTGGGGTAGAGCGGCCGTAGTGCCCGCACCAGGTCAGCACCACCGGTCGTCGACCGGTGGTGCTGACCGGATGGGGTCTAGCTGAGCGCTGCGTTCAGCGCGACGGCGACAGCGAGCCAGACGATGACAGTGCCGATACCGACGCCGACCATGGCGAGCGCCTTGACGGCGGGTGCCATCCGGGTGTGGGCGATCGTCAGGTTCCCCCAGACGCCCAATGCCCCGACCAACGCGCCCAGGATGCCGCCGACGGTGAACAGCAGGATCGGCAGCAGAACCAGGATGCGCAGGAGGATCGGCATGGGTGGCCCGGTGCGGTGCTGCACACCGTTGACCTCCACAGTCGGGTGAGGGTCGGCGAGAACTGTGCGAACCGTGGCCTGGACGACACCACCGTCCACTGTCGGCAACGCGTAATGTCTGCCCGTCCTGGGGGCCGGCACTCCGCCGACGGTGACGGCGGGGTGGCCAAAGAACGCCTTTGTGGCGATGACGATCGGGCCAGCTACGCCGGCGATGTTGAGAGGTTCGGTGTTCACCGGCGTGATCCTAGGAAGCCAGGTGCGCCCCGTCCATCCTGTCGACCGAGCGGGGGTTGCCCCCGCAGCCCTCGGGTCGCCTCAGCCGGTTCGTCGCCCGTGGCTCGGGTCGGTGTCGGCCTGCCAGGCGGCGACGAGATCCTCGCGCGCCCGGGCGACCCGGGAACGGATCGTGCCGACCGGGCACTGGCAGACGTCCGCCGCCTCGGCGTAGGACAGGCCGAGCACCTGGGTGGCGACGAACGCCTCACGGCGCTCCGGGGTCAGCCCGGCGATCAACTGGTGCAGGGTCACGCCCTCGTCGGCACCGGGGATGACCGCACCGGCGGTCTCGGCCGCCGCCTGCCAGTCCGGCACGGACGCCAGCCTCGGCCGCGCCACCGCCGTCCGGACGTGATCCACCGCAACGCGCCGGGCGATGGTGAACACCCAGGTGCGGGCCGACGAGCGGCCGGCGAAGCCGGGCAGGTTGCGAATTGCCCGTAGGAACGTCTCCTGGGTCAGGTCGTCGGCCTCTCCCGGCCCGGCCAGGTGCGACAGGAACCGCCAGACCTGGTCCTGTAGCGCCCGGATGAACGCCGTGGCGGCCTGCCGGTCACCCTGGCCCGCCTCCCGCGCCCACCGGGTCACCTGCTCGTCGTCAGCGACGCCGTTCCGCACAGACCACCGTCCTGTGTGCCACGGGCGCTCCTTCATGCCGAGATGCCGTCGTCGGAACGCCGCCGGTCGGCCGCGCACTCTGGTGGTCGCCGGCCGGTCCGGAAAAGTTCCCGAGGTTCCCAGGTTCGGCTGATCTCGCGGATGTCCGAGGTGGCCGGAACCGGGGCCGCTCAGCGCGGGACGGGCTGGTCCGCGCTCTCACGTTCTCGCGGGACCACCGGGTCGGGCATGCTCCACGAGCGCCACAGCTTGCTGTACCCGCCCCCGGCCCTGAGCAGTTCGGCGTGCGTGCCGTGCTCGGCGACGCGCCCCTGGTCGAGGACGACGATGCGGTCCGCGGTGGCGGCCTGACTGAGTCGGTGGGCGACGATCAGCGTGGTACGGCCCTCGGTGGCCGCCACGGCGGCGCGGTCGAGGTCGCGTGCGCCAGCGCTGCCCGCCTCGGCGGTCGCCTCGTCGAGGACCGCCACTGCCGGGTCGGCGAGGATCAGGCGGGCCAGCGCGAGTTGCTGGGCCTGGGCCGAGGTGAGCTGCCGCCCACCCTCCCCCACCGCTGTGGCGAGGCCGTCCGGCAGGGTCCGCACCCACTCGGTGGCGCCGACGAGGTCGAGGGCGGCGGCGATCTCGGCGTCGGTGGCGTCCGGGTCGGCGAGGCGCAGGTCGTCGCCGAGCGGCCCGGCGAAGACGTGCACCTCCTGGCTGATCAGGGCGATCTCGCGGCGGAGGCGGTGCTCGTCGAGCTGTGTCAGCGGCACGCCGCGCAGGGTCGCCGCGCCGTCGGTGGGCGCGATGATGCCGGCGATGATGCCGGCGAGGGTGCTCTTGCCCGCGCCGCTCGCGCCGACCAGGGCGACGCGCTCCCCGGGGGCGAGACGCAGGGCGATGTCCCGCAGCACCACCGGCCCGTCGTCGTAGCGGTGCTGCCGGACGGTCACCTCCAGTGCCGCCGGTGCGCCCCGGTCGTGGCGGTTGGGCTCGGTGCCGGCGGGGGCCGCGGTGTCCGGCAGGGTGGTGACCCCGACGAGTCGGGCCAGGCTGGCCCCGGCCTGCAACACCGAGTCCGACTCGAACAGCAGCAGGCCGATGGGGTTGAAGAGGCGGTGGAAGTAGAGGGCGGCAGTGGTGGCGGCGCCGACGGTGGCCAGGTCACCGCGGACCAGCAGGAAGCCGGCGAGCAGCACGGCGGCGAGCCCCACGAACTCGGAGCGGTTGATGCGCAGCCCGAAGCGGGTGTAGAGACCGAAGATCTCCAGCGACAGGTCGCGGGCGACGCCGGAGCGCTCGGCGATCCGTGCGACGTGGGCGTCCTCCATCCGGTAGGCGCGCACCGTGGCCGCGCCCCGCAGCGCCTCGGCCGTCGCCTGCGCGCGCTCGCCCGTCGCCACCCGCTCGCGGGCGTAGTACGGCACCGAACGCTTGAGATACCAGCGCAGCGCCACCGCGTACGCCGGGGCGGCGACCAACCCGGCGATGCCGAGCCGCCAGTCGAGGGCGAAGAGCCCCGCAGCGGTCAGCACGACGGACAGCAGCGCGCCGAGGAAGGCGGGGCCGCTGGTGGCGATCACGTTCGTCACCACTGCCACGTCGTCGCCGGCGCGGGCCACCAGGTCCCCGGTCCCGGCCCGCTCCAGGGTGGCCGAGGGCAGGTGCAGGGCCCGGTCGAGGACCCGCTCCCGGAGTCGGGCCAGCACTGTCTCGCCGAGACGCGCGGCGACCGCCGCTCCGACTGCGGTGAGGAGCCCGGCGAGCACTGCCGCGCCCGCGATCACGGCGGCCCAGGCGATCACCCGGGGCGTGTCGGTCCCGGCGATGACGTCGTCGACGAGGCGCCCGAGGACCCAGGGGGCGACCAGCCCGGTGGCGGCGGCGGCGATGAGCAACGTGCCGGCGACGGCGCTGAGCCTCGGCAGGAGCGCCAGCTCGCCACGGAGGGTGGCCCAGGTCTGCCGGCCGGTGGCCGTCGGCAGCAGCTGCCGGGTGGTCGGCTCGGACGTCATCGCAGGGTTTCCTCCCGGTAGCGGGCGTCGCTGGCGAGCAACCGCTCGTGCGGACCCTCGACGACGACCCGTCCCCGGTCGATCACCGTGACCCGGTCGGTGATCCGCAGCAGCGCGGGGCTCGTAGTGATCAGCACCGTGCCACTGGTGCCCGCCCCGCGAGCCTCGGCCAGCCTGGTGGCGAGCAACCCCTCGGTCACCGCGTCGATCGCCGTGGTGGGGTTGTGCAGCACCAGCACCGGCGGGTCGGCGACCAGCGCCCTCGCCAGCCCGATCCGCTGCCGCTGCCCACCGGAGAGGTTCGCCCCGCGTTCGGTGAGCAGACGGTCGAATCCGTGCGGGTGCGCGGCGAGCACGTCCTCGGCTGCGGCAGCCCGCACTGCGGCACGCAGCACCTCGTCGTCGACGGAGGCCCCGGCGCTGAGGTTGGCGCGCAGCGTCCCCTCGAACAGCGCCACGTCATGCTGCTCGACCAGGACCACGGCGCGCGCGGCGTCGATGTGCAGCTCGTCGGCGGGCACGCCGTCGACGCGGACCGTACCCCGGCGATCCGCGCGGGGCACCCGACCGGCCAGCAGCGCGACCAGCGCCTCGGCCTCGCCCGGGTCGTAGGCGAGCACGCCAAGGATCTCACCGGCGCGGACGCGCAGGCTGACGTCGTCGAGGCCCGCGTACGAGACGCCGTCGAGGGCGAGCCGGAACGGAGTCGGGGTGGGCGGCCCGGCGTCGCCCGGTTGGACGACCGGCGCGGCGCCGAGGACCCGGGCGACCCGCCCCGCGGAGGCTCGGGCCATGGCGAACAACTGGACGCAGTACCCGAGCGTCTGCACCGGCTCGGCGATGAACTGGGCCAGCCCGACCACGGCGACGAGCTCGCCGATGGTGAGCCGGCCCTGTAACGCGAGCCAACCGGCGAATCCGGCGACCGTCGCGAGGAACAGGCCGTTGACAGTGGTGGTGAGTCCGAGGTGCAGACCCTTGGTGGCGGCGGCACGCAGGGTGACGTCGAGCGCGTGACGGCTGGCTCCCGCGTACCGGCGGGCGGCGTGGTCCTGTGCGCCGATGCCGCGCAGCACGCGCAGGCCGCTGACGAGGTCGACGGCGAGGGCGGTCGTGGCGGCGAGCGCCTCCTGCTGCGACGTGCTGCGCCGGGTGAGCAGCGGCGCCATCCGCTGGAGGGCGACGACCAGCAGGGGTACGCCGATGAGCACCCCGAGGCCGAGAGGGATGTCGACGACGAGCAGCGCGACGGCCGCGACCACGATGGCGGTGAGCGCCGCGGCGGTGAGTCCCGCGACCCGTACGACGAGCGCGGACAGCTCGGCGTCGGAGGCCGTCACTGACAGCAGTTCGCCGTCACGCATGCCTGACCTTCGTCCGCGCGGGTCGAGGGCGCTGCGGACGATCTCGACCCGGGTGGCGTGCGCCTCGTGTTCGACGGCGGCGAACGCCAGTCGCGCGCCGGCCCGGTAGGCGAAGGCGAGCACTGTGAACAGGGCGGCCAGGCCGGCCAGCGAGAGCAGCAGGGCGCTGACGTCCCCGGTGGCCACCGCACTGTCGATGACCACGCCGATGGCCACCGGGACGAGGGCTTCGGTGGCCTGGTGGGTGCAGAGCAGCGCGATGCCGGCGGCCACCCGGGCGCGCTGCCGACGCAGCGCGCGACGGAGCACCACCCCACCGGTGGTCTCGGCGACTGTCATGCTCGGATCGATGAGGGCACGGCGACAGACTCCACTTACGCTTAGGGAAGGCTAACCTAACATGCCCCCGAAGTGGGATCGGACGCACGGTCCCGCTGCTCCCCCACCGGCACCGAAGCGGGCAGACCAAGGCCCTTGACGGCCGCCGCGACCAGGGCTTCCGGCGCCAACGAGACATCGAGTACGAGCACCGACTCGTCCGGCTCGGCCGGCTCCAACGTGGCGAGCTGCGACTCCAGCAGACTGGCCGGCATGTAGTGCCCCTCGCGCCGGGCCAGTCGGGCTCGGATGACCTCCTCCGGCCCGTCCAGGTGCACGAAGTCCACCCGGAGCGGGCCCTGACGGAGCACGTCCCGGTACGACCGCTTCAACGCCGAGCAGGCCAGCACCGTCGAGCGGCCCTCCGCGCCGCGATCGGCGATCCACCCGGCGATGTCCCGCAGCCAGGGCCACCGGGTGGCGTCGTCCAGCGGTACGCCGGAGCGCATCCGCGCCACGTTCTGCGGGGAGTGGAACTCGTCCGCCTCGGCGAACGTCAGCCCGGTCGCCGCGCCGATCCCACGCGCCACAGTGGTCTTGCCGGCCCCGGAGACGCCCATCACCACGACGTGCCGGGTGGGCCGGGCGCCGCGCCGCTCACCAGTCATGGACCGTGCCGTCCTTGAGCCGGTTGAACGGCAGGTACGCCGGCTCGTACGGGAACCGGGCCGCCGCCTCCTCGTCGAGCTCCACCCCGAGCCCCGGCTGGTCGCCCGGGTGCAGGTAGCCGTCGGTGAAGGTGAACGACTGCCGGAACACCTCGTTGGCCAGCGGGGTGTGCTTCATGTACTCCTGGATCCCGAAGTTGTGGATGGCCAGGTCCAGGTGCAGGGCCGCGGCCATGCCCACCGGGGAGATGTCGGTGGGGCCGTGGATGCCGGACTTGATCTGGTACTGGGCGGCGAAGTCGAGCAGTTTGCGCATGGCGGTGATGCCGCCGGTGTGGGTGACAGCGGACCGGACGTAGTCGATCAGCTGCTCCCGGATCAGGGTCTGGTAGTCCCAGACCGTGTTGAAGACCTCACCGATCGCCAGCGGGGTGGTGGTGTGCTGGCGGACCAGCCGCAGCGCCTCCTGGTTCTCGGCCGGGGTGCAGTCCTCCAGCCAGAAGAGGTCGTACGGTTCGAGGGCCTTGCCGAGCTTGGCGGCCTGGATCGGGGTCATCCGGTGGTGACCGTCGTGCAGCAGCGGCAACTCCGGGCCGAACTCGCCACGCACCGCCTCGAAGACCGACGGCAGGTGGCGCAGGTACGCGCGGGTGTCCCAGTCCTCCTCGGCGGGCAGCGGGGTGCGCTGCGCGGGCTCGTAGTCGTAGCGCTGGCCGGTGGAACTGGGTTGCGCGGCCACGCCGTAGACCGCGTTGATCCCCGGCACCGAGGTCTGCACCCGGATCGACCGGAAGCCCTCGTCGAGGTGGCGGCGGATCGAGTCGAACAGCTCGGGGATGTCGCGCCCCGACGCGTGCCCGTACGCCATGATGCCGGTGCGCGACGCGCCGCCCAGCAGTTGGTACAGCGGCATGCCGGCGGCCTTCGCCTTGATGTCCCAGAGCGCGACGTCCACCGCCGCGATGGCCGCCATGGTGACCGGGCCCCGCCGCCAGTACGCCGACCGGTACAGGAACTGCCAGGTGTCCTCGATCCGGTGCGGGTCCCGCCCCATCAGCAGGGGGGCGACGTGGTCACGCAGGTACGAGGCGACGGAGAGCTCGCGGCCGTTGAGCGTGGCGTCGCCCAGGCCGGTGATGCCCTCATCAGTGGTGATCTTGAGGGTGACGAAGTTCCGGTCGGGGCTGGTCACGATGATGTCTGCTGCGACGATCTTCACGGGGTGCCTTTCGTTCTCGCCGGTCGGGGTCTCACCACTCCGCGTAGGAGCCGTCGGGGTGCCGCCAGGTCGGGCTGCGCCAGGCGTGGCCGCGCTTGTCAGCGGTCCGCACGGCGTGTTCGTCGATCTCGATACCGAGACCGGGCGCGGTCAACCGCTGCACGTACCCGTCGACGAAGGTCAGCGGAGTCTGGTCGAGGCAGTAGTCGAGCACCTCGGCGCCCTGGTTGTAGTGGATGCCGATGCTCTGCTCCTGGATCAGGAAGTTGGGTGTGGCGAAGCCGACCTGGAGGCAGGCGGCGAGGGCGATCGGCCCGAGCGGGCAGTGCGGGGCGAGCTGCACGTCGTACAGCTCGGCCAACGTGGCGATCTTGCGAACCTCGGTGATGCCGCCGGCGTGCGCGAGGTCCGGCTGAGCGACGGCGATGCCGGCCTGTAGCACGGGCAGGAACTCCTGCCGGCTGTAGAGCCGCTCCCCCGTCGAGATGGGGGTGGTGGTGCAGCGGACGACCTCGCCGATCAGGTGCGAGTTCTCCGGCACCACAGGTTCTTCGAGGAAGAACGGCCGGTACGGCTCCAGGAGCGGGGCGACCCGGCGGACGTTGGCGAGTGTGAACCGACCGTGGAAGTCGACAGCGACGTCGCGGTCGTCGCCGAGGACCTCGCGGGCGACGGCCACCCTCTGCACCACCGCGTCGAGGTCGGCAACCGAGGCGAGCGCGCCCATCCGCCCGGACGCGTTCATCTTCACCGCGGTCAGGCCCGCCTCGATCCGGGCGCTGATCTGGTCGCGGATCTCGGCGGGCTCGTCGCCACCGATCCAGCCGTAGACCCGGATCCGGTCCCGGACCGGCCCGCCGAGGAGCTGGTGCACGGGGGCGCCGTAGTGCTTACCGGCGATGTCCCAGAGCGCCTGGTCCAGACCGGACACCGCGCTGGCCAGGATCGGGCCGCCCCGGTAGAAGGACCCCTTGGTCAGCACCTGCCAGTGGTCCTCGATGCGCAGCGCGTCCCGTCCGGTGAGCAGCTCGCTGAGCTGGTGGACGGCCGTGCGCACGGTCTCGGAGCTGCCCTCGCAGGTCGCCTCGCCCCAGCCGACGATGCCGGACACCGTCTCGATCCGGACGAACAGCCAGCGGGGCGCGACCAGGAACGTCTCCACCTTCGCGATCGTCGTCATGTCCCGGTCAGCCCTTCGTGGCACCGGCGGTGAGGCCGGACACGACGTACTTCTGCACGAACAGGGCGATCAACATGATCGGCAGGGTGACCACTGTCGCGGCCGCCATCAGGCCGCCCCAGTCGATGCTGGCATAGCCGACGAAGTCGAAGATCGCGACGGGAAGTGTCTTGGTGTCCGAGCCGGAGAGCACCAGGGCGAACATGAAGTTGTTCCAGGAGAAGATGAAGGAGAGGATGCCGGCGGTCGCGACGCCGGGCACCGACAGCGGCAGTGTGATCCGTCGGAACGCGCCGATGTGGGTCAGCCCGTCGACCAGCGCGGCCTCCTCCAACTCGGCCGGCAGGCCGTCGAAGTACCCCATCATGATGTAGACGATCAGCGGCAGCGACACGAACATGTGGCTCAGGATCAGCACCGTGAATCCGCCGACCATCTTCAGGTTCGAGAAGACGTAGTACCAGGGCACCAGGAGCGAGACGCCGGGGATGACCCGGGCCATGAGCACGACGAGCGCGGACTTCTTCATGCTGAACCGGCTCATCGAGTACGCGGCGGGCACCCCCAGCAGCAGCGAGAGCGTGGTGGCCGCGAACGCCACCCAGAGGCTGTTGCCGATGAACTCGAGGTAGTTCGCCTGCTGGAGAACCGTCTCGTAGTTCTTCAGGCTGGGCGAGAAGACGAACGCCTTGGCCGTGTCGTAGATGTCCACGTTGGTCTTGAACGATGCGGCGATCATCCACAGCAGGGGTGCCATCAGCGCGAACACCACGACGACGAGAGCCGAGTTGCGGAACACCCGGTACGGCTTGCTCGGCTTCATCGGCCCAGCCCCTTCTTGCGATAGGTGAGGGCCCACATCACCCCGATGATGATCAGGAAGAAGATGATGAGGACTGTCGACGAGACGCCGTAGTCGTTGTAGTCGAAGCTGAGGCCGTACGCGTAGACGTTGAGGGTCTCGACCTCGTGGAAGGAACCGCCGCCGCGCCCCTTTGTGGCGTAGAGGATGTCGAACGTCTTCAACGCGTCGATGCCGCGCAGCAGGATGGCGACGATCACCGTGGGCATCAGCAGCGGAAGGGTGACGTGCCGGAACCGCTGCCAGCTGCTGGCGCCGTCGATCCGGGCCGCCTCCTGAGGTTCGTCGGAGAGCGAGGTGAGCCCGGCGAGCAGGATCAGCACCACCATCGGCGTCCACTGCCAGATGTCGATGAACATCGTCGTCGGCAGGGCCGAGTGCTGCCCGGCCAGCCAGGGTTGGGGGCCGATGCCGATCCAGCCGAGCAGTTGGTTCGCCATCCCGATGTTGGGGTCGAAGATCAGGCGCCACATCATGCCGACCGCCACCGGGGTGGCCACCAGCGGCAGCAGGATCGCGACGCGGACCCACTTCTCACCGCGGAAGGGCCGCCACAGCAGCAGGGCGATCGCCATGCCGAGAACGACCTCGAAGAACAACACGACGCCGGTGAAGAGGACCGTACGCCAGACCGCCGGCCAGAACCGGTCGGTGTCGGTGAGCACGTCGAGGTAGTTCTGGAAGCCGATGAACTCGGACTCGGCGCGTACCGAGCCCTCGGCGTCGGTCAGGCTCAGGTAGCCGGTCCACGCCACCGGAAAGATGATCAGCACGGCGACGAACGCCATGGCGGGTGCCGCGAAGAGCCACTTGCGGTGTTCGTTCGCCCACCGTGACAAGGCGGAGTCTTCCGGGGCCGCCGGAGGGGCCTCGGGCGTGTCGGTGCGGGGGGTGATGACGGCTGACATGAGGGGTCTCCGGGTTCGGGGGCCAGGTCCCGGCGGGGCGGCGGAGCACGTCGGCTCCGCCGCCCCGCGCGTTGGTTACTTCGCCTCGTCGTCGAGGAACTTCTGGAACGCCGCGTTCGCCGTGTCCGCCGAGCTGGCGGCGTCCTTGCCGGTGATCGCGTCGACGATCGGCTGGCCGACGATCTCCCGCGCCTGGGCCACCTTGACCACCAGCGGACGGTCGTGACCGACCCCGTTGGCGGTGCTGACCGTGTTGGCCTCGGCGAGGTCCTTCGGGTAGGAGGCGGTACCCGCCGGGTTCGCCCAGACCGAGGTGCGGGCACCGGGTACGCCGGCCGTCTGCTGCGCCAGCGCCTGCTCCTTGCCTGCGGCCCACTGGATGAACTTCCAGGCGTTGTCCTTGTTCTCCGAGCTGTCGTTCACGCCGAGCGCCCAGGACGGGATGTTGTACGGCTTCGATCCGGCCGGGCCAGCCGGGAACGCGGCGAAGCCGACGGAGTCGACGACCTTGGACTTGGTCGGGTCGGTGGCGTTCTTGTAGAGCGAGTTGGCCTCGGTGTAGAAGGCGGCCTTGCCCTGCGTGAAGATCGCCATCGCCTCCGACCAGCTCATGTCGGTGCTGATGTTCTCCGGGCCGTGGTCCCTGAGAAGTCCGCCGTAGTAGGCGTACGCCTGCTTGGCCTGCTCGGTGTTGACAGTGGCCTTGCCGCTGGCGTCCACGAAGTCGCCGCCGAAGCTGAAGAGGAAGCTGGAGAACTGCGTGACCGCTGCGGCCTTGCCGGTACGAGCGACGAAGCCGGCGACGCCCGGGTTGTCGGCCTCGATCTTGGCGGCTTGCGCCTTGAGCTCGTCGAGGGTCTTGGGCGGCGCTGTGAAGCCGGACTTCGTCAGCAGGTCCTTGCGGTAGTAGAGGACCTCCTGCTCGGTGATGATCGGCAGTCCGACGACCTTGTCCTCATAGGTCGTCGCCTGTAGCGGCCCGGCCTGGAAGTCACCGAACTCGAAGGCGCTGTCGGACTTGACCTTCTCGCTCAGGTCGGCGAGGTACTTGTTCTTGCCGAACAGCTTCCCCTCCTGAAGGGGCCGGTACATCATCACGTCGAGGTCGTCGGACCCGGCGTTCAGCTTGACGTTGTACTGGTCGGAGAGCTGGTCCTCACCGAGCTGGGTGACTTCGACAGTGAGCCCGGACTGCTTCTCGAACTCCGGCAGGACCTTCTTGATGTTCTCTGTCCACACGTGGTTGACCAGTGTCACTCGGAGGGTCTTCGAGCCCTCGCCGCCGTCGTCGCCGCCACAGGCGGTCAGGCTCATGGCGGCGACCACAGCCAGAGAAGTGCCGATTATCGATCGACGTCGCACGCTTGTCTCTCCTTCTGTCGTGGCCGCCGCCCTTGTAAGAGCCGCTACCTCGGCGTTACATCCGCTTAACAACCGGATGCTAGGCCGAAAAAGCTGATTACCTCAAGAGGTAGATACAAATGATATGATCTTTGAGTGGAACCGTCCTCACCAGAGGTTGCAGCCGCTCCGACCCTCCCCGCCGAGTCCGGGCTGCACGCGCGCGTCCTCGACCACCTCGGCACCGCCATCTGCGGCGGCGAGCTGGCACCCGGATCGGTCCTCAACATCGACGAGCTGGTCGACCGGTACGCCGTGTCCCGCTCGGTCGTGCGCGAGGTGCTACGGGTGCTGGCCTCGATCGGATTCATCGAGGCGCGCCGACGGGTAGGTGTGATGATCCGACCGGCGAGCGCGTGGAACGTCTTCGACCCGCAGGTGATCCGTTGGCGTCTCGCCTCGGCCGGCCGGATGGCCCAGCTCCGCTCGATCACCGAGCTGCGCACCGCCGTCGAGCCGCACGCGGCCTACCTGGCGGCCAGCCGGATCGGCCGGGACGAGGCCAGCGATCTCGTCGGGCTGGCGGCGAAGATGTGGGCGGCCGGCGAGGCCGGCGACGAGGAGCGCTTCCTGCACCTCGACATCGAGTTTCACCGGCTCGTCCTGCTCGCCTCCGGCAACGAGATGTTCGTCCGGCTCCAGGAGTTGGTCGCGGAGGTGCTCACCGGCCGGCACAAGCACCACCTCATGCCGCACCACCCGCATGAGCAGGCCCTCCAGATGCACGCCGACGTCGCCCAGGCGATCCAGCGACGCGACGGGGAGCGTGCCCGGCAGGCGATGGTGCGGCTGATGGAGCAGGCCTTCGACGAGATGAAGTCGCTGTGGGAACAGACCGGCGCGCCCCGACATCAGTGAAGCCGAGTCGATCACGCAGCCTGAGCCCACTGGATACGCCTCAGCGGACCACGCCGATGCCCGTGAACGACCTGTCGTACTCGGTGAACGACCGGTTGGTGTACGGCGCGTAGATCCAGGTCCGCAGCGAGTTGGCGGCGGTGTCGACCTCGACCAGACGTACCGGGTTGGTGCTGTTGGAGTGGAACGTCTGGAGGAACGAATAAATCTTGTTCCCGTTGACTCCGGTGTCGACCCGGTTGGCGGCGATGCCGGTGTGACCGGAGAAGACGAACCGGATGTTGGCGTACTGCTTGACCAGGTTGTCGAAGAGGTACTGCGGGCTCGTCGCGCCGTACCCGGCGCTCTGCTCGATGGCGCCGTTGCCGTCGATGTAGTCGTGGGTGACCACGATGACGTTGTGCCGGGGGTTGGCGGCGACGACGCTCCTGGCCCAGTTCACGGCCGCGACCCGGGGCCAGAGTTCCAGGGTCAGCACCATCCACTGCACGCCACCGGCCGTGAAGGTCGAATACGAGTTGTCGACCTTGCCGGCCTCGAACTGCCCCCGGACCGCGCGGTACTGGCCGACCGTGAAGTACTGGTTGAACACGCTGGTGTCGCGGATGAGTTCGCGGGTGCGGGCGGGGTCGCGGGCCGACCCGCCGACGCCGGTCGCCTGGGTGTCGTGGTTGCCGAGCGCCAGCGCGTACGGGATGGCCGCGTTCTCGATCGGTCGCATCGCGTTACGGGCGATGACGTACTGCGCGTGGTCCGGGGTGTCCCAGTTGACCACGTCGCCGGAGGAGGTCACGAAGCGTAGGTCCAGCGCGGACCGGTTCTGCACCAACCAGTTCGTGCGGTTGAGGAATCGGGTGTCCGAGCTGTTGAGCACCTCCTGCTGGGTGTCCGGCAGGACGGCGAAGCTGAACTTCGGGTCGGTGGCGCCCGCGGTCTCCATCAGCGCGTACGCGACATGAACGTTGCGGTCGCAGGAGTCGGCCCTGAAGTCGTTGACGAACTGGATCCGCACTGTGTGCTGACCCCCGCCGACCGCCGTGCCGACCGGATAGGTGCCGTAGCTGGTCGCGCTGACGATTGTGGTCTGGCCGACGTTGACGCCGTCGACAGTCACCCGGACGGTCGGCCAGCCCTGGCAGTTGTCGCCGATGGCCCCGATCAGCACCCGACCGGAGCCACTGATGCTGGTGCTGGCGTAGCTGGAGTTGCCCCAGAGCGAGGCGTGCGTGCCGGACGCGGGCACCGGGGTGCCGGTCGCCGTACGGATCGAACCCTCCACGACGGTGAACGGGGAGGGCTCGGCGGCGCTCGCCGTGCTGCCGGCGAACACACCCCCCGCGATGACGACCACTGTCGCCACTGCCATCGCGACGATCGTGGACCCTGATCTCCTGATTCGCACCGCTGATCCTCCCTTGACGACGTACGCCCAGAAGCTGGGCATTCCTAGCCTAGGAGGAATCGGGACGACACATGTGAATACATCACGACCATCCTGCGTACCCGGGTTGTACTCTCCGAGCCGACAGTGCGGACGAGAAGCGCACCACCATCATCACCGGGCGGGCGGCCACCGGAGTGACCGCCCACCCGCGCAACGGAGACTGTCAGCGTCAATTGGTCCGGGTGCGCAGGCTCCGGGTCAGGACGGGGATCATCACCGCCGCGGCGACGAGGTGCAGCCCGAGCAGAGCGGTGATGGTGGCCGCGTTCGCCCCCGAGATGAGGGCCGGGACCAGCGAGAGCGCGCTCAGCGCCACGGCCGTCCAGACGAACCGGTCGGCGGGCCGAGCGCTCCACCGGAGCAGAGCCACGGCGATGACGACGCCCACTACCGAGAAGAAGCCGGTCACCACGGTGAACCCGGACAACGGAATCGTCTCGCCGCCATCGGGGATCTCGAAGTCGACGCCGGCGGCCCGGGCCAGCGCGGCGGCGACGGTGGTGGTCACCATCGCCGCGAGCGTGGCAATCACGCCGGTGCCGATGAGCCCGCGGAATCGGTGGGGGAAGCTGGGGCGGCCCGATGTCGGGCCGGCGACGGTCTCGGTGTCCTTCGTGCTGTTCATGTCGTCTCCCTCATGATGAGGCTGGCGTACAGGATGTGTTGACTGGCGTGTGACGGCCCCGGGCGTGAAGACACGCACCCTCGCCGTGCGGCGGCCGGGGTTGCGCAGCGCGCGGACGCCGGTGCCGCGCAGCCAGAACCCGGCATCGCGGCCGAGGACCGGCCCTGGTTCGCCGTCGCGCAACTCCAGCTGCACCCGCCCACTGGTGACGACGCCGAACGCGTCGTACCACTCCGCCGTGACCACCGCGGCACGCGCGCCACGGCGCAGCGTGAGCGTCCACACGGGACTACTCCGTGCCGTCCGCCGGCAGGCGGTCAGGCAACCCGAGCCGTGGGAACTGGTCGTCGTGGAACGTGACGATCTCGGTGATCGCGCCGCCGGTGATGCGCAGGACGTCGATCGTCAACGGCAGGTACGCGCCGTCCTGCTTGCGCCAGTGGTAGAAGGCGACGGCGGGCTGGCGGTTCACCGAGGTGGGGACCGCACGCAGGCCCGTCATGCCATCGAAGCCATCCTCGACCCAGTTGTTCACCACCGCGTCGCGGCCGACGTACAGGCCCGGCGTGGGCGGCATCGAGCAGCGGACGTCGTCGCGCAGCATGGTGGCGAGCGCGTCGATGTTCGTGGTCACGCTGGCGTCGGTGAAGCGGCGCACCAGCTCGCGTGTGCCGGCGTCCTCCTCGCCACCGGTCCAGTCCTGCCGCTCGGCGGGCAGGTGCTCCCGCATCCCAGCGCGAGCCCGCTGCAGGGCGCTGTTGACCGAGTTGACCGAGTCTCCGAGCAGCTCCGCGACGTCCTTCGCCGGCCAGCCGAGCACGTCGCGCAGGATCAGCACGGCCCGCGGACGCGGCGCGAGGTGCTGGACCGCTACCAGGTACGCCAGCTCGATCGTCTCCCGCGCGACGGCGACGGTCTCCGGCTCGTCCGCGTCGGCTGCGGGCAGCTCGTCGAGCAGCCGGTCCGGGTAGGGCTGCAACCACAGCACCTCGCCGCCGGTCGCCGGTTCCGGGCGGCGCCTGGCGAGCAGGTCCAGGCAGGCGTTGGTGGCGATCCGGTACAGCCAGGCCCGGAACGTCGACCGCCCCTCGAACGTCTCCCGTCGCCGCCAGGCCCGCAGGAACGTCTCCTGCACTGTGTCCTCGGCGTCCTCGAACGACCCGAGCATCCGGTAGCAGTGCACGTGCAGCTCCCGCCGGTGCCGCTGCGCCAGCCCCACGAACGCCGGCTCGTCGACCTCGCCCAGACCGCTCACGCCCAGCTCCTCCAGCCGCGTGTCCGCACTCATCACGTCATCCTTCCGCCTCGTCATGTCCTGTCGTAGGTATGACGGGCGCGGACGCGACAACTCATCACCCGGGTCTGATCGAGATGGTGAGTACCTGCGAGTCATGACGCTCGCTGGCGCATCCGCCGCTCGCAGCGGCGGGGCGGCGGGGCGGCGGGGCGGCGGGGCGGCGGGGCGGCGGGGCGGTCCTACCGGGCGGTGCCGCCACCCGATCGGCCCGCACCGGCGGAGGGCCGGTGCGCGATGCGGGGTGCCCGCACGGCGGAGGCGTTGCCGGCGCCGGGGCGGTAGTCCCGTGCCGCGCTGGCCACCATCTCGTCGGCGTCACGGGTAAGGGCCTGCCGGATGTGCGGCGGAACGAACTCGGACGTCGCCATCGCCAGTCGGACCTGCACCGCGCGGTCGTCGACCAGGCGGGTCAGGTCCGCCTCGTCCAGCTCGACGGCCCGCACCAGCGCGGCACGGACGTCGACCACCGGGTCCGCGGCGAGCGCGCTGCGCTGCTCGGCGGTGGTGCGCGGGTTGCGGGCAACCCCCTTGCGTACGCGTGCGGTGCGATCGGCCAGCAGGGCGTTGATCACGTCGGGGTCGTGGGTGTGCGTGGCGAGTCGTTCCCGTACCTCGGGTGACACGTCGCCGATCAGCTTGGCGGCCAGCTCCGGCTCCAGGTCACGACTCTCCGCGAGGAGACCGCGAAGCTCCTTGTCCGAGGTCTGCGACATGACCTGGCGGATCGACTCGTCGCAGGCCGGGTTGCCGGCGACCGCCCAGCGGACCCACCGGTCGGCGTCCTTGACCAGGCGCATGAGGTTGGCGATCGAGGTGGAGGGGTTCCTCGCCACGGCCTCCCGGACCTGACGATCATGGTCGCGGGTGAGCGGTCGGAGGGCCTGCGCGGGTGCGTCGGCCCGAGAGGCGACCGCCTTGCGGACCAGGACCGACGGATCGGATGCCAGGTCGATAAGGGTCATTTGTGGCGTTGTGGGGTCCTGAGCGAGGGCGAGCCGAGCGTCAGCGCTGCCACCGATCGGACGGTGGGCGGTGGTGCCGGACCCGCTGTGACTGTCGGCTGCACCGACGTCCTGCTGTTTCCCCATCCCGCAATCATGTCACGCGCCCGGTTCGGCAGTGCCGGCCACGGGCGGGACCCGGGCGGGCAGGCGCAGGCCGGACATGCCGCCGTCCACCGGCAGCGACGAACCGGTCACCGACCCGGTCGCGGGCGAGGCGAGGTAGACGACGGCGGCAGCAACCTCGTCGGCTGTCACCAGGCGGCCGGTCGGTTGCCGGGAGGCCAGTTGCCGCTTCTCGGCCGTCGGGTCGGGCGCGCCGGCGAGCAGGCGGGCCACCCAGGGTGTGTCCACGGTGCCGGGGGCCACACAGTTGACCCGGACGCCCTCCGTCACCAGGTCGGCGGCCATGGCGAGGGTGAGGGCGTGCACAGCGCCCTTCGACGCCGAGTACAGGGCGCGTCGGGGCAGGCCGACAGTCGCCGCGATCGAGGAGATGTTGACGATCGCCGCGGACGACGACCGACGCAGGTACGGCAGGGCGACGGCGCTGGTTCGGGCCACGCCGGAGACGTTGACGTCGAGTACCCGGCTCCACTGCTCGTCGTCGTCCTCCTCCACAGTGCCCACGGCCGAGATGCCGGCGTTGTTCACCAGGATGTCGATGCCGCCGAACGCCTCCGCGACCGAGGCGACGGCCGCGCTGAGGGAGGACCGGTCGGCCACGTCCGCCCGGACGCCGAGGACGTCGGGATCCTCCGGCAGACCGGACAGCTCCAGGTCCAGGACACCCACCCGGGCACCGGCGGCGACGAACGCCCGCACGCAGGCAAGGCCGATCCCCGAGCCACCTCCGGTCACCACCGCCACGAGACCGTCGCACCGCATCAGGCGTCCCGGAGCGTGTTGCGCTGCCGACCGAGGCCGTCGATCTCGACCTCCATCACGTCACCGGCGGCCAGGTACGGAAAGCGTCCGGAGAGTGCCACTCCCTGCGGGGTGCCCGTGTTGATGACGTCGCCCGGATCCAGGACTGTGTACTGAGACAGGTGCCAGACCAGGTGCGCCACGTCGAAGATCATGTCCTTGGTGCTGGAGTCCTGGCGGGGCTCGCCGTTGACCCAGGAGCGCAGCCGCAGCGCCTGCGGGTCGCCGATCTCGTCGGTGGTGACCAGCCACGGGCCGAGCGGCTGGAACGTCTCGCAGGACTTGCCCTTCGACCACTGGCCGCCGGAGACGGCGAGCTGAAAGTCCCGCTCGGAGACGTCGTTGGACAGCACGTACCCGGCGATGTGCCCGAGGGCGTCGGCCGGTGAGGCGAGGTAGCGGGCCGGTCGGCCGATCACCACCGCCAGCTCCACCTCCCAGTCGGTCTTCGCCGAGCCGCGCGGGATCAGAACCTCGTCGTACGGGCCGACGACGGTGTTGGGCGCTTTGTAGAAGATGATCGGGTCGGTCGGTGGGGCGGCACCGGACTCGGCGGCGTGCGCGGCGTAGTTCTGCCCCACGCAGAGCACCACCCCCGGCCGGGCGATCGGCGCACCGACCCGCTGACCGGTGACGTCGATCTCGGGCAGGTCGGTGGCCTCGCGGGCCCGCCGGACGCCGTCGCCGGCAAGGAACTCGCCGTCGATGTCGACGGTGAGCGACGAGAGGTCGAAGTGCCGCCCGTCGACGTACAGCACGGGGCGTTCCCGCCCCACGGGCCCGACGCGCATGAATCTCACGAACCGACCTCCAGCGCATGGGTCGCAACGGACCCAATTTCCTATAGGATGTTGTTTGGCTCGTGTGTACTCGCTCACACCGGCACAGTCAAGGGCTTGCTGAGGAGACGAGATGGCCCAGCAGGAACCTCGCGAGGGTCGACTTCGTCCCGCCCGTCGACTCACCCTCACCGAGGACGTCTACGAGTCGATAAAGACGCTGGTCATGGACCACATCCTTCCCCCCGGTGAGCGGGTCAACATCGACGCGCTGGCCCGGGAGCTGGACGTCTCCCCCACCCCGGTCCGCGAGGCCCTCGCCCGGCTGGAGGCCGACGGCCTGGTCCGGAAACGCCCGCTCTCCGGCTACACCACCACGCCGCTGCTGAGCCGCACCGAGTTCGACGACCTGTTCGACGTGCGCCAACTGCTGGAGGGCGCCACCGCCGGACGGGCCGCCACCCACGCCTCCGCCGAGGCCCGCCAACGGATCAGTGCCGAGGCGGCGGCGAGCATCGACGTGGAGGCCGGCGACGGCTATCGCCGGCACGCCGCGTTCACCGCGCTGGACGCGAGGTTCCACGACCTGATCGCCGAGGTCTCCGGCAGCCCGCTGCTGCGCGACAGCATCACGCGGCTGCACTCACACCTGCACCTGCACCGGCTGTACTTTCCGGTCGCCGGCGCGGCGGACACCAACACCGAGCACCAGCGCATCGCCGCCGCCATCGTCGCCGGTGACGCGGCAGCCGCCACCGGGGCGATGCGCGCCCACCTCAGCGCCGCCCGGGAGCGTCACCTGCCCGCCTTCGACCAGCTCCCCGTCCCCGCGACACCGCGCGACTCGGCGTGACCCACCCCCACCCATCCGAGGAGCCGCCGTGCGGATCGCCCTCTTCATCACCTGCGTCAACGACCTCGCCTTCCCGGCCACCGGCATCGCGGTCACCCGCATCCTGCGGCGACTCGGCCACACAGTCGACTTCCCCGCCGAGCAGACCTGCTGCGGGCAGATGCACGCCAACACTGGTTACCGGTCCGGGGCCGTGCCGATGGTGCGTAACTACGTCGACGTCTTCGACTCCTACGACGCCATCGTCGCGCCGTCCGGGTCGTGCACCGCGATGATCCGCGACCAGTACCCGCGCCTGCACCCGGCCGCCACCTCGGTGGCCGCCCGCACGTACGAGCTGTCCGAGTTGCTCGTCGACGTTCTCGGCGTCACCGACGTCGGCGCGGAGTTCCCGGAGACGGTCACCTACCACCCGACCTGCCACGGCCTGCGCATGTTGCGCCTCGGCGACCGGCCGCTGACCCTGCTGCGCCAGGTGCGCGGGATCAAGCTGGTCGAGCTGGGCGACGCCGAGGAGTGCTGCGGTTTCGGCGGCACGTTCGCACTGAAGAACCCGGACGTCTCCACAGCGATGCTCGCCGACAAGTGCGCCCGGGTCCGCGACACCGGCGCGCGGGTGCTCGCCGCGGCCGACAACTCCTGCCTGGCGCACATCGGTGGCGGTCTCGACCGCCACCGCTCGGGCGTACGGGCCGTGCACTACGCCGAGATTCTCGCCGAGACGGGAGCCCTCTCATGAGCCATCCGGTCGCACCCGCCACCGGGGGCGGACGGATCCGCACCCCGCTGCCGTTCCCCACCGCCGCCAAGCCGGCCGTCGCCGACACGCAACTCCGGGCCAACCTGCACAGGGCCACCCGCACCATCCGGGCCAAGCGAGCACGGGTCGTCGACGAGGTACCCGACTGGGAGGCCCTGCGGGACGCCGGCTCGGCGATCAAGGCGGACGTCCAACGTCGCCTGCCGGAGCTGCTGGAGCAGTTCGAGGCGTCCGCCACCGCTGCCGGCGCCACAGTGCACTGGGCCCGCGACGCGGCCGAGGCGTGCCGGATCGTTGTCGCGTTGACCCGGGCCACCGGGGCCGACGAGGTCGTGAAGGTCAAGTCGATGGCGACCCAGGAGATCGAGCTCAACGAGGCGCTGGAGGCCGCCGGGATCGCCGCGTACGAGACCGACCTGGCGGAACTGATCGTGCAACTCGGCGACGACACCCCCTCGCACATCCTGGTGCCGGCGATCCACTACAACCGGGCCCAGATCCGGGAGATCTTCCAACGTCGCATGGCCGACGCGCCGGCCGACCTGAGCGACGAACCGGCCGCGCTGGCCGAGGCGGCCCGCGCCCACCTGCGACGGCGTTTTCTCTCGGCCCGGGTCGCCGTCTCCGGCGCCAACTTCGCCGTCGCCGACACCGGCACACTCGTGGTGGTGGAGTCCGAGGGCAACGGCCGCATGTGCCTCACCCTCCCCGAGACGCTGATCAGCGTCGTCGGCGTCGAGAAGCTGCTGCCGACCTTCACCGACCTGGAGGTCTTCCTGCAACTGCTGCCGCGATCCTCGACCGGCGAGCGGATGAACCCGTACACCTCGATGTGGACCGGCGTCACCCCCGGCGACGGCCCGCAGGACGTGCACATCGTGCTCGTCGACAATGGCCGGTCCGCGGTGCTCGCCGACCCGGTCGGGCGGCCGGCGTTGTCGTGCATCCGCTGCTCCGCGTGCCTCAACGTCTGCCCGGTGTACGAGCGGGCCGGCGGGCACGCGTACGGCTCGGTGTATCCGGGGCCGATCGGGGCGATCCTGTCGCCGCAGTTGACCGGTGTGGCCGACAATGCCTCGTTGCCGTACGCGTCGACCCTCTGCGGCGCCTGCTACGACGTCTGCCCCGTGAAGATCAACATCCCGGAGATCCTGGTTCATCTCCGCCAGCAGGCACCGCACCCGCCGGTCGAACGGGCCGCCATGCGCGTCCTGTCCTGGGTGATGCGCAGCCCTCGACGGTGGGCCGCCGCTTTGCGCCTGGCTCGGGCCGGCGCGGGGCCCTTCGGGGCGTACCGTGAGCGGCGCACCGGCGCTCGAACGCTGCGGCGACTGCCCTGGCCCGCCTCGGCGTGGACCCGGTCGCGCGACCTGCCGTTGCCCGCGCCGCAGACCTTCAGGGAATGGTGGGGAAAGCAGTGAGCGCCCGTGACGAGATCCTGGCGCGGCTCCGGACCGCGCTGGCCGACAGCCCGCCGCCGGTGCAGGTGCCCCGCGGGTACCGCCGGGTCGACCACCGCTCCGACGTGATCGAAACCCTGGTCGACCGCCTGGAGGACTACCGGGCCGTCGTCCACAGGGGCATCGACGCCCTACCCCGACTGCTCGGCGCCGTCGACCGGCTCGCCGTCCCCACTGACGTCCCCGCGAACTGGCTGGAAGGTTACGCCGGAGAGGTGCACCGCGACACGCCCCCGCTGTCGCCGGCAGCGCTCGACGACCTGGACGCGGTCCTGACCGGCTGCGCCGTCGTGGTCGCCGACACGGGCACCATCATCCTGGACGCCGGCCCGACGCAGGGGCGGCGCGCGCTCACCCTGGTGCCCGACCGGCACATCTGCGTCGTCCGCACCGACCAGGTCGTCGGACTGCTGCCGGAGGCGCTCACCCGACTGGCCCCGCACGCCCCGCTGACCTGGATCTCCGGCCCGTCCGCCACCAGCGACATCGAACTCAACCGTGTGGAGGGAGTGCACGGCCCGCGCCGGCTGGAGGTCGTCCTGATCAGCCCGGACGACGAAGCCGTTCCAGCGGGCGGCTCAGGCGTCTGACGAGGGCACCTGCTCGTCGCTGCGGCTCTCGCCGGGGGTGGCGGTCGCGCGCAGCGGAATGCCGCGCACGTTGAGCAGCATGACGATGCCCACGCCGACCACCAGGGCGATGTCGGCGACGTTGCCGACGAAGAACCCGGCGTAGTCGATGAAGTCCACCACGTGCCCGCGCGCGAACCCCGGATCCCGGAAGAGGCGGTCCAGCAGGTGCGTCGCCGCGCCGCCGAGCACCAGGCCCAACGCCACCGCCCAGGCGCGCGACGTGACCCGCCACGCCACGACCGTCACCGCGACCACCGCCGCCGCCGCGACCACCGCGAAGATCCAGGTGTACGTGGACCCGATCGAGAAGGCGGCGCCCGGGTTGTACAGGAGTCGCAGTTGCAGCAGGTCACCGAGAACGGTGATGGTCTGCCCGCCGGAGAGCGCGGACTCGGCCCAGTACTTGGTGAGCTGATCCGCGGCGAGCACCCCAGCAGCGATCAACACGACGGCGCGGAACATTCCGGAACCCTAGCCGGTCGCCGATGACCGTCACCACCGACGAATGGCTCCTGATCAACCAGAAGATGCCTACGTTTGGTAATTGCCAAAGACTGGCAACTGTGTCACCGTGATGATCAACGGGGTCGGCGTCGCGCCCACCCGACAAACGATTCCTCCCCACACCACAGGAGCCCTCTGTGACCCGGATGCGTCCGACCTTCCGACGCCTCACGGCGGCGACCGCGGCGGCGGGGATGCTCGTCCTCGCCGGATGTTCGGCCCCGGCCAACCCCGACGGCTCATCCGGCGGCGCAACGCTGGTCGTCGCCACCTCCGACGAGCCGGACGCGTTGAACCCGGTGCTCAACTACGGCGTCGACGGCGCCTCACTGATCTTCGACGGCCTCGTCAGCCGCGACGACGACAACCGCCTCGTCGCCGGCCTGTCCACGGCGCTGCCGGAGCTGTCACCCGATGGCCGCACAGTGACCGCGAAGCTCCGCGACGGCGTGCAGTTCCACGACGGCACCCCGCTGACCGCCCAGGACGTCGTCTTCACGTACCAGGCCGTGCTGGATCCGACCGTCGACTCGACGCTCCGCTCCGACCTGGACATGGTGGAGTCGGTGACCGCGCCCGACGCGGCCACCGTCGTGTTCCGGCTGCGCTACCCGTACGCGCCGTTCCTGCAGCGGCTCACCCTCGGCATCGTGCCGGCGAAACTGCTCAGCGGGCAGGACATCAACACCGCACCGTTCAACCGCAAGCCGATCGGGACCGGGCCGTACCGGGTCGACTCCTGGACCCCGGGCGACCGCCTGGTGCTCACCGCCAACGAGCGCTACTTCGGTGGCCGGCCGAAGAACAACCGGGTGGTGGTCGCGTTCGTCGCCGACGACAACGTCCGCGCCCAGCGGATGCGCGCCGGCGAGTTCGACGCCGCCGAACTGCCGCCGAAGCTGGCCTCCGGTTTCGACGCCGACACCACGTACCGGGTGCAGCGGGTGCCGACCGCCGACTACCGCGGCGTGATGCTGCCGACGGGCAACCCGGTCCTCGCCGACCCGGCGGTCCGCCGAGCGCTCAACCTGGCCGTCGACCGGGCCGCGATGGTGGCCGGGCTCCTCGGTGGCGCCGGCGAACCGGCGTTCGGGCCGATCCCGCCGACCTCCGAGTTCGCCGACCCGTCGATCATCGGCAAACCCACCGCCGACCCGACATCGGCCGGAGCGCTGCTCGACGCGGCCGGCTGGACGCCCGGCCCCGGCGGGGTGCGCGTCAAGGACGGCCGGCCGGCCCGGTTCACGCTGATGTACCCGGCGAGCGACACGCTGCGCAAGGACCTGGCCCTTTCCGTCACCGCCGACGCGAAGAAGGTCGGCATCGAGGTCACTCCGGCGGGGCTCACCTGGGACGCCATCGACCCACGGATGAAGTCCGACGCCCTGCTGATGGGCTACGGCACGCCGTACGACCCGGACTTCGTCTCGTACAAGCTGTTCGGCTCGACGTTCGCGGGGCAGGGCTACTTCAACCCCGGCTCGTACCGCTCCGACGTCGCCGACCGCGCCCTGCAGGAGGGCCGCGACCAGATCGACCCCTCCCTTCGCAAGGCCGCGTACGCGCAGTTCCAGAAGCAGTTGGCCGTCGACGTACCGTGGCTGTTCCTCACCTACCTGCGGCACACCTACGTGCTGAAGTCCTCGGTTGAGGGTGTGGCGCCGCGGGTCGAGGCGCACGAGCACGGGGTGTCGAACAGCCTCTGGTGGAACATCGACACCTGGACGCGGTCGTGACCCGCTCCGGCCGACTGGCCGGGGCGGGCGCGGTGGTCCGGCGTCGGCTCCTGGTCGCCGTGCCGGTGCTCGCCGCGACCAGCGTCGGTATGTTCGCCCTCGGCGCCGCCTCGCCGGTCGACCCGGCGAAGCAGTACGCGGGCGCTGCGGCCTTCACCGCCAGCGAGGAGAACCTGGCCCAACTACGCGCGAACTGGGGCGTCGACGATCCCCTGCCGGTGCAGTACCTGCGTTGGATCAGCAACCTGGTGCAGGGCGACCTGGGTTGGTCGACCAGCCGCCACGAACCGGTCGCCTCGGTGCTCGCCGCCCGGGCCGGCTGGACGCTGCTCCTGATCGGTGTGTCCCTCGCCCTGGTCCTGGTCGCGAGCCTGCTGCTGGGCGCGCTGGCGGCGTACCGGCGCGGTGGTGTGTTCGACCGCGCGTTGCGGGCGGCCGCGTACGCGGTGCAGTCGATGCCGGTCTTCTGGCTGGGCCTGGCCGCGATCGCCGTGTTCGCGCTGGCCCTGGGCTGGTTGCCGGCGGGCGGGCTCACCGACGTCACAGCGACCAGCGCGTCCTGGTCCGATGTGGCCCACCACCTGATCCTGCCGGTCGGGGTGTTGGCCGTGTCGCAGGCGCCGTGGTTCGTGCTGTTCGTCCGGGACGCTGTCGCGGACAGCATGCGCGACGACCACGTGCTCGCGGCGCGGGCCCGCGGGTTGCCCGGTCGGACGGTGTTGTTCGGACACGCGCTGCGGACCGCGCTGCTGCCGTTCCTCACCCTGGTCGGCACCCACCTGCCCGAACTGGTCGGCGGGGCGGTGCTGGTCGAGACGGTCTTCTCGCTGCCGGGCCTCGGCGCCGTCACTGTCGCCGCCGCGCTGGGCAGCGACTTTCCGCTGCTGGCGGCGATCACGCTGGTCACCACAGCGGTGGTGCTGGCCGCGAACCTCGCGACCGACCTCGCCTACGCCGCCGCCGACCCGAGGGTACGACTCGATGGCTGACCTCGCTGCCCGACCGCCGCTGCTCCGGGTGACCCGGTCCCGGCTGCGGCTGCGACCCGGCCAGACCGGTGTCGTCATCGCCGGTCTGGTCCTGCTGGTGGCCGTCGCCGGCTCGCTGCTCGCTCCGCTCGTCTGGCCGCTCGACCAGAGCGCTGTCGCACTGGACCAGACCCGGTTGGCGCCCTCCTGGACCCACCTCGCCGGCACCGACGACCTGGGCCGCGACGTGGCGCACCGCGCCGTCTACGGGCTGCGGGTCTCGCTGCTCGTCGGCGCGGTCGCCGCGCTCGTCGCCACAGTCCTCGGGGGCGTTGTGGGCGGGATCGCCGGCACGCTCGGCGGCCGGGTCGACCGGATCCTGATGCGGATCGTGGACACCATCGCCGCGATGCCGCACCTGCTGCTGGGCATCTTCATCGTCGCCATGCTGCGTCCCAGCCTCGGTGCCGTGATCGCCTCCGTCGGGCTCACCCACTGGCTCTCCACCGCCCGCATCGTCCGATCCGAGTTGTTGAGCCTGCGGACCCGACCGTTCGTCGACGCCGCCATCAGCGGCGGAGCCGGCCGGCTCCGGGTCCTCACCCGACACCTGCTGCCGCACGTCCTGCCCCGGCTGGCCCTGGCGACCACCCTGATGATCCCGCACGCGGTGTGGCACGAGACCGCCCTGTCGTTCCTCGGCCTCGGCCTGCCACCACACCTCGCCTCGCTGGGCAACATGATCAACGACGGCCAGGGGTCGCTGCTGACCGGCGCCTGGTGGGCCAGCCTGGCACCGGGCGCTGTCATCGTGGTCGTCACCCTCGCCATCGCGGTCCTCGCCGCCCGCTGGCGCGACCGCCTCGATCCCCGGATCCGAGCGGAGCTGCACCTGTGACCACCACCGAATCCGCTACCGCCGAGGCGTCGCCCCACGCCGCCGCGCGGCAGCCGCTGCTCGCCGTCGACGGCCTCGGCGTCGAGTTCCGGCTCCGCGACGCGCGCGTGCGCGCAGTCAGCGATCTCAGCCTCACCGTGCGGCCCGGCGAACTGCTGGCCGTCGTGGGCGAGTCCGGCTGCGGCAAGTCCGTCCTGGCCCATGCCCTACTCGGCCTCCTGCCGGGCAACGCCACGACCACCGGCCACGCCGTGCTGCACCACCCCGGTGCCGGCCCGGTCGATCTGGTCACCTGCGGCCAACGCCAGCTTGCCCGCAGGGTACGCGGGCGCCGGGTCGGACTGGTCCCGCAGAGCCCGGCCACCGCCCTGAACCCGGTCCGGACCGGACGGCGACTGCTCGCCGAGACGCTGCGGGCGCACGGCCGCGACCGCGCCGACGCCGACCGCCTCGCTGTCGATGTCGGGCTCGACCCGGCGGACCTGGACCGCTACCCGCACGAGCTGTCCGGTGGCATGGCACAGCGTCTGGTCACCGCGCTCGCACTGGCGCCCGACCCGTCGCTGCTCATCGCCGACGAGCCCACCACCGGGCTGGACCGGCCGCTGGTGGACCACACCCTCGACCTGCTGCGCCGTCGCTGCGACAGCGGCGCGTCAGTCGTGCTCATCACGCACGACCTGGCCGCCGCCCACCGGGTCGCCGACACCGTCGCCGTGATGTACGCCAGCCGCATCGTGGAACACCGCGACACCGACCGGCTGTTCACCGCGCCGTCCCACCCGTACGCCTCGGCGCTGCTCGACGCCCTGCCGGACCGGGCCTTCCGGCCGGTGCCGGGCGACCCGCCGATGCTCACCGCGCTGCCCCCAGGGTGCGCGTTCGCGCCCCGCTGCCCACGCCGCACCGACACCTGCGCGGACCGACCACAGTCGACACCGGTCGCCGGTGGCGGCACAGTGGCCTGCCACCACCCGATCCCCACCACCGGAGCCACCACGTGACCAGCGCGCAGCACCTGCTCGCCGACGAGGTGAGCGTCTCCTACGGCCGCCAGGTCGTCCTCGACGACGTCACAGTGCGGGTCGGCCGGGGAGAGACGGTCGGACTGCGCGGGCCGTCCGGCTGCGGGAAGTCGACACTGGTCCGGGTCCTGGCCCTGCTGCACCGCCCCGACCAGGGCCGGGTCAGCATCGACGGCACCGCTGTCGACGCCGTCCGGTATGCCGTGCCGGTCGCCCTACGGACCCGCGTCGCCGCCCTCTTCCAGAGCCCGCGCGCCGCCGCCGATCCGCGACTGAGCCTCACCGATCTCATCGCCGAACCGCTACGCGCCACCCGGACGCCCGAGTCGGCGGTCCGGGAACGGGTGGCCGAACTCGCCGACCTCGTCGGCCTCACAGCGGATCTGCGCAGCCGGCGTCCCCACGCGGTGTCCGACGGGCAACTGCAACGCGCCTGCCTCGCCCGGGCCCTCGTACACCGCCCCGACTACCTGCTCTGCGACGAGGCCACCGCGATGCTCGACGCCTCAACCCAGGCGCACGTCGCCGCCGTCATCCGCGACTACCAGCGGACCCAGCGCGCCGGTGTCCTGGTCATCACCCACGACCAGACCCTGCTGGCCCGCTGGAGCGACCGGATCGTCGACCTCGCCAGCACAGCGGGGGCACGCTCCTGAACCTCGGTGCGGTGCGGTGCGAATGCCGGGACAACGGGCGATCGGCCTCGGAGGTCCGCCTCCGCCACTCGGGCGCGGCAGCGTCAGCCGACGTCGAGGGGCACCCGCCGAGCGCGGGAGTCGGGGCGGCCGGAGAGGATGCCGGCGAGGATCTCCGCGCCGTCGACGACCCTCGGGCCGGGGCGGTTGAAGTAGGCAGGCCCGTCGACCACCCACACCTGCCCGTGACGCACCGCGGGCAGGTCCGCCCAACCGGGTTGCCCGACTGCCACGGACAACTCGTCGACGGTCCGCTCCGGCGTGAACCCGCACGGCCCGAACACCACCACCTCGGGAGCCAGGTCGGCGACCACCGACCACGGGTGCGGGGTGCTGTGCGCGCCCGGCCCGAGCAGCAGCGAGCGCCCGCCCGCGTAGGCGATCTGCTCCGGCACCCAGTGCCCACCAGGCATCAACGGGTCGAGCCACTCGACGAACAACACCGTCGGCGCGCCGGGCGCCGACCCCGGCAACGCGGCGAGGCGACGCTCGGCGTCGGCTCGGATCTCCGCCGCCCTGCCTTCGGTGCCGGTCAGCGCGGCAACGGCATCGACAGTGTCCAGGATCCCGTCGATGGTCCTCGCCTCCAGGGACATCACACTGGTGTCGAGATCGATCAGACCAACCGCGTCGTTGACCCGCTCGTAGGAGACCGCACACACGTCGCACAGATCCTGGGTCAGGATCAGATCCGGCTTCAACCCCTCCAGCACGGCGACGTCGAGCTGGTACAACGACGATCCCCGGTGCGGGTCACCGGCGATCGCCGCCGAGATCTCCCGGCTCGTCAAGGTCTCCGGCAGGGACGTCGCGGTCACCGCCGGGACGTCGGCCAGAGCCCCCGGCGGCCAGTCACACTCGTGGGTACGCCCGACCAGATGCCCGGTCAGGCCAAGCATGGCCACGACGTCCGTGGCCGCCGGCAACAGGGAGACGATTCGCACATCCGCCTGCCTACCAGGCGCGACCGAACCAAGTCCACTCCCCGACAGAGAGATCACGGCGGCTCGCCCTGTCACATCGGCTCCTCGTCTGGGCTCATGAGCACGAGTGCAAACAACCTGGACTGTGCGATCGGCATGCAGACCTGGTTACGCGGATGGCCGAGGCGCGCAACTGGTCAACGGTCCGGCTTCTCATCGATCTTGGCTTCGGCGTCAACGGTGTCACCGCCGCCGGGGCCACCGCTCTGCACTATGCGGCGGCAGCGGGGGGAGTCCGGGCGCCGACCAATCGCCTCGGTACCGCTCGGACGACTCGGCGCGAACACACTCCTGCTCGCAGCACTCTTCACTCAATCCGATCTTGGCTCTTTCTGCAGCAGCCTCCCGAAGTTGCTGCATGGCGGATGGATTCCTCGCCACGTCCAGGCCAGCTATCCAGGGAACAGCAACGCCTGACCACTTCGAGCCCTAACAGGACGTAGCACCTAGTCTGACCTGCGGAAACGAGGAGCCACAGGCAGGGGTGGGTGCAGTTGAGCGCCGTTCGACGCCGTTGGGCGCAGCACAAAACCGTTCAGGGCACCCTGCTGCTCCCAACCTGCTCCCCCAAACCGGGCCCGCGCCGGGCCACCGACCGACCTTGAAGTCTGCCCAGTACCCCTGCTTGGCGCCAGCGCTGGCTCCCGCAGCCGCATCGGTCGATGGGGAAGCACGTCCACGATCGCCGCGCCTTGTCAGCGGCAGAAGCCTATGTGGCAGCGGCCCTCCGCTTGGCGTGACCCGGGGTCGGGACAAGCAAACCGGAATGGCGCTGAGAAACTGGTGGCATGACGAGCCGAATCCACGGGGATCTGCTGTTCGTTCGTGCGACGGCCGCGGACGTGCCGGACGTCCTGGCGGTTCTCGACCATGCCGCGGCCTGGCTCACCGCCGCCGGCATCCAGCAATGGCCGGACCGGTTTGTCACCGAATGGATAACACCGGCCGTTGAGCGCGGGGAAACCTGGTTGGTACGTGCCAACGGTCGCACCGCGGGCACGGTGACGCTCGACTGGTCCGATCCCGTATGGAGCGACTGCTTGGGTCGAGCCGGCTACCTGCACCGGATGGCGGTGGAAAGGTGGGCTGCCGGTACCGGCAGCGCCATCCTGACCTGGGCCGCGGATCGGGCACGCGCCCACGACGCCGCCGTGCTACGGCTCGACTGCGTGGCCACCAATCCCGGCTTGCGCGCCTACTACGAGGCCGCCGGCTTTCACCACCGCGGTGACGTCGAAGTCGGCGGCGCTCCCGGTCAGCGCTCCGGCGGCGGCACCCGAACGCTTGTCAGCCGCTACGAGCTACTTCTCTGACGAGAACGGCGGCCGCTCTCGATCGCGTAGACGCAGTTGCGATTACCCCACCAGCGTGCACGGTCGGCGGCAGATCCGTTCGCGGCTGGTCGATCGGCGTCGTCTCGGTGATCGAGCCATTGACGTACTGCCCCGAGGTCCATGTCGGTTGATCCGAGATATGGGTCGACGCGGTGCAGTAGCGCCGGTGGGGATGGTTTCAAGGCTCGCTGAGCCCGCCGGGGTGCTGCCTCTTGGCCACAGCTATCGTCCCGGCGTGAGTGACTTCTGATCCTTGATCGAGGATTCTGCGGGGCACGCGGACCGGGCAGGGTGGATCGAGTGTCGGCACCCACCACGACGGTGACCGCCAACCCCCGATGGCCTGGTCGAATTGACCCTGAGCGCCGTGCCGACTCGCAAACGTATCGACGGCCAGTGGAAGGACCTTGGTCAGCCCTTAACGGAGGGACGAGGCGCTAACGGATGGTGAAGGTCAGCGGGTTCGAGATGCCGAGGCCGCCGTGGGAATCGTGGACCCGCACGGTGAAGGTGGACGACGTTCCGGCCGACAGGGCCGTCTGGAACTGGTAGCGCTGTCCGCTGTTGGTCGGCGTCACGGCCAGCCGGGTTGCGCCGAGGTAAAGCTCCACCCGGCTGACAAGGTCCCCGGGATCGGTGTCGGCGACGTCGGCGACCAGCGTGACGGTCGTCGGCTCGAGGAAGTAGGTCTGCCCGCCGGGGGTGCTCAACGCCACCGCCGGCGGGTGGTTGGTGCCGGTGGACGCCGGCGTCACCACCGTGACCAGCAACGGCGGCGCAGAGCCAGACAGCGACTGGTCGGTGCCGGCCGAGACGTACAGCACGAAGGTGGTGCTGGTGCCGGGCTCCCCGATCGGTGGTGTCCACAGCGCCTCGTACCGGTCACCGGTCGTCCTCACCCCCCGGGCCACCGTGACGCCGTCCACCCGGAACGACACCGAGGTGATGCTGTGTCCGCCTCCCACGGTCGCGGTCGCGGCCAGCGGGACGGTTCCCGGTGTGGTGTACACCGCGCCGGCGGTCGGGCTGAGCCAGGTGACGATCGCTGGGTAGTCAGCGGGCGGCGGTGTGGTCGTCCGGGTCGGCGTCACGCTGGGCAGGACGCCGCCGGTGCACGTTACGCCGTTAAGCGTGAACGACGCCGGTATGGGGTTGCTGCCCGACCAGGCGCCAACGAAACCGATGTTCGCGGAGCCATTGGTGCCCAGGGTCGCGTTCCAGCCCAGATTGGTCGCGCTGACCTGCTGGCCCGCCTGGGCCCAGGTGGCGCTCCAGGTTTGCGTGAGCCGCTGGTCGACTGCAGGGAACGCGAACCGCAGCGTCCACCCGTTGACTAGGTCACCCAAGTTGGTGACCGCGATGTCGGCGTGGAAGCCACCGGTCCACTGGCTGGTGACGACGTAGTTCACCCGACACCCGGCCGCCGCGTTCGCCGCACTGGCGTGTGAGATCGCGGCAATCATCGCGACCATGGCAACAGCGATGGCGGCCACAGCAGTCAGCGACTTCCGCATGGCACACCTCGCCTTAGATAGTTGAACGTCTATGACTGTGTCGACTGTCCTGCTGCTCCGCCTTCCTGTCAAGGCACGCACGGCAGTCCTGCCGCCGGCAGGACAACGGACAGCCCGCCCAGGGCTGATCGGTAGCGGCCCGGTGGGGAGTACGTGTACTTAGGGAAAGCTAGGCAGGCCTGCCCATCCATCGGATACCAGCGATGTAAAGGATGGTTCGCATGCGAAGGACACTGTGGTTCAGTGCCACGCCGGCTCATCGGCTGTGAACGAAAGTCGCGATACCGCATCTGCGGGATGCCAACGCTAACGCCTTCAGATCCGCCGAAGAGGTCGTCACAGCGAATGCGCTGGTTAGGACACCATCCGGTGGAGTTCGTGTCGGTCGGTGGTGGGGTTACGCGCCGTAGCGACATCTGGATACCGTCGGCATCCGGATCAACCGATAAGCGGGCCACCGTCGGCTAGTGCCTAGCTAGCTGTAATCCAGCTTGGAAGCGGCTCGCGCGTGGTGAGCCAAGGCAAGGGGATGCCACCGGGGCCGGCGCCGGTGAAGGCGGCGACGATGCCGCCGACTATGGAGGCGGTCGTGTCCACGTCACCGCCGGCCTCGATGCACGCCAGGACCGCCGCCGGATAGTCGTGTAGGAAGGTTGCTGCTGCCCACAGCGTGAAGGGCACCGTGTCCTGCGCCAGCACCCGCGCTCCGTTGCCCAGCTCGTAGGCAGCTTCGGCAACACTGGTGCCGAGAAGGGTGATAGCCCGCCGAATGCCTGCACTGACGTGACTGTCGACGAGATGCGCCAGCACCGCTTGCAGTAGTGCTTCCGGCTCGGGCCGGCGATCTGTTCGTCGAGCATGACCTGCTTCGGCGGCGGCTACAGAGACGGCGACCGCTCCAAGTACTGCCTCGGCGTGGGCGTGGGTGACCTCCGCCGAGCGCATCGCGCGCAGCGCTGCGGCCCGAGAGTCGCCGGCGTAATAGGCGCCCAGCGGTGCCACGCGCATGGCTGCGCCGTTGCCCATAGACCCCTGACCATCGAAGGCGGCGCGTGCCGCCTGCCGCCAGTCGGCTCCGTCGCGTATCTGGTGCAGGATGACGACCGCGCCGCCGCCATAACCGCGGTAGGGCTCGTACCGCTGCGCGAAGGCAGCCGCAAGGCGGTCGGGGTCGATGTCGCCACGGGCCTGCAACTCGCTGACGATGGAGCAGGCCATCTCTGTGTCATCGGTCCAGGGCCACGGCCCACGAGGAGGGCGACCAGCCGCCAGTTCGGTGTAAGAGGTGCCTGGAACGAAGAACTGCGCGCCTAGCGCGTCACCTACTGACAGCCCGTCCAAGCTGTCACGACAAAGATCAACGGCAATCATGAAGCCCCCATCCTGCCATGCAACGGATCCAGACGGCAGGCGACAGCCGGGCGGGCGCTACCTTGACTACTCGCGTCGTACCCCCAGCGGCTGCCGCAAGCCGACACCTGAAATTCCTCCCAGCGCAGGCTGCTGGTCGGCCAGCCCGCGGCCTGGCTAATCCCTGGTCGGCGACGGGAGTCGTAGGAGAACCCGGCGAAGCATAGTCGTGCGGCGAGGCGCTGCCCAGCGGGTCGCCCGTCAGGAAGCCGAATGCTGGACAGGTACAGGACGGCCACGAGGTGGCTGGTGGGGATCAGCCAGCGGCCGCGCTATACCTGAACTGGTCTGGGTCCGGCGGCGTCTTCGGCGAGAACAACCAGTCACTCGATGGGCCAACGCTCAGGCTGTCGAGGGCGGCCACCAGCATGGACAGGACAGCCAAGCCGATGACGACTTTCTCGCGCAGGGGCCGTTTCCTACGCGTGCGCTCACCCGAACGTCGCTGCTCACTACCGCTCCCACTCGGCACGCTGACCTCACCGGAGCGGCCCCATCGGACCAATGTGGAACACGCCCGCATCCTCGTACTTCGTTCTCCGCTGGGAACCGCCGTAGCGATGTCCCGGGCTGCTCGACCGCGGATAAGCACAGAGTTGCTGGCCCGCACCGAGCTCGTGGCGGGACGTTCGAGGAGCGGCGGCAGGAGGCAAGGCGGCCTGGGCCTGGACGCTCCATTCCGTGACCGTGCCGCTCGCCCGCTGCCAATGGCGTCCGCAGCCTACGACGCGCCAGTACGGTCTGCCTAAGCGAGATGCCTGTCGATTGGCCACGCCTCAGGCCCGTACGGTTAGCGAATGCCCGAGACCGGACTTCGCCGTGAGCTGGTCAAGAACCGCTGGCTGCTGTCCCTCGCCGTCGTTGCGACGGTGGGAGCGACGGCGTGGGCCTGGCAACTCGCTGCGACCGGTTTCAGCCCCAGTCCCCGACTCACCGACCGTGGCGTGATCGCTGTCGCGCTCGACGGGAGCCAGACCGACGTAACCACTCCGGTTCAGGTTGACGTCGCCTACAACCCCGGAACCGGCAAGGCGGGCACGACCTCCCTGTCGCTAGTGCTGCAGCACGAATTCGGTGCGGTGCCCGAGACCGCGCCACCGACCGCTGTCATTGTGCTGCTATGCGGGGAGTTGACCACAGGCATCGACTTGATCAACAAATTTGACCAGCCGGTGAAGTGGGAACCCGTGCAGCCGAAGTCCGAGAACGGCGACTACTGGTCCATGCTCGGCGGATCGATGTCGCGGTGCATCTACACGCGCGTTTCGCTCGGAGGCGGCGCTGCGGGCCTGCGGCAGGAGATCTTATCTGGTGTCAGCCGCATGACAGGCACGCGCGCCTCTGGGGCTCGGCTGCTCTACGTCCTGCCAGGAATCACGACGCTACCCACCGCATCCGCCGGAGATGTCGCATTCCGCCCGCTGCCAGCAGGATCCAAGGCGACCATCCGCCTATACAACCAACCCGACGACTTCAATGCACAGGCCGCCAGTCCGCAGCTGCCGGACTCCGGCATCCTTCGCTGGACCAGGGAGCTGCCAGGCGGTGCGGGACCGCTCAGCTACCGCCTGTCGGGCGAACTGCTCGATACGGCGGCTATACAACAGCGCGACCTCTTCATGGCCGGCGCGCTGGCCGGAGTCGCCGGCGGGGGCATCATGCTCGCGATCGAGGCTGCCGTTCAGTTGCTGTTGAACCGCAGCCGAAAACGCGCGGCACACTCGCAAGCCGTGGCCCCGCCACCCCAATCGCAGGATCTCACCAAGGCACCTGCCCTCATCACGCCACCGACGGCCGCGACACCTCCTCACCGCCTCGACCGATGGATGACCATCGCGGTGGCCGCCGCAGTTGGGGCCACCACCGTCCTGATCCTGCTCCGCCGCAAGAGGAACCGGCGGCGGTTCTAGGCCGACGCCACCACGACCGCGCCCACAGTCGCAGTCGCAGTCGCCGCAGCCTGAATGCGTAACAAGCGTCGGCAGGCCGGGAGGGGGTCGACACCACCAGCGAGGCCGGAGCCGCGAATCCTGACCACTTCGGGTCCGCCGCAGAGGTCACCAGCCTGAAGGGCCTGCTCAGGACGTTGCCCGCGGGATCGGTGTATCGACTGACGGATCTGCGGCGGACTCCAGCAGGCACACCCGCAACGCTCCACATCGACTAGCCATTGGCGGCAGCCGCACCGAGCATTTCGGACACGGCTGCGAAGATCAACGTCGAAAGAGGACAGCCAATCATCGGTTTGTGAAAGACCGGCGTGAGCTGTGTGGGCACCGCACGGGTGAGCGACCACAGCCGGCATCCGGCCGCCGCAGCATACGCACGTATTAGGACCGGATGAAACCAGCTACATCGGCGACGATGATCTTCACGCTCCGCGGGTTTACGTGATCTTGTTGCGTGAGACGGGGGTGACGTACTTCGATCTATTGCGGATACGATCCTTACGTGCGCGAGATCCTTCATGCCGGCGGCACCCCGGAGAGCAGCGCTCCGGGGGAACCGTCGGTCGATCCCGCCCGGGTGACTGTGCTGACCAAGTTGGCCGACTCCGGAAGCCTGCGCAACCTCGAGGCCGCAGGTGAGGACACACGCCCAGATCGCATCCACTGTGGCATTGACACCGCTCTCATCGACGCGATGGCCGCGGGTCACGACGTCATCGTCCACTTCGCCGCTGACTCTCATGTCGACCGCTCCATTGCGGGTGCCACCCCGTTCGTCACCACCAACGCGCTCGGCACGCAGACACTGCCCGACGCCGCGCCCCGGCACGAAACGCCAGGCCGGCCCGGACAGGATCGCGCCAGTCGCCGCCCGCAAGGGCCCACGACCGTCGCTATTCCCGCGACACCAGCAAGATCATGACTGAGGTCGGGTGCGCGTCACGCATCGATCTGGAGTACGGGCTGGCTGCGACGGTGCAGTGGTGTCGAGATAACCGAAAGGGGTGGAGGCCACTCAAGGCGGAGCCACCTTCGTGATCAACATAACTCGACAATTGTGGACGCTGTGCAGCCACTCGCATCCACGTTCCGGGACGCCTCAAAGCGCCGTATCGACCTGCCGACTTCAGCACTTTGTCGATGGAGGAGCAATTCATGCAGCGTTCGGTCGATTGGGAACCCGGCTGCGTCGTCGCTGTCGACCAGACGACACTCCCTCACGAGATGACGGTCCTGCACATGACCGGCATCGATCAGATCATCACAGCGATTCAGCGCCTGGCCATCCGGGGCGCTCCGGCCCTCGGACTGGCGGGTGGGCTCGGCGTCGCTCTGTCGGCGCACCTACGATCAGTCGCCGGCGAGGTTGATCATGCTGCCGTACGGGCGGACGCCGAACTGCTCGCGGCCGCCCGACCAACCGCCGTGAACCTGCGGTGGGGTGTCCAGCGGGCGCTCGGCCGGCTAGCGGACGGCCCGGACGCCGTCCTGCAAGAGGCCCTCGACATGATCACCGAGGACGAGCGGACGAACCGTGCCGCAGCGACACGCGCCGCGACCCTCATCCGTGAGGTGTCCCCGCGGCGGCCGATGCACGTTCTCACCCACTGCAACACCGGCCGATTGGCGACCGGCGGCTGGGGGACCGCCCTGGGCGCGATCCGAGAGCTGGCGGCCAGCTGTGATCTGGGTTCGGTGCTCGCGACCGAGACCCGGCCGCTGTTGCAGGGTGCCCGACTCACCGTGTGGGAGCTGGCCGAGGCGGACATCCCGCACCGGCTGTGTGTCGACTCGGCCGCCGCGGCGGCCATGGCCGGTGGTTCGGTCGATTGCGTCATCGTCGGGGCGGACCGCATCGCCGCAAACGGCGACACCGCCAACAAGATCGGTACCTATGCGTTGGCTTTGGCCGCAGCGCGCCACGGCATCCCGTTCATCGTCGTCGCACCGGAGTCCTCGGTCGACGTCACCACGCCGCGCGGCGATGACATCCTCATCGAGGACCGGCCCGCCGACGAGGTACTGGAGATCGCGGGTGCACAGATCGCGCAGCCCGGGACAGCGGTGTACAACCCCGCGTTCGACGTCACACCGATCGACTTGATCACCGCCATTGTCACCGAGGACCGGGTCATCCGGCCCACCCGCATCGGCGACACTTCGCTTGTCCGCCACGTAGCCGACTTCCCACAGCCAGGCGTGACCTTCCGCGATCTCGCTGGCGTCTACACGGACCCGCATGCTCTTGCGGCCCTCGCCCGCCGTTTGGCGGATACCTTCCGCGGACGGTGCGACCATGTCCTCGCCATCGAGTCCCGGGGCTTTCCCGTCGGAACACTTGTCGCGCAACTGCTCGGCTGCCCGCTGACGTTCGCCCGTAAGGCCGGCAAGCTGCCCGGCGCGGTGCACAGCGTCCAGTACGGCCTCGAGTACGGCGCTGACACGCTGCAGGTGCAGATGGACGCCCTTGCTCCCGGCGCCAGGGTGCTGATCGTCGATGACGTCCTTGCCACTGGAGGAACCCTCGCCGCCGCAGCCGAATTGGTTTCCGCCAGCCATGCCCGTACCGCGGGCTTCGGTGTGCTGCTCGAGGTCGCCGGGCTCGGCGGTGTCGAGCGCCTCAACGGACGTCGCCTGGTCGTTGCCCTTGCTGACGAAGGAGCCACCGCGTGACAGGCATCATCGACACCCGCGGCGCCGCTCACCTGGTAGGGGAAGCCCGGGAGCTGTACCTGCGGGGATGGCTCGAGGGAACGTCCGGCAACCTCTCCACGCGGCTCGACGACGCCAGCGACACGATACTCATCACCACGAGCGGACGCAGCAAGGGACGGCTGACAGAGAGCGACACCGTACCCGTCAGCGTGCGGACCGGGTTGCCCGTGCGGCCCATCGGGCCGAAGCCGTCCGCCGAGACCAGCATCCACACCGCCATCTACGCCGCCGATCCGCGCTGTGGCGCGGTCATCCACGTGCATTCCCCGCACGCCACGGCTGTCGCCGTGTTGGCGGCCCGAGCCAGCCGGACGTCGGTACGGTTCGCCGATCTTGAGCTGATCAAGGGCCTCGGAGTCGTCGACCCGGCCAGCGTCCATGTCCCGGTCTTTCCCAACTGGCCGGACGTCGCACGCGTCGGTACCGACGTAACGAACCACCTGGCGCAGTCCGCGGCGACACCGCCGGTGTTCCTGCTCGCCTGGCACGGCGTCACTGCCTGGGGTCCGTCGCTCGAGGTGGCCCGCAATCGCCTCGAATGCCTTGAGGCGATGTGCCAGTTGACACTGCTCGCCGCAAGCGCCTCACCGAACACGGATCTATTCCAGGAGGGTCTGCTATGACACTGCTTCAGGTGATGCCGGCTACCGACGGCAACGACATTCGACTGCGCACTACCGACGAGGACCGCATCCGGGTCGAACTGTCCCGCTGGAACATCGTGTTCGAACGATGGGCCACGACCCGGCCGCTCGATGCTGCCGCCGACTCCGGTCAGGTGCTCGAAGCCTACCGCGATGACGTACGCAGGATCAGCGAGGCCGGCGGCTACCGGCTGGTGGACGTCGTACGCATGCGGCCCGACGACGCCGACCCGGACTGGCCCGCCACGGCCCGAGCGGCACGGGAGAAGTTTCTCGAGGAACACGTGCACGACGAGGACGAGGTCCGGTTCTTCGTCGAGGGACGCGGGTGCTTCTATCTGAATCTGGACGGCATGGTGCACGCCGTCGTGTGCGAGGCTGGTGACCTGCTCTCGGTGCCGCGCGGCACGCGGCACTGGTTCGACATGGGCCGGCAGCCCCAATTCACGGCGATCCGGTTCTTCCAGGAGGAGGACGGGTGGATCGCCGACTTCACCGGCGAGCCGACCGCCCGTCAGATCCCTTACCTCGACGAGTTGATCGGCGCTAATTGGTGAGCCGCGCCGACGCAGTCGTCCTGGACGTCGAGGGCACGTTAGGTTCCCTCGCCTTCGTCCGTGATGTTCTTTTTCCCTACTCTCGTGAGCGAGTCGCCACGTTTCTCGAACGCGACACGACGGATGTCCAGGACGTACTCCGAGCCACCGCGGCTCTGGCGGGCAAGCCGACGGCAACACGCGCAGAATTGGTCGTCGTCATCAACGGCTGGATCGATCAGGATGTCAAAGCGCCACCGCTCAAGGCGCTGCAGGGGATGATCTGGGCGGACGGGTACGCGAGCGGAGCGCTCACCGCACACGTCTTCGACGACGTCCCCACCGCGCTGCGGACGTGGCGTGCCGACGGCCTCGGCGTGCACCTGTTCTCCTCCGGTTCCGTCCAGGCGCAACACGACTGGCTGCGCCACACCGAGCTGGGTGATCTGCGACCGCTGGTCGACCGGCTCTTCGACGCGCAGGGCATGGGCGCCAAGACCGATCCCGCGGCGTACCAACGGATCAGCCGGGAGATCGGCGTAGCCGCGGACCGGATCCTGTTCGCCTCGGACCGGCCCGTCGAACTGGCCGCCGCCCGCGCCGCCGGCTGGCATACCCTGGGTGTGCACCGACCCGGGAACCCGCCAACGGACTTCGGCGCCCACGCCTGGGTCACTGATTTCTCGTCTGTGCGCCCGCAGCCAGTCGGCAGGCCGACATGAGCCGGTCGCGGCATCAGAGTTCGACGATATTTCGCGGGATGACCGAGTTTCCCCACGCCTCCGGTTCGGTGAACCTTCGGCAGGGCTTCCCGGACACCGACGAGGCAATCCATCGACTCACGAAATTCCATGCATGAGGAGAAAGATCATGTCAGCGCTACAAGCGTCGTTGGCCGTCATCGGCGGAAGCGGCTTCTATTCGCTGCTGGACGAAGCCCGCGAAGTGCATGTCAGCACCCCGTACGGCGAACCGTCGGACGCCGTCCTTGTTGGTCGCGTCGGCGACCGCGATGTGGCCTTCCTCCCCCGGCACGGCCGCGACCACCGTTACCCGCCGCACCGGATCAACTATCGCGCCAACCTCTGGGCACTGCACTCGATCGGCGTCCGCCAGATCATCGCCCCGTGCGCCGTCGGCTCGCTGCGACCCGAGCTCGGGCCGGGAAGCCTCGTGGTCCCGGACCAACTCGTCGACCGCACCAGCGGCCGCCAGCAGACCTACTACGACTCCGGCGCGGCACATGTACCGTTCGCCGACCCGTACTGCTCGCAGGGGCGTGAGGTAGTCATCGCGGCATCGCGTCGCGAGGGGATGCCCGTGACGGATGAAGGCACCATGGTCGTCGTCGAGGGACCCCGATTTTCGACCCGGGCCGAGTCACAGTGGTACGCGGCTCAGGGCTGGTCCGTGGTCAACATGACCGGCCTCCCGGAAGCAGTTCTGGCTCGCGAACTCGCGATGTGCTACACGGCGGTGGCGCTGGTCACTGACCTCGACGCCGGTCTGGACAGCGCTTCCGCCGTGAATCAGAGGGAGGTGTTCGACGTCTTCGCGAAGAACACCGACCGCCTCCGGTCGATTGTTCTGAATGCCTTGGCCGACCTGCCTGCCGATCGAACCTGCCCGTGCCGGGAAAGCCTCGACGGCATCGCAGTCGCCCGGGATGCCGTGCCCAGCTGACACGACCCTCTCAGGCGCACCTGACGGAGGCGATCGGCATGCCGGAGCCGGAGGAACCGGCGATGCTGCGGAACCTGCCCACGGCAGGGCCTCTGGACAGCCTTACCGCTGTTCTTCACACGATCGTTGACCCATCCGTAGGTTCGACCTCTAGCCGGAAGGCACGCCGAAGCGCCGCCATCGTGGGAGCGATCTCTGCCTCGTCGCGGGCGCGGAAAAAGACGACCCCTGGCGTCGACGACGAGTTGAGGTCCGACGTGACCACGTCGCCGACGCTCATGGTCATCCGCATGTCGATCAGTCCAGGGATCGCCGCGCGGATCTCCTCCTCGGACGACATCTCGACGATCCGGCCCGGACGGATCGGAAGATTCACGTTGACGACAATGCCGTCGGTCGACGTGACGTCCAGCGCCGGCGTGCACCCGAGCCCCAGGGACCAGAATGCCTCCCACAGATCGACTCCGTGCTGGTGACTGATGGCTTCGACGATGCCGCCGCCCGCGGGTCGGCACGCCGCCTCGCCGACCCGGAAGCCGTCGCGGGACCGGTAGAGCTCAACGTGGGCGACCCCGTCGCGGAGCCCCAACTCGATCGTGGCCCGGCTGGCGACCTCCAGCGCCTCGTCATGGTCAGGGTGGTCGGGGGGGACGATCCACGATCCGTCGAAGTCGTCGATCCGGCCGAGCAGCGGGTCGAAGTAGATCGACACGGCGGCGAACAGCACCTTGCCCTCGTGAAGAACGGCGTCGACGTGGAACTCCCGGTCCATCGCCACGTACTGCTCCACGGCCACCGGCATCTCCTCGGCGCGCAAACGCGCTCCGGTCGGCCCGGTCGCCCAGGCCCTCGCTGCCTCCGGCCCGTCGATCCGGGTCACGTCCATGCAGAGGGCGCCGAACGTCGGCTTGACGACGACCGGCCATCCCAGGCTGTCGCCCGCCTTCGGGACGTCGGTCGGTTCGAAAACCCGCTGGACCTGAGCTGTCTTCAGGCCTGCCTCGATGAGGCGTCGCTTCATGAGGAACTTGTCGGAGAAGGCGAGTGCGACGTCGTACGAATCTCCGGGGATCCCGAGCGAGGACCGCAGGAAGCCAGCGGTCGGTACACCGAACTCGACCGGCGAGATGATGCGATCCACAGGACGTGACGCGGCCACCCGACGGACGGCGACGAGCACCTGGGTCGTGTCGCGGATGTCGTCGACCTCGATGACCTGCATGGTAGGTAGACGGGACGCGCCGCCGCCGTCGGGGAAGTGGTGGGGATGGCCCGCCTCCGCCACGATGGTCACGTGGTCGACGGATGCGGCGTCGAGCAGACGGAACGGGAAGGCGCGGCGCACGGTGGTCAGGACCACGGCGTGGGCGGTCACTACGGCACCATCCTTTCGATCAGATCTTGGAAGTAACGTCCTGTCGGAACTCGGCGAGGATCAGCAGATGGGCTTGTGGCGGTCGCCCTTCGAGGCCTCGTCGACAACCCGGCCCGGCACGGCAACGCGGTACGCCTCCTCCAAGCTGGAGAAGACCAGTTCCTCGCTGCCCGAGGTTGACACAGGGAGTGTCACGCCTGACCACTCTCGACGAGGAGTGAGGCCAGGACCGCGTCGATCTCCGAGCGAAACGCCGCAGCATCCGTGGCGGGAAGCTGGGCCAGGACCGACCCGGCGAGCTCCTCGATCTTCTTCTTCGACGTCGTGGTTCCAGGTGCCACCGCCCACAGGCCGCGGACCCCCGCGCCTCGCCGACATTTAGCCTCGTAGCTGCGGGTGCCGAGGTGCAGGGACTCGATGCCGTTCTCCTGGGCGAACCGTACGGGCCCGTGCACTAGGAGCACCGCGTACTCCGCGGCGTTGCGCAGCTCCCCGTAGTTCAGGCCGATCGAACGAAGCGCGAGTTGCTGGCCCGACCGGTAGCCGAGCGAGTACCCGGTCATGCGCGAGCCGTCGAAGACGGCGTGCGCCACGGCCTCCTCGCGGAGGATGTGGGCCTGGCGGCCGAGGGTTGCCCGCAGGTTCTCCTCCTCGTGCTCGTTGCCGTACTTGAGCTCGACCTGCTGCAGCAGCGGAGCCCCGCACGCGACAATCTCGTCGATCGACACCTGCCGGAGCTCGAGGCCGCTCTTGACGAAGCGCTGCCACTCGCGGCGCCAGTGTCGATGCTGCGACTTCGTCAGCTTCGACTCGAAGGGCCCATCCGCAGGGATTTGCTGCACGGTGCAGTCGGCGTCGACGAGGTGCACCCCGGGGGTCTCTCCGGTGAGCGAACGCGCGGCCGCTACGACGTGCGGCACGTCCTTCGACGGCAGGTATGGCCACCACCAGGCGCCGTGTACCTCGGGGAACGCCTCGAGGGCCGCGCCCATGAGCTCCGCCAGCGCTGCGGGCGACCGGTGAGTCCCGATCACCGGGGAGCAGAATCCCCGGCGTCCACCGAGCAGCAGCCGCGCACTGTCGTCCTCGCTGTCGAGCAGGGTCTCGAAGCGATAGTCCGGATGACCTTCGTCCGGCGCATGGTGGGCGACGAGCCCGGCACCGTCCTTCATCAGGTAGGCGGGACGGCCGACGCCGTCGGAGTCAACGAAGCGCAGCCAGTTCGGCGAAGAGTAGAAGCTTTCTGGTTGGGGCCAGGCTGAGGGGACAGTGGAGCTGATCATTCCCTCCGGCTTTCGTCTGTCGCAGACACATGCATCGACGTCGTCACGGCGCGCCGTCTGACATCGACCAGTATAACGGTGATCTACGTGCTACTCGGGCCCCGCGTGCCTGGCAAGCGAGGGGCCCACGAGCCGGGCGGCCAGCGCGCCGACCGCAGCGATCACGACGAGAAGCACCACGGCGACATCGACCTGATCGGCGAAGGGGGCAACGACGAGTGCACCCATGGCGAAGCCCAGCGCGAGGCTCGTGTTGACCCAGGACTGCGCCTCGGTCCGCTGCCCCGGGGGGGTGGTCGCCGCCGAGAGCGAGAAGACCGTGGCCAGGCAGGGTGCCGTGGTGGCGCCGACCAGGGGAGCGACGACGATGAAGCTCCATGGCGCGGCCTGACCCAGGAGCAGCATCACGATGCCGCCGGCCGTCAGCAGCAGCATGATCGGCAACCAGCTCTGCGGAGTACGTCCACTGCCGTACGCGCCGAAGACAAGTCCTCCGACGAGGCTGCCCACGGCCATTCCGGCCAGCAGCAGTCCTCCCGCCCACTCGTAGCCGCCGGAGTGGCTGATCGTCAGCAGCAGCACCTCGACGGCGGCGCTGACCAGGGACGGGACCAGCGCGAGTAGCAGGGTCGTCCTGAACGGCGAAGAGGCAACCGGCCCCCATCCGCCCTTGCTCCGGGAGGCAAGCACCTGCTCGGCCGGTTCCGACCGGATCACCAAGACCGCGGACAGGACCAGCAGGGCGATGACGGGCAGGACCGCGACGGCCGGATCCGTCCACGTCGCCAGCAGGCCCGCTGCCGCGGGGCCGACGACGAAGGCCACCTCGAGCAGGACAGCGTCGAGGGCCATCGCTGTGTGCCGGCCCTTTCCCGGGAGGGTGAGGGCGATCCAGAGTCCACGGATCGTGGCAGCGACCGGCGGCATGAAAGCGCCGCTCAGCACGGCGACTCCTGCGATCACCAGCATCGACGAGCCCTCGATGACGGCGACCAGGACGGCCACCATCAGGATGTACAGGCTGGTGGTGACGAGGAGCACGGGTTGCACGCCCCGGCGGTCGATCCATCGGCCCCGTGCGGGGGCCGTGAGTGCCTGGCCCACCGTATAGGCGGCCAACGCCAGGGCGGCCGACGACTCGTCGCGTCGGTCGGCCACGAGCAGGAACAGCACGACCGACCACATGCTCATGGTCAGGCGCGCTACCAGGGCCGCGACGGCCAACCGGCGCATGTCCCGCTCGCCGAGCAGGGCCCTGTATGCCTGCACCCCCGTGCTGGATTCCTTGTTCACGCGCGCATTAACCCACGACGGCGCAAAGTCGACCCCGCGGTATCCACGGTGCATAGTCGACCCCGCATCGCGTGATCATGTTTGCGGTCGCCGCACCGGCTCGACGTGGAGTGCTTCATGCGGACAAAGTAACCGGTGGCGCGTGCCATGGGATATCGGCAGCCGTCTCACCCAGGTCGATGGGCAGGATCCGAAGAAGAGGCCGCGACCCTGCACCACGACGGAGCATCGTGGTCATCCGCATCTCGGTCGAGGCGGCGGCGGGCCGCGTGGCGATCAGGGCTGTCCGCGTCGGCCATCGAGTCAGCCGGGCGCCGCACGCAGACCCCCTCGCCGCGGACGATCGCAGCTCACGTGCGAGGAGCCGGACTCCGAAATGGAGGGGTTGACCGCCCGCAGTCACAATGCGATGATCCATTTTCTTGTTCTCACTTCGGGGGTCTGATCAAGTTGCGATTCCGATTTCAGGATCCGAGACGTCCGATCGGGTGGCGTCGATGAGCGAGATCTATTTCGCACAGATCCGCGAGGACTCACGCATCGAACGTCGACTACAGGTCAGCTACGGGGCCCGAAGGGTCCTCACCATCGGCTCGGGCGGCTGCACGGCATTCTCGCTGCTGGACGACGAGCTGGAGAGCCTCGTCGTCGTGGACGCGAACCCGGCCCAGTGCGCGCTCATCGAGCTCAAGAAGGCCGCCCTGATCGCTCTCGAACTGGAGGACTACCTCGCCTTCGTTGGCGAGCGGCCTGCCGTGAACCGCCTCGGCACCTTCCGCGAGTTGGAAGAAGCCCTGCCCGACGGAGCCCGCGCGTATTGGCGGAGCCACCAGGCGCGCATCGCGTCGGGGATCAACGGCTGTGGCGTGACGGATCGCCTCTACAGGCTGGTCGGCGACAACCTGACGCAGCTCATCCTCGGCGCCGAGAACGTCGACCTCCTCTTCGCGTGCTCGACCATGGACGAGCAGCGTGCCTTCTTCGCCGAGCACCTCGACAACGACCGCTGGGACACCGCCGTGCGGGTGTTGTTCAGCCGTTGGACCCAGTCGCACTTCTACCCACCGCTGTGGTCCGCACGTAGCCCTGAGTCCAAGTTCGGCGAGTTCTACGCGGCGCAAATCAAGGACGCCATCGTGGGCAAGCCCGTCGCCAACAATTACTTCTTACATCAGCTGCTCACCGGTCGCTACCTCCACGACCGGGTCGACGGCACACCCGCCTATCTCTCCGACGACGGATACACGGCCACACGCCGCAACATCGACAAGATGCGACTGGTCAACAGCACGGTCGACCAGTGCCTCGACACCGTGACGGACGTGGACGCCTTCTACCTGTCCAACATCTTCGACTGGGGCAGCCCCTCGCAGCACGAGGCCCTCGCGGGCAAGGCTCGGAAGGCTTCGTCAGCCGACGGAGCAATCGTCCTGCACCGGAGTATGTATGGCGAGGGGCAGCTGGCACCGGTGTTCGGTGACCACCTCGAGATCCGTCAGGAGCTGTCGAAAGAGCTGACAGAGCAGGAGCGCTCGATGCTCTATCGCGAGGTCACCGTCGGCGAGCTCGTGCGAGGAGCTGGCGGCACCCGATGAGTGGCGCGAGGCAGACCGCACGGTTGGCAACTTCAAAATGGACGAAGGGTAAAGCCCGGCATGACTGGAAGCAATGACGATTTCCTCGGAGCGGTGCTGGAGTTCCTGCGCGACCTCAATACTTCGACAGAGACTCAGCGCCCGGCGATGGGAACTGAGATCGGCGCGGACACGGACCTGATCCAGGCGGGCATTGTCGACAGCCTGTCGATAATGGAGCTGATCGTGTTCCTGGAGAAGGAGACCGGCGCGCACGTCCCGCTGGAGGACCTGATGCTCGACAGCATCCGCACTGCCCGGACAATCGCTGCCGTCTACGGTTCGCATACGACGCCAGTTGCCCGATGAGTCCGGTCGGCGCGCAACTGGGCTTGAGCGACGTCGAGGCCCAGATCGACAGGATGCTCATCGGAATCCCCTCTTTCTCGGGTGCCGAGCAGCTCAAACTCTCCCCGCTGCTCCCCAGGAACTCCGTCCTGGCAACACACTACGTGCGCAGCTTTCCCCAGCATGCACTGGTGGTCTCGGGCGCGATGGGCTCGGACTCCGAGTTCCTCCTGGCACCGACTACCTGCTACGCGGTGTTCGACCATCTGAGAGATCGCCAGCTTTCCAGTCCTTCCTTGTTCACACACAAGAATCTCTGCTTCCGGAACGAGGAGACCTACCGTCCGGGCGAACGCCAGTCCTCGTTCCTCATGCGAGAGTTCATCTTCCTCTCGACGGACCTGGGCCTGGTGCACGAGTGGATCGGGCACATCGTTCGTGACGTGCCGTCGTCACTCGCCGAGGAGTTCTGGGTGGACGCGGTCGTGGAGAAGGCGAGCGACCCGTTCTTCGACCCCAAGGACCTGCACCTGAAGTTCCAGGAGTCCGAGAACCTGAAGTCCGAGTTCGTCGTCGACGGCCTCGCCGTGGCGTCGGTCAACCTTCACCTCGGGGCGTTCGCGCGAAGCTGCAACCTGCGCTCGAACGACGGGCAGCCCCTGTACAGCGCCTGCTTCGGCCTCGGGTACGACCGGCTCGTCGCCAAGAGCACGGCGGCACGGGCGGATGTCCAGTCCCCAGCCGGTGACGGCCGGAAAACGAGCGGATAGGCCCATGGAGGAACGTCTCAGGTTGGGCGACCCAGCAGACGTCGGCCGGTTGCTTCGCGAGGAGAAGTTCCGGGTCGATCACCCGTTCCGGGTGTCACGCCGGGTCTTCGGAGCGTCCACGCTGGATCTGGAGGGAAGCGAGCACCTCAAGAGGAAGCGCGGGTGGTGGGCCGGCTTCGGGAAACAGTGGGCTGGCAGCGTCACGGTCCAGGAAATGGTTGACTCCGCCGTCGCTGACGGATTCGCTCGTGCGCGCGCCAGCAACGACCTGTTGCAGGGCTGCGTCTACATCCCCAACCGCATCGTCCTGGACCTCCTGGACCTCCCTGAGGTCGACCCCATCGAGCACTACGAGAGCCTCAAGCCGGTGCTGCGGATCCTCGGCGGGCTTCCTGAGACCGACGACTCTGTGGCGCAGGCGAAGGACTACATCCAACGCCTCGTCCGAGACGTGACGGTGCCGTGGTTCTCGGACCTGTCGAACGAGGCCCGGTCGGCAGAGCTGGCCCTCTTCCTGGTGGCCGGCGCGGAGACTACCGTGGTCGCCCTGGAGGTCCTGACCTCCGCGTGGTGGAACGACGCGGATGCCGTAACGGACGCCGTGCGCAGTGCGGGTTCCGCGAGTGTCGTCATGCGCCTGTTGACGCAGGACGCCCCGTTGGGCCTGACGACACGCTATGCCTCCCGAGATGTGTTCATCGACAGGGTCGGCCAGATACCGCGAGGCGCCTTGATCGAAGTGGATTTGGCCAGTGCGAGCCTGCAGTTGGGCATTGGTGAGACTGACGATCGCCGCAAGGCTCAGAGCTACGTCTTCGGGGCGGGAGCGCATCGCTGCCCTGGGGACCGCCTGGCGATGCTGGAGGCGCAGGCCTACCTGGGAGGGCTCCTCGCCCTGGACGCTTCCGAGTACGCGCCCGTTGCCGCAGCCGAACCGCGGCCGTCGACGTTCCGGCATCTGCCATGGCAGGCACTGGAACGGACGACGAAATCGCGTGCGGGCGCTCCAGCTGAGAGAAGCGTCGGTGATGCATAGAATTCTGGTCGGTACCGCCGGACCAGCACATTTTCCGAACTTCCAGTACGTGATCGGGGACCCTGAGACACGCCATGCCGTGGTCGTGGATCCTGCATGGGACAGCGAGGGCATCGCCCGAAGAATTCACCTTGAAGGCTGGAGCCTGCAGGCGGTAGTGCTGACGCACGCGCATTCGGATCACGTCAACGGAGTTGCCGAACTGGTAAGCCTCCTGCCAGCCCCTGTGTACCTGTCGGGTGTCGAAGCCGCCTACTACGGCTTCGACGAACCGGGAATGGTGCACTGCCGGGACGGCGAGACGTTGAAGGCTGGCTCCATCGAGGTAGGTGTGATGGAGACACCCGGCCACACCGTGGGGTCGTGTTGCTTCCTTGTCGGCGACGCCCTCTTTGCTGGCGACACGCTGTTTCCTGAAGGCATAGGTTTCACGCACTTCGAGGGAGGCTCTGCCTCAGACCTCTACGACAGCGTGCGGCGGTTGGATCACGAAATCTCCGAGGACGCCCGGCTCTATTCCGGACATCGGTACCGACGCGGACCCGGGCTGACCTTCGCAGAGCTTCGGCGACTGAATGTCTATTTCCACCTGTCCAGCCGCAAGGAGTTTGTCGAGTTCGCCGATAGGCGGACGGTGGCGACATCTCACGATCGGCTCCTGGCCAAGACGTCGACGACACTCCCTGACATTCATGGGTTGACTTGGGGTGATGGTGTGTTCCCCAATGCTTGAAGACCTCATCCTGTCCAAGGAGCGAACGGCTCGGCTCAACCGGCAACGTCCACGACGACCTTGCCCTCGGCGGTGCCGCCGGCGACCAGGTGGTGGGCGTCCATGACCGTGTCGAGCGTGAACCGACGCCCGTCCAGTCGGGGGCGCAGCGCGCCGGCGTCGGCCAGCGTCGCGATCTCGCGCAGAATGGCGCCGTGGTGTTCGCGGCCCCGCCCGGTGAGCATCGGCAGCAGAGTGAACACGCCGGAGTAGGTCGCGCCACGGAACGACAGCGGAGCGAGCGAGTGTGAGCCCCAGCCCAGTGCGCTGACGACGTGCCCGTGGTAGGTGCGTACCGCCGCGAACGACGCGTCGAGCGTCGCGCCACCGACGTTGTCCATGACGATGTCGAATCCCTCCCCGCCGGTGTACCTCTCGACGTACTCCTCGACTGTGCTCGTGGTGTAGTCGATCGGCACGGCGCCCAGGCTCTCGATCACCCGCATGCTCGCCGGGCCGCCGGTGGCGTATGCCTCGGCGCCGCGGGCCTGGGCAAGTTGCACGCCCACGTACCCGACCCCGCCGGCACCGCCGTGCACCAGCACCTTCTGCCCGGCACGGACCCCAGCCCGGTCGACCAGCCCCTCCCAGGAGGTGACCGCCGCCAGTGGCAACGCGGCGGCCTCCCGCATCGAGAGGCTCCTCGGCTTGTGGGCCAGCAACCGGGCGTCCACTGCGGCGTACTCGGCAAGCGAACCCTGGAGGTCGCCGACGCCCCCGCACAGCCCGTACACCTCGTCCCCCGGCTCGAAGCCGGTCACGTCCGCGCCCACCGCCGCGACGACACCGGCGAGGTCCAGGCCGAGCACCGCTGGCACCTGGACACGCGCGTGCGCGGCCTTTCCAGCCTGGATCTTCGTGTCGAGCGGGTTGACCCCGCTGGCGACGATCTGCACCAGCACGTGACCGCGCTCGGGGGTGGGTTGATCGATCTCCTCGACCGTCAGCGGAACGTCGAACTCCCGCAGCACCGCAGCACGCATGGCAATCCACACTCTCCGTGGTCGAGACGTCACGTGGACGGTATCCGACCGGATTGCCGGCCGGGGCGGCTTCCTCGGTGACCCGCGCCGGCGTCCGCCGGAACTTTTGGCCGGCCCGGCCGACCACCCGGATGCCACAGGTCACGGCTGATCGGCTTTTGCCATCTGAGGAAAAAGTTCCTCACCTCTTGTAAAAAGTCTCGGCACAGTGAGGATATTCAGATGCGTCGTCACCCTCAGATTCCTGGGCGGGTGGTCTCGGGCCTCCTCGCGTTCCTCCTCGCCTCGGCTGTCGCTCTGCTCGCACCGGCTCAGCCCGCCGCAGCTCACGGGACCCTCGCCGAGTCCACACCGGCGGGAGGCGCCACGGTGCGCGAGCCGGTGACGTCGGTGCGGCTGTTCTTCACCGAGAAGGCCGCCGCCAACGCGTTCTTCACGATCACCGCCCCGGGCGGCACCCGTGTCGACAACGGGTGGTCGCAGGGGGAGCCGAAGCCACTCGACAAGCCGGTACGCGAGTACTTCCTGGTCAACGGGCAGTTCGAGCCACGGGAGTACACGACGGGGTTCCCCGCGGTGGTGTCCGTCGCCCACCTGCCCGCCAAGGGTCAGTATTCGGTGAGCTACCTGTCGGTCGCCTCGGACGGCGACACAGTGCGGGGCACCCTGACCTTCCGCTACGACGGGCGGGTGACGGCAGCGCCGAAGGGGTGGAGCCCGCCGTCGACCCAACCGGACCCGGCGCTGGTGGCCGCCACCGAGCAGCACAACACGTCCGGGCAGGCCTCGGCGGTGCCGACCACCGCGGCCGATCCGACGACCCCGCCGGCTGCGGCGGCCCCGTCGACCGGGTCGACCGAGGAGAGCGGTTCCGGGGCGCTGGCCTGGGCCGGCTGGGCGGCGGCGGTCGCGGCGGTCGGGGCGGTGGCCGGGTTCATCGTCTGGCGTCGCCGATCCGCCGGAACACCCGCCGGCCGGGGCCGTGCCTCGGCGGCGACCTCCGGCCGACGCGCCGGTGGCGCCCGTACCACGCACAGGACGGGCACTGGCAAGACCGTCGGCGGCAAGGCTGCCGGGGACAAGCCCGGCGGGGGCAAGGTCGGCGCCGCGACCGGCGTCGTCGCGCGTACCGCGAGCGACAAGCGGCGGCCCGCCACCGTGCCGGCGGCGCGCAAGGGCAACACAGTCGTCACGGCCCGCACGGGCGTTGCGGTCGATCCGACGCCCACCGATCAGACGACCAAAGCCTTCGCCAGTACGGACGGCGAGCCGACGGTCGACCCCGGACCACGGCCCGACACGGACCTCGCCGCCGCTACGCCTGGGTCCCGGTTGAGCAACACCCACCTGGCGCTGTTCGTCGGCGGTCTGGTGCTGGCCCTGCTGGCCGGGTTCGGGTTGGCCCGTATCGGCACCTCCGACAAGAGTCCCGCGACCGGCAACGCACGACAGTCAGCCGGTGGACCGCCCGCCTCGGGCCAGGTGGGCTCCGCGACCGACGGGCACCAACACCCGGCCGGTACGGGGCCGCACACGCATCGGGGTGACGACGCGACTGGCGCGACGCTGGCGACCGGCACGACGGTCAGCGCCGGCGGGTACACCCTGCAACCGCTGGAGCGGTCCCAACCCTCTGGTGTACGCGCCGACTACCGGTTCCGTATCGTCGGGACCGACCGGCAGCCGGCAACGACCTTCGCGGTCGTCCACGACAAGCCGTTGCACCTGATCGTGGTGGGCCGCGACCTGACCGGCTACCAGCACCTGCATCCGACAATGGCGCCCGACGGCACCTGGAGCGTCCCCCTGACGCTGGCCCGACCCGGCGGCTACCGCGTCTACGCCGACTTCTCCGTCACCGCGGCCGACGGCACGCAGCAGCCTCTGGTGCTGGGCGTCGACCACACAGTGCCCGGTGCGCACACCCCGACCGCACTGCCGCCGGCACAGGCGCAGACGACCGCTGGTCCGTACACGGTGTCGATGACCGGCACCCCGACGGTGGGGGTGACGGCGCCGATGCACTTCCAGGTCAGCGCTGACCCGACCGTACCGGCGCAGGTGGAGCGGTACCTGGGCGCGTACGGGCACCTGGTCGTGGTTCGTGAGGGTGACCTCGGCTACGTGCACGTCCACCCCGAGCCGGAGCTGGTCGACGGGACCGTCAAGTTCTGGCTGACCGCGCCGAGTTCAGGCCGGTACCGGGCCTTCTTCGACTTCCAGATCGCCGGCAAGGTGCACACCGGGGAGTTCACGATCAACGTTCAGTGAGCCCGGAACTTTCTCCCAGCTGCGGCCGACCACCCTCCCAGCCGCAACCTTCGGAGGAAGAACACATGCGCACCACCAGCACGAACGCTTCACGCCGCCGCTCGGCAGCCATCCTCGCCGCCGCGATCCTGACGGTGGGCGTCGCCGGTTGCGGCTCGTCCGACTCTCCGTCGACAGCGCAGGCGGGACCGCCCGCGCCGACCTCGGCCAACCCGGGCGCTGGTGTGCTCGGCATTCGTGACCCGTGGGTGAAGGCGGCCGACAAGGGCATGACGGCCGCCTTCGGGACCCTCGTCAACGACGGCGACACCGATGTCACTCTGACGAGTGCCACGACGTCCCTGTCGCCGATGGAGCTGCACGAGATGGCCATGAAGGACGGCAAGATGGTCATGCGGCAGAAACAGGGCGGCATCGTGATCAAGGCCGGGAGCACGCACGCCCTGGAGCCCGGCGGCGACCACCTGATGCTGATGAACCTCACCAAGCCCGTTCAGGCGGGCGACGAGCTGACCTTCACCCTGACCTTCGCCGACGGCAGGACCCAGCAGTTCCGCGCCATGGCCAAGCCGTTCACCGGCGCGCAGGAGAGCTACGCCCCCGGGCACGGCGAGCCGATGCCCGGCATGAGCGCCACGCCGGAGATGAGCATGAGCCCGGCATCGTGAAGCGGAGACCACCTGTCCGACCGCTGAGCAGGCGTGGTCTGCTCACCGGCGGAGCACTTGCCGCTGGCGGAGCCCTGGCCGGCGGTGCCGCCATCGCCGCTACCAGTGTGGGGAGGGCCGGGCCACCGCCTACGACGGTTGCCGACACGACGCCAGTGGCGTCAGTCGGCGGTCTGGTCGAGCCGTTCCACGGCGCTCGGCAGGCCGGGGTGGCCACCGAACCGCAGGCGCACGCGTCGTTCGTGGCGCTCACAGTGCGGGTCGGCGTCGACCGGGCCGCGCTGGGTCGGATGCTGCGGCTGCTCACCGACGACGCCGCCCGGCTCACCCAGGGCCGACCTGCGCTGGCCGACACCGAGGCCGAACTCGGGCTGCTGCCGGCACGGTTGACGGTGACCTTCGGGTTCGGGCCGGGCCTTTACCGGGCGGCCGGCGTCGACGACCGCCGGCCGGCATCGGTCACCGAACTGCCGTCGTTCCGCATCGACCGGCTTCAGCCGGCCTGGTCCGGTGGTGACCTGCTGCTCCAGATCTGCGCGGACGACGCGATCTCCGTCGCCCACGCCCAGCGAGTCCTGATCAAGGACAGCCGACCGTTCGCCACAGTGCGGTGGGTCCAGCAGGGCTTCCGGCGCAGCCCCGGTGTCGAGCCGGGCGGCCACACCCAACGCAACCTGTTCGGTCAGCTCGACGGCACCGCCAACCCCCGACCCGGCGCACCCATGAACACCGCCCTCTGGGTCGCGGACGGCCCGGCGTGGCTGCGCGACAGCACCACAGTGGTGCTCCGGCGGATCAGCATGAACATGGAAACCTGGGACCTGCTCGGCCGCAGCGACCGCGAGCTCGCCGTCGGGCGACGGCTCGACACCGGTGCACCGCTCACCGGCACCGCCGAACACGACGAACCCGACTTCGCCGCCACCGACGCCGACGGCCTCACCGTCATCCCCGACTTCTCCCACCTGACCCGCGCCCACGTCACCGACGACCGGCTGAAGATCCTGCGCCGGCCCTACAACTACGACGGGGTGCCGACGGCGGAGGGCCACGCGGACAGCGGATTGATCTTCACCTCGTACCAGGCCGACATCGCCCGACAGTTCCTGCCCATCCAGCGCCGGCTGGCCGACCGGGACCTGCTCAACGAGTGGACCACGCCGATCGGTTCCGCTGTCTTCGCCATCCCGCCCGGATGTCAACCGGGCGGTTGGATCGGCGAGCAGGTGCTCGGATGACGACGCCAACCGGAGTTCCGTCATGACCGTGCCGCCGTCCCGCCGTACCTCCGTCCGGCTCGGCGCGGCGGTGCTCGCCGTCCTCGTGGCGGTGCTCATCCCGGCCGGCCCGGCCTGGGCGCACAACTCGCTGAAGACGGCCACGCCCGCTCGGGACGCGACGGTGCCGAGCGCACCGACCGAGGTCACGCTCGAATTCATGCAGCGAATCGACGCGGCGTTCACCACCATCGTGCTCACCGACGCCGCCAAGCGGAAGCTTCCCACCGGCCAACCGGTGGTCACCGGAGCGAAGACCACGATCCAGGTGACCGACACCCTGCCGAACGGGACATACACGGTCGCCTACCGGGTCGTCTCCGTGGACGGGCACCCGGTACAGGGCTCCTACCCGTTCACTGTGGCCGATCCGACGTCCAGCGCCGCGCCGGTTGCCAACGTCAGCGCGTCAGCGCCCACCCCGTCCGTCGCCGCACAGTCCGGCGGTGGTCCGAGCGTCGGTGTACTCGTCGCGGCTGCCGCGCTGGCCCTCCTCGTCCTGCTGACGGCCGGGCTGCTGTGGCGGCGGGCGGCCCGGCGCTGATCCGACCCGCCCTCGTGCGGTCCGCCCGCCGCCCGGGTCATCGGGAACCGACCCTCGGGAACCGCCGGCGTCTCTCCCCCGACTACCAGTCAGGGCCGACGCGACACCTCACCGGGCGACCAGACCAGTACGGGAAGCAGCCTCGGACGCTTCCCGACTCTTCGATCGGATCACCATGTCTCTCACCGAACTGTCCGGCACGCCGACGCCGGAGCCCGCCACCACCACCGAGAAACCGGCCCGGCCAGCCCGGCGCACGTCACCGTTCGGCGCGCTACTGCTGCGGCTGCACTTCTACGCCGGCATCCTCGTCGGCCCGTTCCTGGTGGTCGCCGCACTGACCGGCCTGGCCTACACCACAACCCCGCAACTCGACGCGATCCTCTACGGCGACCAGCTGACCGTCGCCCAGGTGGGTGACCGTCAGCTTCCGCTGGCCGAGCAGATCGGGGCCGCGCGCAACGCGCACCCCGACGGCAGCATCACCACAGTGCAACCCGGCGACGGCGACCGGACCACCACTGTGGTGTTCTCCCTGCCCGAGCTGGGCGAGAACCAGCACACCGTCTACATCAACCAGTACACCGGCGAGTCCCAGGGGCAGCTCACCACCTGGTTCGGGTCCACGCCGGTGACCACCTGGCTGGACGATCTGCACCGCCACCTGCACCTGGGCACGGTGGGCGAGCACTACTCCGAACTGGCCGCGAGCTGGCTGTGGGTGATGGCGCTCGGCGGGGTCATCCTCTGGTGGCGTCGACGCGGCGCCGCCCGCGCTGCCGCCCGGCACCTGCTCGTGCCGGACCTGTCCACCGGTAAGGGTGTCCGCCGCACCCGGGGATGGCACGCCACCACCGGTATCTGGCTCACCGTCGGACTCCTCTTCCTCTCGGTCACCGGCCTGACCTGGTCCCGCTACGCCGGAGCGAATTTCGCCGCCGGCCTCGACGCGCTCAGCGCCCGCACCCCGGAGATCTCCACCAGCCTCACCGCCGGTCCGCCCTCCCCTGCCGAGACCGGCGGGGGCCACGAGCACGGTGCCGCCGGGGCGGGCGGGGTCGTCGAGTCGGCGGCCTTCGACCGGGTCCTGGCGGTCGCTCGCGGCGCGGGCCTCTCCGGGCCGGTCGAGATCAGCCCCGCGCAGGAGCCGGGCTCCGCCTGGACCGTCACGCAGGTCGACAACACCTGGCCGGTCAGGAAGGACCGCATCGCCGTCGACCCGGCCTCGGACACGGTGACTGCGCGCAGCGACTTCGCCGACTGGCCAGTGCTGGCCAAACTGAGCGGCCTCGGCATCCAGGCCCACATGGGGATCCTCTTCGGCCTGGTCAACCAGATCCTGCTCGCCGCGCTCGCCCTCGGCCTGCTCTGCGTCATTTTCTGGGGCTACCGCATGTGGTGGCAACGCCGGCCCACCCGCGCCGACCGCCGTGCGTTCGCCGGCACGCCGCCAGCTCGCGGTGGCGTACGCGGCCTGCCGCTCTGGGCGCTGCTGATCGGGGTGCCGGTGACCGTGGCGATCGGCTGGACGCTGCCCCTGTTCGGGCTCACGGTGCTCGCTTTCCTCGCCATCGACGTGGTGGTGGGTGCGGTGTCTCGACGCCGACGGCCCGCCGCGGCCCCCACCTCCCCGGCACCCGCGGGGAGCTGATCCACCGGACCGGCCGTCCGTCCGCCGACGGACGGCCGGGCGCTTCGCTCAGATCACCACCTGTTTGGTGTTCGGCAGGCTGTCGACGATCGACTTCTGCACGTTGATCGTGTCGGCGATGACCTCGTGCGGCGTGTTTGCCATCCACTGCATCACCGAGATGTCCTCGAACCGGGGATGGCGGAACATTTCCAGGAACACCAGTGGCTCGTCGCCGGTGTTCTCGATGTAGTGGCCGTACGCGAACGGGACGTAGCCCACGTCGCCGGCCTGAAAGTCGAACGTCCGGGCCGCGGCCTGCGAGGCGAAGACACCCATCCGCCCGGTTCCGGAGATGTAGTACTGCCACTCGTCGGTGGTGGGATGCCAGTGCAACTCGCGCATCCCTCCCGGCTCGACCTCCACCAGGGCCGCGGAGGTGGTCACGGAGGCGGCGAAGTTGGTCGAGTCGGTGATCCGGACCGTTCCGCCGCGGAATCGCTGCGGGGTCTGCGCGAGCATCCGGTGCTTGAAGCTTCGTGGGATGTCGCCGGTCGGGCTGACCACCCGGTCCTGTTGCAATGGTGGTGGGACGTCGCCCTGGAAGATGTACTTCTCCCGCTCGGGCAGGTTCTCCATCTGTTCCAGCGTCCAGCCGAAGTTCTTGGCCAGCACGTGTCGCGGGGTGTGGGCGAAGAAGTCGCTGAGCAGGAAGGTGTTGTTCTCCGAGAACGCCCCGTCGTCGAAGACCAGCAGAAACTGCGCGCCGTCTTCCAACGCCTGGATGTTGTGCGGCACGCCCTGCGGAAAGAACCACAGATCGCCCGCCTTCACGTCCTCGATGAAGTTGCGGCCCTCGTGGTCGACGGCGCTGATCCGGCAGCTGCCGCTGAGCATGTACGCCCACTCCGACTGCTGGTGCCAGTGGATCTCCCGGTACGCGCCCGGCTCGAGACCGAACTGGACGCCGGACAACTGACTGGCGATCGGCAGGTCGCGGTTGGTGACCTCCCGGGTCCAGCCGCCCTTCTCCACCCGGGTGTGCGCCTGTGAGAACGAGAACTTGAGGTTGGGCACCAGTCGGCTGTCGGTCGTCGGTGGAACCAGGAGGTCCGGGTTCTGCCGCTCGAGCTCGACGTTGCGCCCCGCGAAGGGCGGGCCGCCCTGGTCGCCGCGCCGCGGCTCGGGATCGCTGTTCGCCATGATCGCTGTCTCCTCACTCGGGTTGGATCGGATGGGGCGCGGGAACGGACCCGCCCCGCAGCCGTAGCCGCGACGAGATCCCCAGCAGGGCACGCAGCCCGGGCCAGCCGTACTGGACCACGATCGCGACCGGGATCGCCGCGGCGGTCGCCACCAGCACCAGGCGGGTCCACGCCGGAGCGTGACCACCCGCCCCGGTGCTGGCGTAGAGGACGAACATCAGCAGTACGACCCGAAGCCGACGCAGGCCGGGAAGTTCGGTGAGTTGGGCCATGATTCGATGATCGGCGGCGAACGCAGCCCGTCGCATCACGTGATCGCGCCATTACCACCTGCGGAATCCCGGACGGTGGTGGCCATTCGGCGCAATCGGCGTCGGTTTTTCGATCTGGTCGCCCGTACCTGCCGCCGTAGCTAGGCTCGGTCGCAGGACGGCCTTTCGACGCGCCTGGTAACAACCGGGGAGAACGCCATTGTCCGAATCACCCTTCAACTGTGGAACGCTTCCGGCCGACGACATCGCCGCCGACGCCGAACAACGACGGCACCGGCTGTCTGCCACGGCGGACCAGCTCCGGCTCGCCGGACGCGGGATGGAGGCGCTGCACGTCCTGGCCGCGGAGATCGCCATGAGTCGCAGCGGCGAGCGCCATCGCGCCTTCCTGCTCGGTCGCCTGGCGCAGATCGTGGCTCTGGAGCAGCCGACCATCGCCCTCGCCGGTCTGCGGGAGGCGCTCAACCTCCGACTGGACGCTCCGAGCCGCGGCACAGTGCTCGCCCTTGTCGCCACGGTCGCGGCCCGCACGGGACATCCGGACACCGATGCCCTACTGCGCGACGCGGGCACCGCGCACGCCGCTTCGGGTGATCAGGCGTCCGCTCGCCAGCTCGCCCTCGCCCGGGCCGCACGCTCGCTCGGGCACGGTGATCTGCCGGGTTCCCAGGCGGTGCTGGCGGCCCTGGACCCGGACTCCTGGGCGGCACGCGCCGACGCCGAGTCCATCCGGGCGGAGCGGATCCTCGTGCAGCTGGGTCTGGGCCGGTACCAGGACGCGCAGGCCGCGACCCGCGAGCCGCCCGAGGCGACCGACGTTTCACTCACTCGGCTGACCGCGCTGGACTGCCTGCGCATGGTGGCTGTGGGAGAGCTGCCCGAGGCGGCCGCGCTGGCCGTCACGACGCTCAGCTCCGGCTCTGTGGACCTCAGCAGGGAGGTGCGTGCTCTGTTGGTGGCGGTGATCGGCGAGGTCCGCTACCGCCGTGGCGAACACGACGATGCCCGGGCCATCCTCCGCGCCTGCCTCGCCGAGGACCGATGGCCGGACCGTTCGATGTGGACGTTGGCGTTCTGTGTGGCGGTGCGCGACACCGCCCTCAGCGCCCCGGCCGACCTGCTCAGCACTGTCGTCGCCGACCTGCATCGGTCGGTCCGGTCACTGGTGCCAGTGCCGCACTTCGGCCCCCGACTGGTACGCGCGGCGGTGGCGGCCGACGACACCCGGGCCGCCCGCCGGGTCACCGAGCTGGTCGAGCTGGTCTCCACCCGTACTCCGGTGCCGCTGTGGCACGCGCTGGCCGATCAGAGCCGAGGGTTGCGCGACGACGACCCGGACGCCCTCCGGTCGGCGGTGGACCGGCTGCGCACCACCGCCGCGCGGCCGGCGCTGGCCGACGCGTTGCTCGACCTCGCGAACAGTCCCCGAACGCGGTCCGGGGAGGCACGCGATGCCGCGCACGAGGCGGCTGCCCTCTACGCCCGGATCGGCGCTCCTGGCGACCAGGCGATCGCGGACCGGCGCTGCGCCGACCTCGCCGCCACACCGCGCCACCGGCAGTCGATCGACGAGCCGTTAAGCCGGGGCATCGGCGCGCTCACCCCCGCCGAGGAGCGGGTGGCCGAGATGCTCGCCGCGGGTGCCACGAAGAAGGAGGCGGCCAGGAGTCTCTTCGTCTCCTTCCACACCGTGGACACCCAACTCCGCTCCATATACCACAAGCTGGGCATTCATAATCGAATGCAGTTGGTACGGGCCTGGGAACGGACCAGACGATAATCAGCCGATGACCGCGCCAGCCGACCTGACCCCGCTCGCCGAAGCCGTGGAGTGCGAATTCATGCACTCCTACGAGTCGCAGGCGCCCGGGCCCACGTACACCGATCTCGGGATCGCGACCACCCGCATCGGCGGCGGTGTCGCCCTCGCCATGCGCAACGATCCCTCCGGCGGGTACTGGAGCAAGGCCCTCGGCTTCGGCACCACCGAGCCGTTCACGGTGCAGACCCTGGATCGCGTCCTCGACTTCTACCGGGAGCAGGGCGTCGACCAGGCAGTCCTTCAGCTCGTGCCGTCGGTGCTGCCGGCGGGCTTCGACGAGGTCGCTGCCGCGCGCGGGCTTGAGCCGGGAAGCACCTGGGTCAAGCTCGCCGCCCGCCCGGGCGACGTCGCCGCGACGCAGACCCGTCTGCGCGTCGCCCCGGTGCCGGCCGCCGAGGCGCGGCGCTGGGCCGACGTGCTGCTCACCGGGTTCGGCATGCCGACCGGTGGGCTCACCGACATGCTGGCCGCGACTGTCGGCCAGCCGGCGTGGCGACCGTACGCGGCCTGGGACGGCGGCGAGCTGGTCGCGGGCGGCAACCTGTTCCTGCACGGCGAGGCCGCGTCGCTCAACGCCGCCGCGACGGCCACCGGGCACCGCGGCCTCGGGGCGCAGTCGGCGCTGATCGCCGCCCGCGCCCGAGCCGCGGCCGAGGCGGGATGCCGGTGGCTGTTCGCCGAGACCGGCAAGCCCGCGCCCGGTCAGCAGAACCCGTCGCTGAACAACATGCGCCGGGCCGGGCTGGTGCCGCTCTACGAACGCCGCAACTGGGTCTGGCGAGCAGCTTCCTGAACCCGCCCGCCGGAGTCACTTCTCGCTGTCGAGCATCGCCATCATGGTGGTCGCGTACCGCTGGCCGGAGGCAGCGCCGGCCGGGACGGCACGCTCGATCTCGTCCAGTGCGTCCTGGTCGAGCACCAGGCCGACTGCGGCCAGCGACTCGGTCAGCCGGTCGCGCCGCCGCGCCCCGACCAACGGCACGATCTGTTCGCCCTGTGCTGCCACCCAGGCGATCGCCACCTGGCTGGTGGTCGCCCCCAGCCGCTGCGCGACCCGGCCGAGCGCGTCCACCAGGCGCAGGTTGGCGGTCAGGTGTTCGCCCTGGAACCGGGGGCTGTTGGCCCGGAAGTCCGTGCCGGTCAGCGCACGGTCCGCCGACCAGTGGCCGCTGAGCAGCCCTCGGGACAGCACCCCGTAGGCGGTCAACCCGATGCCCAACTCCCGCAGCGCCGGCAGAATGGTGGCCTCCGGGCCCCGGGAGAGCAGCGAGTACTCGATCTGGACGTCGCTGATCGGCGCCACAGCCGCGGCCCTGCGGATGCTGTCCGCGCCCACCTCGGAGAGCCCGATGTGCCGGATGTGGCCGGCCTGCTGCATCTCCAGCAGCGCGCCCACTGTCTCCTCGATCGGCACCTGCGGGTTCAGCCGCGACGGCCGGTAGATGTCGATGTAATCGGTGCCCAGGCGTCGCAGCGAGTACGCCAGCCGGTCCTTCACCGCCGCCGCCGACACGTCGTACGGTGCCGCCTGGAAGCCGCCGTCGGGTGTCCGGCGTGCGCCGAACTTCACGCTGAGCACCACCTCGTCCCGGCGACGCTCCCGCAGCACGCGGCCGATCAGCATCTCGTTGTGACCCGACCCGTAGAAGTCCGCGCTGTCGATGAGGTTCACACCGGCGTCGATCGCCGCGTGCAGCGTCGCGACGCTCTCCGCCTCGTCAGCCGGCCCGTACAGGTCGGACATGCCCATCGCGCCGAGCCCGATGATCGACACCTCCGGCCCGGAGGTGCCCAACCGTCGCCGTCGTAGACCAGTCATGTCCCTCGTCCCCTTCGGTAGTCGCGGTGCGTCGTGACAACCAGGCACCGCTGTGTACGCTGTGTCCATATAATCAGCGAGTAGACAGCGTGTCCATATAATCGGGAGGACCAGTGGCCGAGCTCACGCCGAATGCCCAGACGCCAGCGCGGCGTGGTCGTGGCCGCCGCCCCACCGATCAGGTACGCGCGGAGATCCTCACGGCCGCCGGTGAACTCCTGCTGGCCGAGGGCATGGCCGGCTTCACCATCGAGAAGGTCGCAGCCCACGCCGGAGCCAGCCGGATGACCATCTACAAGTGGTGGCCCTCCAAGGGAGCACTCGCCCTGGACGGCTACTTCACTGTCGTCGCGCCCACCCTGGCCTTCACCGACACCGCCGACATCGTCGCCGACCTGACCAACCAGCTCGTCGCCTTCGTCCACCTGGTGCGGGACACCACCGCCGGTCGGGTCGTCCGCCAACTCATCGGGCAGGCGCAGACCGATCCGGAACTGGCCGCCGCCTACCGCGAGCGCTACTCCGGACCCCGACGCGCCCTCGCCGTCGAAACCCTCACCAGGGCGATGGCCCGGGGGCAGCTACGCGCCGACATCGACCCCGAATCCGTCGTCGACCAACTCTGGGGCGCCTGCTACCACCGACTTCTCATCGCCGACCTGCCGCTCACCGAGGAGTTCGCCCGCACCCTGGTCGACAACCTCATCCGCGGACTGCGCTGACCGGCCAGGGGTCAGGCCGCCGTGCCACGCCACTGGTCGACCGGGCCCCGCGGGCGACCGCCCGACCAAACATGAAGATCATGTTCAATCGATGCTAACGTCATTGATCGATGCCCCTCCACTTCGACCTGCTCGGGCCGCTGACAGTGTCACGGGACGGCCGGCCGGTCGCCCTCGGGTCGACGAAACAGCAGCTGGTGCTGGCCGCTCTGCTGCTACGCCCGGGTGAGGCGATCTCCGCCAACGAGCTGATGACGATGGTGTGGGGCGACCAGCCGCCCGCCTCGGCCGCCGCGAACCTGCGCACCTACCTACGAGGGCTGCGCCAGGCACTCGACTGTGCGGCCGGTGAGCGCCGCCGGATCCTCACCACACCGTGCGGCTACCTGCTTCGCGTCGAGCCGGACGAGCGGGACGTGGACCGGTTCGACGCGGCGGCGGCGCGCGGACGGGCAGCGCTGGCTGCCGGCGACCCGGCGGCGGCGCAGCCGGAACTGGCCCACGCGCTCGGCATGTGGCGGGGGCCCGCCTTCGCCGGGCTGCCGCTGCCCCGGCTCCTCACCGGCCGGGTCGCGCGGATCACGGAGCGGCGGCTGCTGACCGAGGAGGACCACGCTGCGGCGCGGCTCGCGCTCGGCGAGGCGGCCCAGGTGATCCCCCGGTTGCGGGCGCTGCTCGACCGTCACCCACTGCGGCAACGGGCCTGGTCCCAACTCATGACCGGTCTCTACCAGATCGGCGACATCGCTGGGGCTCTGGCAGCGTTTCAGCAAGCCAGGCGGGCGCTGGCCGAGGAGACCGGGATGGACCCCGGCCCCGAGCTGACCCGGTTGCACGACGACGTCCTGCACCACCGCCTCGGCAAGCAGGCCGCGGCGACCGGGCCGACGGACGAGGCGTCGGCCGGGGCGGCACCGGACCGCCCTCAGCAATTACCACTGGCCCTACCTGGTTTCGTCGGGCGCACCGCCGAACTCGATCTCCTCGACGCGACCCTCGGCGCCCGGCCCGCACAACCCACCACCGTGGACATCGTCACCATCAGCGGTATGGCCGGCGTGGGCAAGACGACGCTCGCGCTGCACTGGGCCCATCGGGCCGCCGACCGCTTTCCCGACGGCCAGTTGTACGTCAACCTGCGAGGCTACGACGACGCGGACGCGGTGTCCCCCGCCGACGCCCTGGTCGACTTCCTCGAGGCGCTCGGCGTACCGGTCGGCCGCATCCCCAGCAGCGTCGACGCTCGGGCCGGGCTGTACCGCAGCCTGCTGGCCTCACGTCGGATGCTCGTCGTCCTCGACAACTCGCGCGACGCCGACCAGGTACGGCCACTGCTGCCCGGCGTGGGTCGGTGCGCGGTCCTGGTGACCAGCCGTGACCAGCTCAGCAGTCTCGCCGTGGCCGAAGGCGCACGACCGTTGACGCTGGCGGTGCTGACGGCCGCCGAGTCGACGAGGCTGCTCCGCAGCCGGCTGGGCGACGACCGGGTGGCGGCGGAACCGGCGGCGGCCAGCGAGGTGATCGAGTCGACCGGTCGCCTCCCGCTCGCCCTGTCCATCGTGGCGGCCCGGCTGACCGCCCGGTCCACCTTCCCGATCGACGCCGTCGCGGCCCAACTACGCCCGTCAGAGTCCCGGTTGGAGCAACTGGCCGACGGGGACGTCCGCCGAATCTTCTCCTGGTCGTACCGGGCGCTGAGCAGCGGGGCGGCCCGCCTGCTGCGCCTGCTGGGCCTGCACCCGGGCCCCGACCTGACCGGAGACGCCGCCGCCGCGCTGCTCGGCCGGCCCCGGGCGGCCGTCACCCCGCTGCTGAAGGAGCTGACCCGGCTGCACCTGCTGACCGAGCACCTACCCGAGCGGTACGCCCTGCACGACCTGCTCCGGTCGTACGCGGCCGAACTGGCCCAGGCATCCGACGTGGCCGAGGAGCGACAGGCCGCCGCGCGCCGGATGTACGACCACTACCTGCACAGCGCCCACCCCGGCGCGGTGTTGCTCCAGCCGACCTGGGCACCCATCGAGCTGGAACCACCGATGCCGACGAACGTGCACGTGCCGATGCCCGACCGGGTCTCCGCGGCGGCCTGGTTCCACGCCGAGCACCCCGTTCTGCTGCGGGTGCTGCGTCAGGCAGCGGAGACCGGCTTCGAGCGGTACGCCTGCCAGCTCGCCTGGGCCCTGGCCGCGTACCTCGCGCCTCGGGGCATGTTCCAGGAGCAGCTCGCGGCCCAGCAGGCGGCGCTCGCGGCGGCCCAGCGGGTCGGTGACATCCGGGCGCAGGCGCAGACCAGTCGGATGCTCGCCCGCGCGCTGATGCGGCTCGGCGACCAGCACGCGGCCGAGCACCACGTGCAGCGGGCGCTCGAACTGTACGAACAGCTTGAGGACCTGGACAGCCTGGCGCTGATCCTGCGGCAGTACACCGAGCACTGCACCCAGTACGGCCGGCTGGACGAGGCGCTCAAACACAGTGCCGAGGCGCTGCGGGTCTCGCAGCTCATCGGCAACCGGTACGCTGAGGCGCGCGCGCTGAACGTCAAGGGTTACCTGCACGCCCTGACCGGCGACTACCACCAGGCCGTCGTCGACTGCGCCGAGGCGCTGGCCGAACAGGAGGCGATCGACGATCGCGTCGGGCAGGCCGCGACGTTGGACAGTCTGGGCTTCGCGTACCACCGGCTCGGTGACCCGGCCAGGGCGGCGGTCTGTTACGAGCAGTCGGTCCAACGCTTCCAGGAATCGGCCAACCGGTATCACGAAGGGCTGACCCTCGTCCGGTTGGGCGAGGCGCGCGAGGCGATGGCGGATCCTCCGGCCGCTGCCGAGGCATGGCAGCGGGCGATCCGGATCTACGACGACCTGGGCGACCCCGCCGCCGACGTGGTGCGGCAGCTGCTGGCACGCGTCGCGCCCGGCCACCCCGGCCCGATGACCCCGCCCGAGTGAGACGCCCGACTACAGCGGTCGGGCCGTCTGGAGCTGGTCGCGGATCAGCGCCTCGTAGTAGCGCCCGTGCGCGATCAACTCGTCGTGCGTGCCCTGCTCCACCAGGGAACCCTCCTCCATCACACCGATCAGGTCGGCGTTGAGCACGGTGCTCAACCGGTGCGCGATGACGATCCTGGTGCACGACAGCGCCGAGAGGACCTCGTCCACCCGACGCTCGGTGACCACGTCCAGGTGGCTGGTCGCCTCGTCGAGCAGCAGCAGCGGCGGGTTGTGCACGAGGGCGCGGGCGAGGGCCAGCCGTTGCCGTTGGCCGCCGGAGAGCCCTCCGCCGCCCTCGGTGAGTCGGGTCTCGTACGCCATCGGCATCGCCATGATCTCGTCGTGGATCTGCGCGCGCTCGGCGGCGAGAATGACCTCGTCGTAGGTCGCGGCCGGGTGCCCGAGGGAGATGTTGTCGCGGACGGACCCGGCGAACAGGGCAGGCTCCTGGGTGACCATGCCACACCAGCGTCGCAACTCGCGGAAGTCGAGGTCCTGCAGCAGACGCCCGTCGAAGCGGACCTCGCCCTCAGTGGGCACGTACAGTCCGATGATCGTCTTGGCGAGCGTCGTCTTGCCCGAACCGGTCCGCCCGACCAGCGCCACCTTCGCGCCGGGCGGGATGGTCAGGTCGACTCCGCGTACGGCCCAGGCGGCGTTGGCGCTGTAGCGCATTCCGACTCCGCTCAGTGTCACCTGCCCGGAGATGCGGCCCGGTGGCTGGGACGTGGACCGGTCCTGCTCGGCGGCCTCGTCCATCACGTCCCGGATCCGTTCCAGGTGGGTGCCGACCGTCTGTAGTTGACGAGCCGTGTTGACCAGGCCCATCAGCGGGGTGAGCACGGCCGCGGCGAGGGCGTTGAGCGCCAGCATGGTGCCCAGCGACATCGCGCCGGCGACGACCTGGTGCGCGCCGACCCACAGCAGGAGCAGCGGCGATCCCATCCGGAACACCCCGAGTGTCGCCTCCAACCCGGTCTCCAGCTGACGGCGGTGCAGCGAGGCGAACTGCCGGGTCTGGAACAGCCCGGACCAGCGGCCGAGCACCTGCTGCTCGGCGCCCATCGCCTTCACCGTCTCGGCGCCGGCAAGCACCTCGACCGCGTAGTTCTGCTCCTCGGCCTGTGCGGCGATGTCCCGGTGCGTGCGTTCCCGCATGGCCCGGTACGTCGCCACTATCGCGCCGAGTTGCAGCAGGCCCAGACCCAGCACCAGCCAGGCGTAGAGCGGCGTGAACGCCAGGAGCATGCCGATGTAGACGACGACGAACAGTCCGTCGAGGACGAGGGACATCGTCTGGCTGGTGACCAGGTCGCGGATGACTGTGTTGCTGGACATCCGCATCAGCAGGTCGCCGCTGCTGCGCAGTTGGAAGTAGGAGTACGGCAGGGCGAGCAGGTGGTCGAAGAAGCGCCGCATCATGGTGTCGTCCATGCGGGCGTGCAACACGTTGAGAGCGGCACCTCGGGCGTAGGTGCCCACCCCCTGGGTGGCCAACAGCAGGAGCATGCCGAGTCCGAGGACGGTCAGGGCCTCGACCTGCCCCTTCCCGATCACCGTGTCGACCGCGAACTTGGTGATCAGTGCGGGCAGCAGCACCGCCAGTTGGAGCAGCAGCGAGACGACCAGGACCAGGCCGAGCAGCGGACGGGAGAACGTCAGCATGCTGCGGGCGAACCGCAGCGAGGCCAGCCGTCCCGGGCTGGAGCGTCGCTCGAACTCCTCGCCCGGGGTGAGTTCGATGGCGATTCCGGTGAACCCCTCGCCGAACTCTTCGCGGCTCATCCGCCGCCGGCCCATCCCCGGGTCGACGACGACGGCGCCGCGTCGGTCCCACCGCTCCAGCACCAGATAGTGCCGGAAGTTCCAGTGCACGATCGCCGGCAACCGCAGCTGTGGCAGTCCGTCGATGTCGACGCTGACACCTCGGGCCCGCATCCCCGTCCGGCGGGCGAGTTGGGTCATCTGCAACGCCGTGGCCCCGTCACGGCCGATGCCCAACTGCTCGCGGCACTCGGCGACAGAGGTCCACCGCCGGTAGGAGCTGAAGACCATGGCCAGGCACGCGGCACCGCATTCGGTGGCGCTCATCTGGAGCATGATCGGCACCCGGCGACGTGGTCGCAGCCAGCTCATCGTCATCGGAGGACCCCCTCAACGCCCGGCACCAACTCCAGCAGTGTGGGATTGGCGACCACGAGACTGAGCCGGCCGAAGCTCTCCTTCGCGTCTCCGGCGAGCCAGACGATGGTGACCGGCCGGGGCACCTCCGCCGGGATGTTCCAGCGCCGATCGGCGGTGTCGTCGACGACCTCGGCCCGGACCACCCGCAGTGTCGACCGGCCACCCTCCTGCACGAGGGTGACCTCCGTGCCCGGCGCCGGCTCCGGACTGAGGCGCCCGGCGAACATGGAGACCAGATTCGGCCCGTCGGCACCGATCACGGCGCCGTCGACAGTCCGTGGCACCCGCATGACCGCCGCGAAGCCCACGCCGATCAGCAGCAGCACGGCGAGCGCGACCAGCGGCCGTCGTGAGGACCGGATGGGGCTCCGCGCCGGGCCGTCGTGCACGCCACCGCGGTAGGTCGCCAACGCCTGCGGCCGGTACGGCCAGAGCTGCTGCTCAGCCACGCGGGTCACCGCCCACCGCCGGAACCGGAGGCTCGACCAGCAGGATCGACGGAACCCGCTCCGGCAATGCCAGACGCAGCAGGTTGTAGCCGATGCCGGCGATGCCGCTCATCAGGCCCGGAGTCTCCGCACCGAGCGGAACCCCACACAGCCAGCCGTCCCGGTCGATGTAGTCCAGGATGCTGGCGGCCACCAGCTCGGCCTGCCGGGCGGCGTCCTCGTCGCCACGGACCCGTGCCGCGGCCAGCAGGGCCTCGACGTTACCGAGGTCGCCGTGGCAGATGCTGTGGTTGCCGGTGCCCGTGATGACCTCGCCGGTCAGGCCGAACCGCAACATGCCGGTGCTGGCGTCGGCGAGGTCGCGGTCGAGCAGTTCGTGGTCGCCGACGTAGCCGGCGAGGTCGGCGCGGGCGAGCGCGATGCCGGGCCCGCCGTGGCACCAGGCGACCATCGAGTACCGCTCCGGCGTGGTGTCGCGCAGGTCGAGCCAGCACATGTGCTCCGGGTCGAAGGCCGAGCGTTCATAGCGCATCGCTCCCTCGACCAGCGGCAGATGGTCGCGGTTGCCGAGGGCCCGGTCCAGCCGGGCCAGGGCGACCGCGATGCCGGACCCCCCGTGTGAGAAACCCGCCAGCGGCCGACTCGGGTTCACCGCGCCCGCCCAGCCGATCCCGTCGCCGGCCGGCTCGGCCTTGTCCCGCAGGATCCGGGCGAACGTGCGGGCCGCGTCGAGGACCGGCTCCGACGGCCGTGCCGCGTGCAACGCCAGCAGCGCGAGGATCGCTCCGGCCGCGCCGCTGATCACGTCGTACGCCTCGTCCTGCGGCGCGAGGTGCAGCAGGACGGGCACGATGCGTCCGGCGGCGTCCAACAGGTCCTCGCGCTGCCACAGGGCACCCAGGTGACTCAACGCGTACAGCGGTCCGCCCAGCTCGTTGAAGGCGCCGACTGTGAAGTTCTCCAAACTCTCCGTCGGCGTCTCGTCGAGCAGGTCGATCTGACGTACCAGCATGCCGGCGGCGACCTCGGCGGCGCTGCGGAAGCGCTGCTCGCCGCTGACCTCGCCGAGGTAGCCGAGGAAGATCGCGATCCCGGACAACCCGCTGTAAAGGTCGATCCCGACCGGGCCAAGCTGCCAGATCTTGTCGGCCACCAGGGTGTGCCCGAGCCAGGCGATCGAGTCCTCGCCGGTGTCGGCCGACAGCAGCAGCCGGTCGCCGGCAGCGCACGCGGCGGCGATGAACCGGTCCACATCGGCGGGAACGGTGGCGGCGGTGACCTGGTACTCCGACCACTGCCCCTGACTCTCCACGCCCATCGTCAGCGCCGCGAGCGAGCTACGCAGGATCCAGGTCTGCTGGGCCAGGTGGGTTTCGGAGAGGGCGCCGATGCGCTGCCGCGACCGCTCCAGGCCGCTGGTGGGCAGCACCCCGGCGACCACCGAGCCATCTCCGGCGACGAAGTCGTGCGAGGCGGGCGTCGTGCTGAAGAAGGGGATGTCGCCGCGGCTCAGCTGTGCCTGCTCGGCGGTGGCGATCCGGGCCTCGGCCCCGGGCCACTCCTCCTGCAACCAGAGGAAGCTGAAGAACCGCTCCCGGTCCAGCGCGTTGCGTAGCAGGTCGGGGTGGCGGCTCTCCTGCAGCAACTTGCCGTAGGTGCGGGTGGCGCGCAGGATCACGCGTACCTCGTCACCGGCGAACGCGGCCACCGGCCCGTCCGGTGCCAGCAGTTCGTCGCGGTGGCGGTGCAGCAGCCGGTAGGTCTGCTCGAACCCGGCCATGATGTCGGCGCTGAAGTCGAGGGTGTGGTGTGCCGTGTCACTCAGGCTGGGGAGGTTCTGCCCGCCCCCCATCTCGATGCGCTTGCGGACCAGGCGCATCTCGTCGGTGCCGGACTCCTCCCAGGTGGCGACCGGGGTGGGCGTGAGCTGCCCGGCGGTGCCGGCCAGGCCGCTGAAGTCGACGCCGCCGACGCCGTCGTCGTCCTGGTAGATGATGGGCCGGGGCAGGAGCCCGACCTCCAGGACCGACTCCCGCATCGTCCGGAACGACTCCGCCGAGACGCCGATCTGCTGGTCCGTCTGCTCGCCCTGCGGGTGGAAGAGGGCTTCCAGGTCGACAAGCATCGGGTGCTCGCCGGCGGCGATGATGTTCTCCAGGTGGAAGTCGACGGCCGCGAGGCTGTGCAGCAACGCCAGGTAGCTGCCCTGCCGGGTGTAGAAGCGGCGCAGCGCGTCGTGATCGGCGCAGGGCCCGGCGGTGACGAACTCCGACCACCCGTAGTCACCGCGGTCGAGCACCCACATGGTGCGTAGCGACGGCTGTGCGCCGCGCGTGTTGAGCCAGTCCAGCAGTTGCTGGAAGTGCAGCTCGACCTGCAGGCCTCGGGGCTTGTAGACGGCGCGGGCGCCGTTGGCGAAGCGGACGAACCCGACCGAGCGGCCGCCGCGGTGTGAGTCACCGGCGCCGAACGACACCTCGGTCACGCTGCCCAGCTCCGCCGGGTCGCCCAGCCGGGCGGTCAGCGCTGTGGCGTCCGCGACGAGGCGCTGGGCGAACTCGACCCGGGCGTCCACCCAGTTGTCGATGAGGATCGTCGCGTCCCGGGCCAGCACCGGGTACTCCATCAGCACGTCGAGCGTGTACTTCGGGTCGCGCAGCCGCCGGGCGAAGTCCTCGAAGCGCTGCTGCGAGGTCTCCCCCTCCAACTGCCCCTGCACGCGCAGGACGTTGAGTTCCAGCACGAGCACCCGGCCGACGAGCAGGTTGATCGCCCCGTAGGGCGGCTCGCAGAGTTGGTCGGCGAGCAGGTCGGCGTCGAGGTGTGGTCCCGGCGCACCCGCGCAGGCCGCGTGCACCGCCTCGCGTACCCGGCGGACACCGTCGTCCACCAGCGGGCGCACCAGCTCGACGAACGCGGCGTGCGGGTGCGGCACGTGGTGGTGGTCGTGGTCGTGGTCATGGTCGTGCCCGTGCTGGTCGGCGGCACCGGTCTCGCCCGGCCGGTGGTTGCGCCAGGCCCGTTCGATGGTGCGCACGTAGTCCGGGATGTCGGCGAACCTGCTGCGGACCGTCTCCGGCGTCTCGCCGAGCACAGTGGTCAGGGTGGGCTCGTCGAGGTCGAGGGCGTCGAGCCAGCTCTCGAACAGGTCCGTGTCACCGGCGAAGACCGGTTCGTTCTTCCACCGATCGAGCCGGAGCCGCCCCCGGTCCTCGTCCGCCGAGCCGGTCGGCGCCGCGCCGCCGAGCCTCTCCGGCAGGGAGTACGCCAGGTACCAGCAGGGGTTCGAAACGTCCACCGGGTCGTGGCCGGGCGGGTGCGACTGCGTCATCGGGGGTGCTCTCTCTCGCGCAGCGGTCGGGTCTCGCGGGGGACGGTGCCCGGACATCTCAGGTGTCCGGGCACCGCCGGTGGAGCGGGTGGATCAGGCGGTGCACAGACCGCAGGTCGACTGCGTCTGGCAGGTGCCACAGGTGGTTCCGCCGCACGTCGCGCCACAGGAACCGCACGGGGTCTCCCGGGCGGTGAAGCCGCCACAGCAGCCGAGGGTCCACAGGCCCTCGGTGCGCGCGCCGGCGATGTGCGCGAGGACGTCGTCACCGAGCTCGACCACGCCGCAGGGGTGCTCCGGCAGCGCCGCCAACTGCTCGGCGGAAAGGCTCGCCCGGTACTCGGGGTCCTTCCAGGCTTGCACGATGTTCATTAAGGGCTCTCCTCAAGGGATTCGGGGATGTGCCGGCGAGAGAACGCAGTCGTGAAGGACGGGCCGTGTTCCCCGCCGAGGTGGCTCGGTCAGCCGCAACAGCCGGCGGTGAACGCCGCGCAGGTGCCGTTGCAGAAGGTGCCGTTGAAGGAGAAGCAGCCGGCGGCCCCGGTGACCACGGTGATCGTGGGAGTCGGGGTCCACGTGCCGCCGTCGGCGCCGTCGAGCTCCTGGTCGTTCAGCTCGACGAAGCCGGCCGGGTTCGCCGGCAGGCTGGCCCGGTCCTCGGCGCTGAGGGACGCCCGGTAGACCGGGTCCTTCCACGCCCTGATGTAGTCCATCTGAAACTCCGATCTATAGGTGGTGAAGCGCGATACGTGGATGGGCCTCCACGGGCGGAACCGTAGGACCGCGCTATGGCAGATCGATGGCACCGCGATGGTCGGTCGGCGGCTCCAGCAGCAGCACCGACGGCACACCCGCCGGATCGGCCCAGCGCAGGAGCGCGTAACCGATGCCGGCCAGGCCGCTCATCAGCCCCGGTGTCTCCACACCCCTTGGCACACCGCACCGCCAGTTGCGGTTCTCGATGTCCGCGACAGCGGTCTCCCCGATCGCGGTGGCGCGCTGGACCGCCTCGTCGTCCCCGAGGGCTCGGGCGGCGACCAGTGCGGCCTCGGCGTTGCCGAGGTCGCCGTGGCAGATCGAGTGGTTGTGCAGCAGGTTTCTCGGCTCCAGCGTCGCCGTCAGCGCACGCCGCAGGTCGTCGCGCAGCAGCGCGTCGTCGGTGGCGTAGCCGAGGAGTTCGGCGCGGGCCATCGCGACCCCGGCCGCGCCGTGGCACCACGCGACCATGGAGTCGCCCTCCGGCGTGTCCGGACGTAGGTCGCGCCAGTTGCCGGTCGCCTCGTCGTACACCGTGCGTTCGTAGCGCAGCGCCGCGTCCACCGTGTCGCGATGCTCGTGCGTCCCGGTGTACCGGTCCCATCGGGCCAGGGCGGTGGCGATACCGGACGCGCCGTGGGAGAAGCCGGCCAGCGGCGTGTCCGCGTAGAGGGTGCCGGACCAGCCGACCCCGTCGCCGACCGGCCGTACGCCGCTGAGCGTGTGTCGGGCCAGCGTCCGGGCGCCGTCGAGCAGGCTGGGGTCCGCGGTGACCCGGTGCAGCGACAGCAGGGCCAGCAGCCCGCCGGCGCTGCCGTTGATGATGTCGTACTCGCGGCTTTCGATGGCGTGCGTGACCATCGAGGCGGCCAGGTCCACGGCGGTGTCGACCAGGTCGGCGCGGTCCAGGACGGCGCTGAGGTGGCTCAGGGCGTAGACCGAACCGCCCAGGTGGTCGAAGCCACCGACGCCCGCGGTCGCGGTCGGGCCGGTGAGCCAGCTCCGCGCCTCGCGGAGCATCATCGTGGCGGCCCGGTCGGCGGCCTGCCGGTAGACCGTGTCGCCGGTGACGTCGGCCAGCCGGGCGAGGAACAGGGCGATGCCGCTGATGCCGTTGTAGAGGTCCATGGCGCTGGGGCCGAGCATCCACACCTTGTCGGCGATCAGGCTCAGGCCCAGCCAGCAGATCCGGTCGTCCTCGGCGAGCGCGGTCGCCAGCAACCGATCACCGATGATGCGCGCCGCGTCGACGAGGCGCTCAGGTGCGACGGTCGCGGGGGCGACAGGCGAGTGCACGACCTTCGCGGGTACGACCGGCGGCGGCAGGACCACCGCGCCCGGGCGGCTCGGTGGACGCCACCGCGACGGATCCCCCATGATCAGCGCGGTGAGCGAGGCTTCGATGATCCAGCTCTGCTGGGCCAGGTGGTCTTCGGACATGCCCACCAGTCGGTCGCGGACCGCGTCCAGGCCGGTCTGGCGCAGTGCTCCCGACACCACGGTGCCGTCGCCACCGGTGAGGTCCGTCGACGACGGTGTGGTCACGAAGATCGGAACGTCGCCGGCGTACATCTGGGCCAGTTCCGCGGCGATGAGGGCGTCGCGGTCCTCGCGGTGCTCGTGCCCGGCCCACAGGTTCTCGAAGTACCGGTCCCGGTCCAACGCGTCACGCAGCAGGTCCGGGTGCTGCGCCTCGGCGAGCAGCCGGACGTACGACTCGGTGGCGCGCAGGACCACCCGCACCTCGTCGTGCGCGAACGCGGCCAACGGGCCGGACGGCCCCAGCAACTCGTCCCGGTGTCGCAGCAGGATCCGGTAGAGCGTGCGGTATCCGTCGCCGATTTCGGGCGCGAACTCCGTCACGTCCAGACGCTGCTCACCCAGGGTGGGCAGGTTCCCCGAGCCGGGCAGCAGGACCCGCCGCCGATCCAGGCGCATCTCGTCGGTGCCGAACCCGTCCCAGACCGTGACCGGCCGGGCGGTCAACTGCCCACCGGCCCCGGACATCCCACTCATGTCGAACTGGTTGACCTGGTTGCCCTCAGTCCAGAGCACCGGTGCCGGCAGCAGCCCCACAGTGACGACGGACCGGCTCATCAACGCGACCCCGGCGCTCTGCAGGTAGCCCGCCTGGTCGCCGATCGGCCGCTCCCACTGCCAGTTGTGCAGCATCGCCTCCAGATCGATGAGCATCGGGTGCTCACCGGAGGCGATCACATTCTCCTGATGGAAATCCGTCGCGCCGAGGGCCTGCAACAGTGCCAGCAGGGCGCCCTGCCGCCGATGGAACCGGCCGAGCGCGTCCCGGTCGGCGCAGGGTCCACTCTCGACGAACTCGGTCCACCCGTACACCTCACGGTCGACGACCCAGAACGTCCGCAGCGCGGGGTGCGCTCCGCGCTCGTTGAGCCAGACCAGCAGGTGCTGGAAGTGGCCGTCCACCTGTAGACGCCGGGGCTTGTACATCACCCGCGCGCCGGTCGCGAAGCGGACGACCGCCACCGAACGACCACCCCGATGGTTGTCGCCCGCCCCGAAGCTCACCTCGGCCAGGTCGCCGAGCGAGTCCGGCCCACCGCACCGGTCGGACAGCTCCGCGTGGTCGGCGACGACACGCTCGGCGAACTCCAGCCGGCTGGCCTCCCAGTTGTCCACGACCCGCATCAGATCCCGGGCCAGCACCGGGTATTCGCGCAGCAGGCGCAGCGCGTGCTGCGGCTGCTCCAACCGGTGGAGGAAGTCGTGGAAGCGCTCGTGCGGGCTGCTCCCGGACAGCTCGCCCCGGATCCGCAGCACGTTGAGCTCCAGCGCCATGGTCCGGGCCACCAGCATGTTGACGGTGTCTATCGGCCCGGGGCCCAACCGCGTGGTCAGCGCCTCGGCGGACAGGTGCGGATGGCCGTCGACCAACGCCGCCACCCGTGCACCCAACCGTTCGAGGGCGTCGACGATCAGCGGCGCGACGAGCACCGCGAATCCCGCGCCGTCGTCGTGTCCGGCCGCGCTGTGGCCGGGCGCCACCGAGGTGGCCGGATGTCGCCGCGCGGCCTCGACCAGCCGACGGGCGTGATCCGGTGCCGTGTCGAACCGGGACCGAACGGTCTCGGGCTGCTCGCCCAGGACCCGGATGAGGTCGGCCTCGTCGAGCCCGTGCTGGGCCAGGCGCTGCGGGATCAGGTCGGGCCGCCTCGCGTGGACCGGCTCGTCCAACCACATCTTCAGCCGGATCCGGCCGAGATCCTCGTCGACGGGGCCGGTCGGCACCGCGCCGGTCAGCCGCTCCCGCAGGGAGTGACCCAGAAACCATCCGGCGTCCCCCGGCCGCACCGGGGCAAGGCCGTCGTCCATCTGCTCCGCCTCACCGCGCGGCGTCGCCGCGCATCACGTGTTGGTGGCCGCCCGTGCCCGGGCGTGTCCTTCGGGAAAACGGCCCGGCACCCAGGTCGGGCCCAGGTCGCCGCGCAACATCGAGGCGTACGCCGCGAGCAGCGCCGGGGTCGGCTCGACGCCCAATTCGGTCGCCAGGCGGGTACGGAAGGCGCCGAACACGTCGATCGCCTCGCTCTGCCTGCCGGTCTGGTACAGGGCGGTCATCAGCATGATCGCCAGCCGTTCCCGCAGGGGATACTCCGCCTGCAGGGCGATGAGCGCGGGGATCGCCCGATGGCAGTCGCCCAGCCGCAGATGCAGTTCCAGCCGGTGTTCCAGGCAGACGATGCGGCGTTCGAGCAGGTGTTGCCGACGGTTCTCCGCGTACGGACCGGTCAGGCCCGCCAACGGCTCGCCCGCCCAGTTCCGCTCGGCCTCGGCCAGTAGCGCCGCGGCCCCGGCGAGGTCGCCGGCCGTCTCGGCGGCAGCCGCCCGCTCAACCGCCTCGTCGAAGTCCGCGACGTCGGTGCGGGCCGAACCGAGGCGCAGTCGGTAGCCGATCCGGGAGCTGTCGATCGCGGGACCGTCGTGGCCGACGCACGCCGCCTGGAGCGTGCGTCGCAGCCGATAGATGTACGGCGGGATCAGCTTCGTGCCGGTCGCCGGGGCCTGGCCGCCCCAGACTCCCTGCAGGATCGACGCCGGTGTGACCACACGGTTCGCGTTGAACAGCAGGATCGCGAAGACCGCCTGTTGCCGGACGGGCCCGAGGTCGAGCCACTCTGTACCGACCTCGGCGTGCAGCGGGCCGAGGGCGAGAAACCGTACCCGCGTCACGGCATCGCACCGCCCGCACCAGGACTCGTCATCGAGGTCTCCTCCCTACCGGCGGCCGGGGGACCGCGCACAGGCGACGAGGCACGGCACGCACCCGGGTCAGCTCTGAGTCCGGGGGCGCCGCTTGGATCGAAGATCATCGTGTCCAGGGGATGGTAGGACGGTCGGCGTACAACTCGCGTACATCGCCCGTACGAACAGCGCGCAGCGGGTAGCCGCGCGCATTTTGAAACGGAAATGGCGCTGCCGGTGAGTCGTCAGGTGACTCACCGGCAGCACGTCGATCAGTAGGTCCTAGGCGTCGGCGTGGCTCACTCGGGCGGCTTGGCCCCCGACTGCTCGCTCACCATGTACGCCGCGTACCAGTCGGGCCAGTTGTCGTCATGCTCGCCCGTACGTTCCTCGTGCTCGCCGTGGGCGGCGGCGGCGCGTCGAAGCGCGCTCGCCAGGTCGCTCGTGGAGCCGAACGACGTGAGGCCGCCCTCGATGCGTCCGGGAAGCCTGGTGGTGATCTCCTGCATCAGCCAGGTGTTGCCGTCCGGGTCGCGCAGCGTGGCGCGCGAGACGTAGCTGCGACGCTGCGGGTCCGGCCCGTCGACCGGGCCGTCCGGGCTGACGTGGAAGACGTCGCCGACCTCGACACCGGCCGCGGCGAGGGTGTCGTGGGCCGCCTCGACGTCGGACACGATCAGGTACGCCGTGGCCGAGCCGGGTGCCGCCGACGTGAGCCCGGGGCCGAACTGTACGGAACACGCGGAGCCGTGCGGCGTCAACTGGACGATGCCGGGCGGGGTCTGGTCGAGCCGCCACCCGAGCCGTTCGTAGAACGCCTTCGCCCGATCGACATCGGAGACCGGGATGACGATCACCTCAAGCTTGACGTCCAGGCTTTCGATGCGCGACGTCGCACTCGCGTCGCCCTGGGCCACCTTCGGGCTCATCGCCGCCCCCCTTCCTGATCACCACGCTACTGCCTGCATCAGTGCTCGGCGCCGGCTTCCCGGCATCAGCCCGGCGCCATCCGGGTGGCCCTGCGCACCCCCAACAGGGCGACCAGGGCGAGGAGAATGACGGCGACGGAGTACTCGTCGGCGGTCCTCGGCAAGCCGCCGGCGTAGACCACGAGGAAGCCGGCGATCACCGTGGGCAGACCGAAGCCGACGTAGCAGACGACGTAGAGCACGGACAGCACGCCGGCGCGTTGGTGCGCCTCGACCAGCGGCATGACCGTCTTGAGGCTGCCCTGGAAGCCGCTGCCGAAGCCGACGCCCCCGAACGCGAGGCCGACGAAGAAGATCGGGACGGACTGCGCCATGACCGCCACCAACGTGACGACCATGCCCAGGATGAGCGCGACGATTCCGGTCAGGATCACGGTCCGCGCGGCGGTGTTGCGCTGTACCAGCACGGCGACCGACCCGAAGACGGCGAAGACGAAGAGGACCAGACCACCGACCACGATCGACGTGTTCATGAGGCTGCGGATCAACGCCGGGCCGAGCGCGCCGAAGAACCCGGCCAGCGCCCACACTGCGAAGAGCACCGGGATGACGACCAGGACGGGTTGGCGCACCGAGCGGGGCAGCGTGATGTCCGGCCGCAGGCTGCCTCGGGCCCCGGCCATCGGGGTGACGGTCTCCGGCATCAGCGCGACTCCGACGGCCTGGATCAGCAGGATCACGAGCAGCGCGAGGTACACCAGTCGCGTCGGCGCGGGCAGGTACTGGATGAGCAGCGCCGAGAGCAGTGCGCCACTTCCGGTGCCGATGCCGGGGGCTATCGAGTTCGCGAGCGTGCCCCGGGCCCTGTCGATGTCGAGCATGGCGGCGCCCACCGCGCCGGTGGCGGCGCCGGCCGCCAGCCCCTGCACGAGGCGGGCGACCAACAGGGCAGCAACGCCGTTGGCGACGATGAAGACGACCAACGCGAGCATCTGCACCGCGATCGCGACGGCCAGCACCGGCCGTCGACCGACGTGGTCGGACAACCTGCCGAACGTGAGCAGCGACGCCAGCACCGCGAGGGCGTAGACGGCGAACACCACTGTGGTCGTGACCGGCGAGAAGTGCCAGCGTTCCTGGTAGACACCGTAGAGCGGGGTCGGGGCCGCCGACGCGGCCAGGAAGGACACCAGGATCGACGCCAGCAGCACCAGGGAGACCGTTGGTGTGAGTCGGGCCCGCCCCGCGATAGGCATGTCGGTGCTCCTCGGCTGCGTGAAAGACGGTCAGCCTGGGCGTTCCGCCGGCCCTGAGGGCCACGGCGGCGTACCCGCTTGGCGCCGGCACATGCCCGCTCAGCCCTCGGTGTCCTGGCCCGTCGCCGGGAGGCTCGCCACGCCACGGGCCAGCGCGTCCCTGAAGTCGCGGTACCGGTCGGGGCCGAGCGTGTCGGCGAGCTTCTGCTCGATCAGGTGCACGAAGCCGTCGGAGGCCGCGATGAAGCTGAGACCCCGATCCGTCGGCACGATCAACTTTGCCCGGCGGTCGGCCGGGTCGGGCGTACGCCGGACGTAGCCCAGCCGTTCCAACTCGTCGAGGATCGCGCCCATCGTCTGCTTGTTACGACCGGCCAGCCGGGCCAGCTCGCCGGGGCGGGTGCCCTCGGCGTCCAGGTACGCGAGGACCGCGCCGTGGCGCGGACGGACGTCGTCGAACCCCTGCTCCGCCGAGCGGCGGAAGATCTCCCGCTGGACGCGTGCGGAAAGCTGCACGGCCAGGATCCCGAGGTCGGGGTCCTGCTCCTTCTGTGTGCTGCGCTTCATAATTTGGTCCAATCATTGGACGGTACAAGTTATGGACTATATCGTCGTCGGCGACCGGTGGGCCGACCTCGGTCCGCCTGACCGAGAGGATGACCATGACCATTCTGATAACCGGGGCAAACGGCACAGTGTCGCGGGAGGTGCTGCGGGAGCTGGCCGGCAAACAGTCGGTCCGCGCTCTCGTCCGGGACGCGTCGCGCACACCGGGGCTGGACGGGGTCGAGTACGTCGTCGGCGACCTGGACCGCCCCACCACGCTGACCCCGGCGTTCGAGGGGGTGACGACGCTGTGGCTGCTGATGCCGATGGGCCCGCTGGCACCGAGCCAGAGCATGAACGCGGTGTGGGCGGCCCGACAGGCCGGCGTGCGGCACATCGTCCGGCTCTCCGCGATCGGGGCCGCGCACGACGCGCCCACCCGCAACGGCCGACTCCACGCGCTCTCCGACGCGGAGCTACAGCAGTCGGGTATCCCCTGGACCATCCTGCGACCGAGTCACTTCATGCAGAACCTGCTCGGCGCCAAGGCCGGTGAGCACCTCTACGGCCTCTTCGGTGACGCGCGGGTCGGCCTGATCGACGCCCGGGACATCGCCGCCGCGGGGGCAGCGATCCTCACCGCGCCGCAGCGGCACGAGGGCAAGATCTACACGCCCACCGGCCCGGAGAGCATCACCCTGGACCAGGCCGCCGACGAGGTCGCCAGTGCGCTCGGCCAACCGGTGCGCTACGTGCCGCAGAGCCCGGAACAGGTACGCGACGGCCTGCTCCAGGCCGGCCTCGACCAGTGGTCGGCAGAGGTCCTCGCCGAGTACCGGGTCGCCTACGGCTCCGGGTGGGGCGACTTCACCAACGACCATGTCGAGCGGATCGTCGGCCGGCAGCCACGGACCTTCGCCGAGTTCGCCAGTGATCACCGCGAGCAGTTCGCCAGCGTCTGATCCGTCGACGGTTCGGCGCGGTGCCCTCCGGCGCGACTCCGCCGGAGGGCACCGCCGCGCGGTCACCGGTCCGGCGGACCCTCGTCGTCCGGCATCATCGTCGAGTCACGCTCCGTCGTTCGAAATCGCTGCTGATAGGCGCGGGGCGGCACCCCCACCCGAGCGAGAAACATCCGACGCAACGTCTCCGGGCTGCCAATGCCGACCTGCTGGGCGCAGGCGGTGACGGATCTCCCCGCGTGCAGCAACCGAATGGCCGCGTCGACCCGCACGCCCTCCACGTACTTGCTGGGGCTGCTGCCGACCTCTTGCCGGAACATCCGGGAGAGGTGACGGGGGCTGACGTGCGCCCGGGCGGCGAGGGCCGTCACCGAGTGGTCGTCGGCCGGGTCGGCAGCCACCGCGTCGATCACCCGCCGCAGCACCGGAGTGCGCGGTCGGGGCAGAGCAAGCGACGGCGAGAACTGCGACTGGCCACCGGGCCGTTGCAAGAAGACCACGAGCGACTGGGCCACCGACCGGGCGACCTCCGGACCGTGGTCGCGCTCCACGAGGGCCAGCGCGAGGTCGATGCCCGCGGACACGCCGGCGGACGTGAAGATCGCCCCATCCCGCACGAAGATCGCGTCGCTCTCGACGCTGACCTGCGGAAATGCGGCGCCAAGCAACCGCGCGTGCTGCCAGTGCGTCGTCGCCCGCCGACCGTCCAGCAGACCGGCGGCGGCCAGGACGAACGCGCCGGTGCAGACCGCGGCGGTGCGATCGGCGCGGTCCGACAGCGCTACGGCGGCGGCGGTGAGTTCGGCACTGATCGGGCGCACCGCCAGCACGTCGCCGCCGACCACGAGGGCGGTCCCGACGTCGGTCGCCGCATCGGCCGCGCCATCCACGTGCACGCGCAGGCCCGTCGAGGCACGGACGGCGGCACCATCGCTGGAGCGCACCTCCAGCTCGTACCGGGCGCCGAACTTGGCGGCCTCGGCGAAGACCTCGAACGGTCCGGCAAGGTCCAGCAACGTCATGCCGTCGAAGACGAGGGCCGTGACCCGGTGTACCCCTGCCGCCCCGCTGCCCACCGCGTCAACCCCCTCCGATGTTGTCCTGATCTGAGGGAAGCATGGCAGATAGGACGGGGCGGGCGGCGGGTCAGGCGGGTGACGCTGGACGCATCGGAGCCCAGCCGAGCTCCCCAACCGACAGGACCGTGATGAGCCAGACAACGATCGCCGGCATCGAGATCCCCGACTCGCAGCTCGCCACCGACGCCACCGAACTGGTCCGCCAGGCCGCCGACGACCTGCTGTTCCATCACTCGCGGCGGGTCTTCCTCTTCGGCACGCTTCAGGGTCGGCGGCTCGGCTTGAAGGCCGACCCCGAGCTGCTCTACGTGGGAGCGATGTTCCACGATCTGGGACTGACCGAACGCTACCGCCGCGACGATCAGCGCTTCGAACTCGACGGCGCCGACGAGGCACGCCGCTTCCTCCGATCGAACGGCATCGGCGAACACGAGGCCCGACTCGTCTGGGAGGGGATCGCCCTGCACACCACGCCCGAGGTTCCGTACCGGCTGGAGCCCGAGGTCGCCCTGGTCACCGCAGGTGTCGAGACGGACGTGCTCGGGATCGGCTACCACGAGTTGTCGCCGGCCGACATCGCCGCGGTCACCACGGCACATCCGCGGCCGAACTTCAAGCGGGCCATCGTCGACGCCTTCGCCGCTGGTTTCCGGCACCGGCCGGACACCACCTTCGGGACCGTCAACGGCGACGTGCTGGAGCACCGGGTGCCCGGCTACCGCCACATCGACTTCGTCCGGGTCATCGAGGGCTCCGCCTGGCCCGAATGAACCCCCTACAGCTCGGGGTGGCCGAAGAGTCCCGGCAGACCGCCGCTGTGCAGAAAGACGACCCGGTCGCCGTGCGGGAAGCTGCCAGTCAGCAGCGCAGCCATCGCCCGACCGGTGTACGTCGGGTCCAGGAAGACTCCCTCCGTACGGGCGGTCACCTCCAGCGCCGCCCGGACGGCGTCGGTCAGCGTTCGGTATCCCGCACCCACCTGGGTGCCGTCGATCCGCAGCGCGTCCGACTCCACCTCGCCGGCGAGCAGCCCGGCGACTGTCGCCCGTGGGTCCGGCACGGCACCGACATCCACGCCGACCACCCGCTGTACGCCCAACTCCCGCACCAGGCCGGCCATCGTCCCGCCGGAACCGAGCGCCGCCACCACCTCGACCCCGTCGGCGTCCGGCAACTGGGCCCGCAGCTCCCGAGCGCAGTCCACATAACCCTGGATCGACAGAGGTGAGGTGCCGCCGAACGGAATGACGTACGCCGATCGTCGTTCCGCCTCGGTCGCCACCACCTCGGCGAGCGGACGGTCGCCGCTCCAGACGATCTCCGCGCCGGCGAGCCCGTCGAGCAGCAGGTTGCCTCGTCGACGCTCCGGGGGCGAGCCGGCGAGCACCAGCACACAGGAGAGGCCGAGCCGCGCGGCCGCAGCCGCGGTCAGCCGGGCGTGGTTGCTCTGCGGCGCCCCGGAGGTGATGACAGTGGTGGCGCCGACGGCAATCGCCTGGGCGCAGGTGTACTGGAGCTTGCGGATCTTGTTGCCACCCCCGCCGAGGCCGTTGAGATCGTCACGCTTGAGCCAGAGCTCGGCCAGCCCCAGCCGGGCGGCGAGCCGGGGCGCGGCCTCCAACGGCGTCGGCCAGGTACCGAGGGGAACGGGTGTGATCATCCGTGCAGCTAAACACTCTCCGGCCCCGCACGCAGCTACCGGAGCGTGGGCGCTCTTCGGCGGCTATGCCCGACCTGCTGCTGCCCGGGGCAGCGGACCGACGTCCGCGTGGCGACCGGGACGGAGCGCCGCGTGCCGCTGCCCGGGGCCAGCTCCGTCGCGGGCGGCGAGCACGTCGGCCACCGCTCCGGTGGCGAACGCGTAGATGGACTTGTGCAACACGTCGATGGCGAGCTCGGGGCGGGGCCAGGTCAGCGGAGGCGCCCCCACGCCGGTGGCGTTCTCCAGGATCTGGTCGTTGCTCAGGCGCGCCGCCGTGAACATCGTTGAGGCCCAGACACCGCGCAGCCCGACCTGCGCCATGACGCTGCGCAGCACGCCGACCAGCGCACCCTGGCCGTAGTGCATCGCCAGGTTCTGCCAGCGGGGCTGTTGCCCGGAGGATTCCGGCAGGCCGGTCAGCCTGGCCAGCACCCGGGCCGGCACGTAGGAGTCGGGCCGACCGGTCACCCGCTGTTCGATCTTCTCGGCGGCGGTCATCACCACCGCCCCGGCCAGGCCCGCCACCACTCCCTGCCACACCGCTCGCTTCAGCATGATGCAGCCCTACCCACCGACCAGGCACCCACACCCACGAGCGGGCACCGGGCCTGGGGCCCTGACTCTCAGCCCACCGCCTGGGCGACCAGGGCCTCGGCGACCTCACGCACCTTCCGGTTGGAGTCCTGGGAGATCTTCGACAGCAGCGCGAACGCCTCCTCCGACGAGCACCGTCGGCTCCCCATGATGATCCCTTTGGCCTGCTCGATCACCGCTCGGTTCCGCATCGCCTCCCGCATCTGCGCCGCCAGTGTGGCGGCGTTCTCGTACAGGTGCGCGTTGGCCAGTGCCACCGCCGCGTACGCGGCGAAGCCCTCCGCGTTGGCGATCGAGGACGGGTCGAACGCATTCGGCGAATCGCTGTAGACGTTGAGCGCGCCGACCACCGACCCCTGGATGGGAAGCCCGATGGAGAGGGAACTCTTCACCCCGGCGCCGCGAGCCCTCTCCGCCCATGCCGGCCAGCGCTCCTCGGTGGTCATGTCCGGCACGGAGATGGTGTCACCGCTGGCGGAGGCATCCAGGCAGGGACCCCGGTGCTGCTCGTACTGCCACTCGTCCAGTTCACGGGCCAGCTCGCCGGTGAATGCCCCGGTCCAACCGACCCGACCCCGCACCAGGGTGACAGTCACCTCTCTCGTCCCGGGAATGCTGCCCTTGGCGAGGTCGGCGATCCGGCGCAGCATGTCGTCGAGGCTGACCTCGTCGAGTCTGACCCGGCCCAGCTCGGCCAACGCGTCGGTGGGATCCATCGTCGGCTGCGTCATCGCAGTACGCCCTCCTCGATCGGCGTCCGCCGGAATGGAAGATTCCGGCACGGCCGGCACCACGTCGGATGTCGGCGCCTCCGCCCCCGGGCGGTCGTCAGCAGCCGTGGTCCTACCCCCTGAACCGCTCACTCACACCCTGCTGTCCGCCTGGTGGCCGGTGCTCCCGCCGATCAGCTCAAGCCGGTCGGGGTCGCGAATGTCCGGCCACGACGACTGTCGTTCGGTGACCCCGTCACACCGAGCCGGTGAACGGCTGACGTGGTAGGCGGAATGCTCGGACGCCTCCGCCGCGCCGGCTGAGCCCCGGTAGCGTCGACGGTCATGGCCACCAGCGTCGACGTGTCTCGGGCACTCGCCAGCCTCGCCGATCCACGTCGAGCCGAGGCGACGAGCCGGTTCCTCCAGATGGTGCCCGGTGGGTACGGCGAGGGCGACCGGGCCCTCGGTGTCTCAGTGCCCGATCAGCGCACGGTTGCCGGCAGGTTCTGGCGCGACCTCTCGCTGGCCGAGACGACGAGGTTGCTCACCGGGGGCGCGCACGAGGAGCGGTTGACGGCGCTGCTCATCCTGGTCCGGAAGTTCGGCACTGGCGACGAGCCGCAACGGGGTCAGATCTTCGACATCGTCCTGGGCAACACCGGCCGGATCAACAACTGGGACCTGGTGGACTCGTCCGCGCCGTACATCGTCGGCCCCTGGCTGATGGACCGGGACCGGAGCGTCCTGGACAGGCTGGCCGGGTCGAGCCTCGTGTGGGAGCGGCGCATCGCCATCATGGCGACCTTCGCCTTCATCAAGGCCGGTGACTTCGAGTGGACCTTCCGACTCGGCGACCGGCTCCTGCACGACCCGCACGACCTCGTCCGCAAGGCGGTGGGCTGGATGCTGCGCGAGGTGGGCAACCGGGACAGAGCGGCGGAGGAGGAGTTCCTCTCCCGCCGCTACCGGGTCATGCCCCGGGTCATGCTGCGGTACGCGATCGAGAAGTTCGAACCGCAGCGTCGCCGCGACTACCTGTCCGGTGCCCTCTAGGCGACCGGCTCAGCCGGCGGGATCGGGAAGTTCCGGTTGAAGACGTTGTCCGGGTCGTAGCTGGCCTTGATGGCGCGCAGCCGGCCGAGGGTGGGCTCGGGCCAGGCGTCCAGCAGCCGAGCTGGATCGGTGTCGCTCTCGAAGCTGAGATACAGGCCGTCGAGGTGCGGGTACAGCTCGTCCCACAGTTTGTCGAGGTGGGGCCGGCGGTCCGGGACCGTGGCGGCGAGTACCGAGAAGTTCTGCTCCCGGTGCGGGTAGGCGGTCGCGTCGCGGTCTACGTCGTTGACCGCCCCGCCGACGGATCGCAACTGCATGATCATCACGTCGCCGGAGTGGATCATGTTCTCCATGAGGTCGGCGGCCTGCGGTGTGACGTGGTGCAGCAGACCGCTGCGGGTGTCCTTCAGCCCCTGCCCCCGATGCTGGTTGCCCGGCGGCGCGACGATCGCCGGGTACGGCACGAGCTGCGCCTGCTGGTCGAGAATCGGTCCGATCTCCAGGAACGGGCTCAGGGCGGACTGTGCCGCCTCGACGTCCGCACCGGCGTAGACGAGGGTGACCTGGGCAGCCGGGGGGTTGCCACGGCGGCCGGGAAAGAGGGAGAGGAAGCTCGTCAACTCCCGGGGCGCGTCCTCGACCAGTTGGCCCCACCGGCGCAGCAGTCGGGCGGTGTCTGTCGCGTCCGCGACGAGCTGGGCGTAGACGACCTTATCGACCTCGTACGCCTCCAGCTCAAGCGCGGTGACCACACCGAAGTTCCCACCGGCGCCGCGGACGGCCCAGAACAGGTCGGGGTGATGCTCGTCGTCGACGCGGAGCAGCCGACCGTCCGCTGTGACGATCTCGGCGGCAACGACGTGATCGATGGTCAGGCCGTGTTTGCGCGCCAGGTATCCGACGCCGGCGGTGGTGGCAAGACCACCGACGCCCACGTCTCCGTAGTCGCCCGAGCTCATGGCCAGGCCGTACGGGGCAAGCGCCTGGGCCACGTCGCCCCACCGGGCACCCGGCTCCAGCCGCACCCGACGTGTCGCCCGGTCGAGCACCTCGACCTTCTTCATCCTGGACATGTCGATGACGACTCCCCCGTCGTTCGTCGACCGGCCGCTGATGCCGTGCCCGCCGCTGCGCACCGACAGCGGGACATCCTGCGTCCGGGCGTACGACACGGCGTCGACCACCTCGGCGGCGTTCCGCGGACGGATCACCAGGGCCGGCGAGCCGTGCCAGCTGTAGGTGTGGCGTACCCGCTCGTACTCCTGGTCACCGGGCTCGACGGACCTGTCGGCCAGCGACGGGGGCAGCGCGTCGTAGTCGAGGCCGGGGTGCCGCTCGGCCAGCGCGACGCTCGTGCGGACCGGCCCGACGCCGCCCTCACCCCCGGTGCGCTCCCTGGCGACCGCCTCCCGCAGCGCGGGGGCGATCTCCTGCCCGAGGGTCTGGATGAGGCGTGGGTCGTCGCGCCCGATCAGGAAGGTGCTGAACCCCTCCTCCAGGACCAGCGGAAGCAGTTGGTCGACCCACTGCTCGACGGGCCCCTGGAGGAAGCCGCTGCTGCGCGATGAGACGTCGACAGTGAACAGGTTGAGCAGCCGCCTGATCTCCCGGGGCTCGCGGCCCGCGGCGACGGCCGCCTCGTCGATGAGCCGGTTGGCGGTCACCCGGTCCGGAGATCGCAGGTATTCCAGCGTCGGCAGCCAGCCGTTGGCCTTCTGGCCGGTCAGGGCCAGCATCTTCGGCTGGTACGCGCCGAGCCAGATGTCGATGTCGTGTGCCGGCTTCGGGCCGCGCTGCATTCCGGGTACCGGGTAGTACTCCCCGTCCAGCCGCAGCGGTCCGGTGGCGGTGTCGTCCCAGACGCCGCGCAGGACGTCGATAGCCTCCCGCAGGGCCGCGACTCCCTGCCCCGCGGTCAGCCGACGTGCCCCCATGCCCTCGATCCCGTCCCAGAACGCGCCGGCGCCGAGGCCCAGTTCGAAACGGCCGTGCGACAACCGGTCCAGGCTCGCCGCGGCCCGGGCCAGCACGGCCGGCGGGCGCAGCGGCAGGCTGAGGACGTTCCCGGAGATCCGGAGCCGTTCCGTGCGGGCGGCGACCCAGCTCAGCAGGGTCCAGGTGTCGAGGAACTCCGCGTTGTACGGGTGGTCCTGGAAGGTGACCAGGTCCAGCCCTGCCGCCTCGGTCAGCTCGGCCAGCGCCACCACCTGATCCGGGTCGTGCACGCTGGGTGTCAGGAACGACCCAAACCGGAGTTCGTGCCCGTAGTCCGACATTGTCTCACCATCCACGCGATCGTTTGATCAACCCATGATGTTCTGTGCCTATCGTTTGTCAGACAACCTATCTTGGTCGCCAATCATTCCTGGGCTGTCGCGATGTCGGATGATGATCAACGCGCCGGCCACTAGCATCGGGACATGTCCGTGACCGATCCGTGCGAGCTGCCGGCCGACCGCAAGCGCGGCTCGAACTTCGGTTGGTCGCTGGGCATGGTGCTGCGCCGCTGGCAGGAGCGCGTCGAGGAGCTACTGAAGGACCTGCCGCACGGCAGTCGGGGTTACCACATCCTGGCCGTCGTCGTGCACGAGGAGGTGCCCACGCAGGGCGCCCTGGCCGCTCGCCTGGCCATCGACCGCAGCGTGCTGACCTACGTCATCGACGACCTGGCGAACGCCGGTCTCATCGAGCGCAGGCCCGACCCCCAGGACCGACGGGCCCGACGGGTGGTGGCCACCGAACGCGGACGCCAGACGCTCGCCGAGGCCGAGCGGCGGGTCACCCACGTCGAGGACCACGTCCTGGGCGGGTTACCCGAGCAGCAGCGCGAGGTCTTTCGTGACCTCGCCGCCCGGGCCGCCGAAGCGATCCACGCCGCCGCACCCGCCACGGACCCCTGCGTGGCGGTGCAGAGCGTCCTCCCGCCAGCCGACCAGACCGGCTGACCGTCAGTGCCGCGGGGCGGCGTCAGCGCTTGCGGCCCACCCCGCCGAAGGCATCGATGTCGGCAGGCGTGTCGACAGCGTCGTCCGGTCGCCACTGCGGGCACGGCACGACGCCGGGCTCGACCAGATCCAGGCCGTCGAAGAAGCCGGCGATCTCGTCGGGCGAGCGCAGAGTGTACGGAGTCGCGCCGCTGTCGTTGTAGTCGTCCTGCGCCTGCTGCATCTCGGCGCTGATCAGGCTCGTGCCGTCGTTCAGCGAGAGGTAACTGCCACTCGGCAGCGCCGCCACCAGCTGCCTGGTGACCGAACGGGCCGCCTCGTAGTCGGGCACGTGACCCATGACGCCACTGAGGATGAGACCAATCGGCTGCGCGAAGTCGAGCGTCTTGCCGGCCTCGGAGATGACAGCGGCCGGGTCGCGCAGGTCGCCGTCGATGTAGGCGGTCCTGCCCTCGGGCGTGCCCACCAGCAACGCGCGCGCGTGCACCAGCACCAGCGGGTCGCTGTCGACGTAGACGATCCGCGCGTCCGGGGCGATCCGTTGGGCCACCTCGTGCGTGTTGTTGGCGGTCGGCAGCCCGGTGCCGACGTCGAGGAACTGGCGGATGCCCGCGTCGGCAGCGAGGAACATGATCGAGCGGACCAGGAACTGTCGGGAGGCCCGCGCCACGTCGACGACGCCGGGGAAGAGCTGGCGATACTGGTCCCCGGCCTCGCGGTCGACAGCGAAGTTGTCCTTGCCACCGAGCCAGTAGTTCCAGATCCGCGCCGAATGCGGCACCGACGTGTCGATCTTCTGCTGCACGCCAGCCTCACCGGCCTCGGCCCGGCCGGTCGTCGGTGATTCCATGGTCATGACGAACTCCCCCGTGTCGAACGCGTACGCGACGTCGTCCCGGGACGGCCCAGTTCGAGGAAGTGGTCACCCGTGACCGTGCCACGGTATAGAAGGCCGAGGATTCACACCACACCCTGTCACTCCACAAGTGACATGACTGTCTGACGCACCCGCCATGCCGGAACCGCGCGCCCCTGTCCGGCTCTGTTCGGCGCACCCACGGTCCGGCCGTCCCTCCCGCGAGGGAACGCCTTCCCCCGTCAGCGGGGCCCGCCCACCGCGGGACGCCAGCAGGATCGGTGCATGACGACATCGACACAGATCATCGGACGGAGCCTCCATGGCCTGACGTACGCGGTGCTCGGCTGGGCCGTGGCATACGGGGGCGTGCGTCTGGCCTGGACGGTCGGCGAGGCTCCGGAGTTCGGGCGGCTCGGGTTCGACCTGCTCGGCTTCACCGGCTGGTGGTCGGTGGCGTTGTGCGCGGCCGCGGGCGGGCTGGCGGTTGCCCTGGACCGGGTGACGACCTGGCGGCCAGCGCTTGCGGGGCTCGCCTGGGCTGTCGCCGGAGCGCTGGTCGCGGCAGCCGCGATCCTGCTGCCGGAGCTGGTGGGCTTCCTGCTGTTCACCGTCGGCCCGTTCTTCGACCCGCTGGCGTTCGTCAGCCGGCTCGGTTGTGTCACCGGAGCGGTGCTGCTCGCTCTGGCCACCGCGCGTTACCAGCGGCGCACCCGGGGCGACTGTCCAGTCTGCTGCCGGACAGTTCGACCGGGTACGCGGCGCTCGGCGCCCGCGCGGTGGGCGCGCTGGGCCGCGTGGGCCGCTGTGGGCGGTCTGGTGACCCGCTTCGCGGCCCAGTTCGTGGTGGGGTTCGACCGCGTCGACCAGAGCGCCTCCCTGCTCGGGTTGGAGATCGGCCTGGTGCTGGCCGGAGTGCTGTTGCCACTGGCGCTGGCACACCACTGGGGTGAGGTCTGGCCGGAGTGGGTTCCGCTGCTCGCCGGGCGCACCATTCCTCGTCTGCTGCTGCTGGTGCCCGGCTTCGGGCTCGGCACCGGCATCGTGGCCTACTTCGGGATGGGGATCGTGCAGGTGACGTCGGGCTCGCACAGCGAGTTCTCCGACGCGTTCCTGTGGGTGGCGATGTCGGCGTACCTCGTCATGGGGGTGGGCCTGGTGATCGCGTCCACCGACTACCACCTGCGCACTCGCCGGCAGTGCGGCGCCTGCGGCCGGTGACGGCACCATCGCGCCCAGGCCGATTGCATTGACAGGATTCGTTATACGAATTAACTTTCTGAGTCAAGCACCTGGGAGCGCTCCCAACCCCCCACCGCACAACCCACCGCTGATCTCGCCGCAGACGAGCCCTCCCGAGGCGTGGATGCCACCACCATCTCAGGAGGAGTTTCGTGAGAAGAAGAGTGAAGAACGCCGCCCTGGTGTCGGCCGGCGCCGTCCTGCTGGCATCGGCAGCGGTCGCCGTGGCGATGCCAGCGGGGGCCGCCGCCGCCGGCTGTTCGGTCAAGTACAGCGTGTCGTCGCAGTGGCAGGGCGGCTTCGGCGCCAACGTCACCATCACCAATCTCGGCGACGCGGTGACGAGTTGGACGCTGACCTGGAACTACAACGCCGGCCAGACCGTCACGCAGGCGTGGAACACGACGTTGACGCAGAGCGGCACCGCTGTCACCGCCAAGAATGTCAGCTACAACGGGGCCATCGCGACCAACGGGACCGTCTCGTTCGGTTTCAACGGCTCGTGGACCGGCAGCAACCCCGATCCGACGATCTTCGCGTTGAACGGGGTGGGCTGCACCGGTGGCACCGAGACGACCCCGCCGCCGACCGACCCGCCGCCCACCGACCCGCCGCCCACCACCCCGCCGCCGACCGGGCCGGCGGACATCACGGTCAACAGCGCGACCAGGTACCAGACGGTCGACGGCTTCGGGGCCGCGCAGTCCATCTGGGGTAGTGCCTGGTCGACGACGGACACGCAGACACTGGTCGGGATGGGTGCCAACCAGCTGGGGCTCTCCATCGTGCGGACCGGCCTGTCGCCGGAATCCAGCGAGTGGGCGACGCACGTGAACTCGTTGAAGACGGCGAAGTCGTACGGATCCAACGTGAAGATCCTTGCCTCGCCGTGGACCGCGCCGGCGGCGTGGAAGACCAACAACAGCCGGGTCAACGGCGGCAAGCTGAAGACCGACTACTACGACGACTACGCCAACCATCTGAACAGCTACGTGCAGTACATGCGCGGCCAGGGCGTATCCATCGACGTCACCTCGGTGCAGAATGAGCCGGACTGGCACCCTGACTACGACTCGATGGACTGGAGCGGCACCGAGCTGCGCACCTTCGTGCGCGACCAGGGCACCAAGGTGCAGAACACCAAGCTGATGGTGGCCGAGGCGGTGAACATGAACTACAACTTCACCGATCCGACCCTCAACGACGCGACCGCCCGCAACAACATCGGCTACATCGGCGGGCACCTGTACGGCACCGAGGAGTCCGGTCGACTGCGGCCGTACTCGCTGGCGGAGCAGCACAACAAGCCGGTGTGGATGACCGAGTGGAACCTGCACGCCGCCGACGGCGGCGGCTCCAACATCTGGGGCAACCCCGCCAACACGGCGGTCTGGAACGAGACCCTCGACGACATCATGCGCACAGTGCACAAGTCGATGGAGGCCAACTGGAACGCCTACATCTGGTGGTACGGCAAGCGCTACTACTCGTTCATCGGTGACGGCGAGTCGGCGTTCGGCACCGTCGCTGGCGCTCCGCTCAAGCGCGGGTACGCCTTCTCGCAGTACGCGAAGTACGTCCGCCCCGGCTACCAGCGGGTCGCTCTGTCGAAGAGCTCGAAGGCCTCACCGCTGGAGGTGACCGCCTACCAGGGCGACGGGAAGATCACCCTGGTGATCCTCAACCGCTCGAACAGCGCGGTCAACAACGCCGTGATCCAGGCCCCGCAGAACGTCAGCCGGGCCGAGCACTATCTCACCTCGCAGAACGCCAACGCGGCCAGCCAGCCGACCAGCGTGAACGGCGGTCAGGCCACGATCAACGTCGGCGCCCGCAGCATCTCCACAGTGGTGTTCACCCTCTGAGCACCTGGACCATCGTCGTCTCGGGAGCCCCGGTCATCCACCGGGGCTCCCGCCCGATCGCGTAGCCAGCCCAGGTCAGCCGACGGTCCCGGCCGGCGGCGCCGTGCTCTGCCGCACCACGAGCTTGGGGACGACCAGCGGCAGACGCTGCGGCACCGTGTCGTCGATGGCCTGGGTGACGGCGGTGATGGCCCGCCGACCGACCGCGTCGAAGTCCTGCTGGATCGTCGTCAACGGCGGGATGAGGTAGGGCGCCTCGGGCACGTCGTCGAATCCGACGACGGAGATGTCGTGTGGCACCCGCCGCCCACGCTCGTGCAACCCACGCAGTACCCCGATGGCCATCTGGTCATTGGCGGCGAACACCGCAGTGGTCGCGCGCATCGCACCGATCCGCAGCCCGGCGGCGTAGCCGCTGTGCGCTCTCCAGTCCCCCTCGACCGGCTCCGGCGGGCGTAGGCCCGCGGAACTCATCGCCTGACGCCACCCTTCGAGGCGGGCGCGCGCCTCCGCCCAGTTGGGCGGACCGCTCACATGCACGATCTCTCGATGCCCGAGGTCGAGGAGGTGCTCGGTGGCCATCCGGGCGCCGAGCACCTGGTCGACGCCGACCGTCACGCTGGCCCTGGACAGATCGCCCTCCACGACGACGAAGGGGACACCCGAGCGCGTCATCCGCACCACCTCGAGGGCCTCATCGTTGCCGGCGATCATCACGACGCCCTCCACGCCGACGCGCATGAGGTGTTCGGTGGCGTCGCTGAGCGCCCGTACCGTCACCTCGGAGAGGCTCACCGAGGTGGCGAAGTAGCCGGCCGCGCGGGCGGCGTCCTCGACGCTGCGATGGATGCTTGTCGGGCCGAACAGCGTCCTGGCCGTGCCGATGATGCCGATCATTCCGGACCGTCCGCGCACCAGCGCGCGGGCGGCGGTGTTGGGGCGGTAGTCGAGTCGTCGGATGGCCTCCAGGACCCGCTCCCGCGTCTCGCGTCTGATGCTGGGTGCCCCGTTGATGACCCGGGACACCGTCTGGTGTGACACGCCCGCCAGGCGAGCGACGTCGGCCATGACCGGGGGCCGGTCAGCCGCTGTCACAGCGGCCTTTGCGTGAACTCGCACTGGCGGGCCGTCCGTTCTTCCATGGAATCAGTTTCTCGTGGACCTCGTCCGATCGTGGCCGTCAGTGTGAGTGACGGGGCACCGCGCTGCCGCTGCCACCGACAAGGAAGTCGAGGTCCGCGCCGCTGTCCGCCTGCAGGACGTGCTCGCTGTAGAGCCGTACCCAACCCCGGTCGGCCACCGGCTGCGGGGGTTGCCAGGCGGTGCGGCGTCGGGCCAGTTCGGCGTCGTCGACCAGGAGGTCCAGGCGGCGCGTCGAAACGTCGACGGAGAGCAGGTCGCCGGTGCGTACCAGCGCGAGCGGGCCGCCCACTGACGCCTCCGGTGCCACGTGCAGGATGCAGGTGCCGTAGCCGGTGCCGCTCATCCGGGCATCGGAGATCCGCACCATGTCCGTGATGCCGTCGGCGAGCAACCGTCGTGGCATGGGCACGTTGCCCACCTCCGGGAAGCCGGGGTAACCCCGTGGTCCGGCGTTGCGGACGACGATCACCGTGTCGGGGGTGACGTCGAGGTCCGGGTCGTCGGCGGCGACGACGTACTCCTCGATCCGATCGAAGACGAGCGCCGGGCCGGTGTGCGTGAGGAGGTGGGCGGAGGCGGCGGAGACTTTCAGCACCGCACCGGACGGCGCGAGCGAGCCGCGCAGCACCACGGTGCCCGAGCCGGCGGGCTGGAACGGCTCCTCCATGGTGCCGATGACGTCCCGGTTCCAGCACTGGGCGCCGTCGACGTTCTCCGCCACGCTTCTGCCGCTGACCGTGACGTGGTCCATGTGCAGCAGCGGGGCGAGTTCCTTCATGACCACCGGAAGGCCGCCCGCGTAGGCGAAGTCCTCCATCAGGTACGTCCCGGACGGCATGAGGTTGACGAGCATCGGCACGTCGGCGGTGAGGATGTCGAAGTCCTCCAGCGACAGGGGGACGCCGAGGCGTCCGGCGATCGCGAGCAGGTGTACGACGGCGTTGGTGGAACCGCCGATGGCGGCGTTGACCCGAACGGCGTTCTCGAACGCCTGCCTGGTGAGCACCGAGGACAACCGTTGGTCCTGTTCGACCATGGCGACGATCCGGCGTCCGGCGGCGTGCGCGAGCGCGTACCGCCGGGAGTCGACCGCCGGCACGGCGGCCGCCCCCGGCAGCTGCACGCCCAGCGCCTCGGTCACACAGGCCATCGTGGACGCGGTGCCCATCGTCATGCAGTGGCCTCGGCTGCGGGACATGCCGACCTCCGCCTCGGAGCAGTCGGCCGCGGTCATCCGACCGGCCCGCATCTCCTCGGTGAAGCGCCAGACGACGGTGCCGGAGCCGATGTCCTGGCCGCGGAACTTGCCGTTGAGCATCGGGCCGCCGGTCAGCATCAGGGTCGGCAGGTCGACGCTCGCCGCTCCCATCAGCAGGCCGGGGGTGGTCTTGTCACAGCCGGAGAGCAGGACCACCCCGTCGAGCGGGTTGGCGCGGACCGACTCTTCCAGCTCCATCGCCAGCAGGTTGCGGTAGAGCATGGTCGTGGGCCGCATCAGCGGCTCGCCCAGGCTCATCGCCGGGAACTCCAGCGGCAGGCCCCCGCTCTCCCACACGCCCCGCTTCACCGACTCGGCGAGGTCGCGCAGGTGGGCGTTGCAGGGTGTCAGCTCCGACCAGGTGGTGGCGATGCCGATCACCGGGCGACCGTCGAAGACGTCGTCGGCGAACCCCTGGTTGCGCATCCAGGATCGATGGATGAACCCGTTGCGACCTTCCGCACCGAACCACTCCCCGCTGCGCAGCGGTCGATTCGTCGTCGACATCAGCACACCTCTCTGTCATCCGTCCGGCCGCGTCCTGCGCGGCGATCAATGCGCGTGTGGTGGATTGGCTGGTGGCGTCGACGCGGCCTACCGGAGACCTCCGACGGAGAGGCCGCCGCGCCAGTGTCGTTGCAGGCTGAAGAACGCGATGATCAGCGGGATCACGGACACCAGGGAGCCCAGGATGATGAGGCTCCACAGCGAGGTGGTTCCCGCGTTGTTCGCGGACGCGATTCCCTGCCAGAGACCAAGACCGACGGTGACCGGGAAGAGCCTGTTGTCGGAGAGCATGGCCAGCGGCAGGAAGTAGTTGTTCCAGGACGCCACGGCCGACAGCAGCAGCACTGTGACCACCGCGGGACGCATCAGCGGAAGGGCGATCTGGAAGAACGTCCGCAGCTCCCCCGCACCGTCGACCCGCGCCGCGTCCAGGAGTTCGTCGGGCACCGCGTCGCGCGCGTACACGTGCATCAGGTAGACCCCGAACGGGTTGAGCAGCGACGGGAGGATCACCGCCCAGACCGTGTTCGTCAGGCCGAGCCGGGAGAACAGGATGAAGGTCGGGATGACCAGGGCGGTGGCGGGCACCATCAGCGCGCCGAGCACGACAGCGAAGCTGAAGCGTCGGGCGGCGAACCGGTACTTGGCGAACCCGTAGCCGGCCATCACCGCCAGGACTGTGGCGCCGACGCCGCCGGCGATGGCGTAGAGCGTGGAGTTGAGCATCCACCGCAGGTAGATGCCACCGTCGTAGGTGAAGAGCTGCCTGAGGTTGCCCAGGTAGTCGATCTGGTCGGTGAACCAGAGGGTGTTGCCGCCGCCGAACAGGCCCGGTGCGTCCTTGGAGCTGTTGACGATGACCCACCAGAACGGTACGAGGAAGTAGATCACCAGGAAGCCGAGCAGGATCTGCATCGGGAGATAGCGCTGCGGTCGGCGGGCGCCGGCGCGGACGCTGGTGTGGTCGGTCATCTACAGGAAGCTCCTCCGCTTGCGGGTGAAGAACAGGAAGGCGTACACGCAGATGAACACGACGCCGCCGAGGGCGAAGGAGATCGCCGACCCGTAGTTGAAGTTGGCGAGCGAGAACGCCTGTTGGTACGCGTACATGTTCGGGGTGAAGTCCGAGCCGATGGCGCCCGCAGCGAGGTATCGCAGGATCTGCGGTTCGTTGAAGAACTGCAGGGTGCCGATGAGCGAGAAGACCAGGATGAGGATCAGGGCGGGCGCGATCAGCGGGATCTTGATCCGGGTCGCGATCTGCCACCGTCCGGCGCCGTCCATCCGGGCCGCCTCGTAGAGCGTCGGGTCGACGCCCTGCAACGCCGCGTACAGGATGATCATGTAGTAGCCGGCCCACTGCCAGGTGACGACATTGAGCAGCCCGTAGAAGATCAGGTCGCTGCTCAGGAAGTCGGGCGCGGTGGCGCCGAACAGCCCGAAGATGTCGGTGAGCGGGCCGAAGCCCTTGCTGTAGAGGAACCCCCACATCACGGCCCCGATGACGGTGGGGATCGCGTACGGAAGAAAGATCATGAGGCGGGAGAAGCGAGCGAACGCCGTGGTCACCGCATCCAGGATGAGGGCCAGCGCGAGCGCGATGAGGATCTGCAGTGGGATCGAGACCAGCGAGAAGCGGATGACGAACCACACCCCGGACAGGAAGCTCGGGTCGGTGAACGCCTTCACGTAGTTGTCGAAGAGAACGAAGCTGGTGCCGCCGATCAGCTTCTTCTGAAAGAGACTGAGGTACAGCGCGTACGCCAGGGGTGCGATGAGGAACGCCAGGAACACGATCCCGAACGGCCCGACGAAGAGCCACCCCATCAGGTGTTCGCGGAGGTGCACCTTGCCACGGATCTTGCGCGTCTCAGGCTGAGGACGCGGTGCGCGCTTCTCGGTCAGGAGTGTCATCTTTGGTCTCCGGGACGTGGACGCTGAGGGGGGCGGGTGGGCCGGCCGGCCAGTGTCGACGCGGCCCACCCATCCGGTCACTGAACGGTGAAGCCTTGTTCCTTGGCGTACTTCGCCACGTCCTCCTGGAGCCGGTCGGCAGCCTGCGAACCGGTGACGGAGCCCTTGATGACCTCGCTGACCTGCTTTTCCATGGCGTCGAGGTAGTACTGGCCGAAGGGGGCGTACTGGACGCCCTGGTAGGCGTCGGCGGCGGGGACGTAAACCTCCTTGTTCGCCTGCTGGCCGCCGAAGAACGCCACCTTCAGGTCGACGAAGGCGGGATCCTTGAGCGCCGTGAGGTTCAGCGGGAAGATGATCTGGTTGGTCCAGCCGTCGGTGAGCGACTCCTTGTCGGCGTAGAGCCCGTAGGCGACCTTCGCGGCCAGCTCCGGCTTCTTCGCCTGCTTGGTCACCGAGAACGCCGACCCGCCCCAGTTCACCTGCACCGGGTTGGCCAGGTCCCACTGCGGCAGCGGGGCCACAGCGAACTTGCCGGTGTCCTGGCCCTTGCCGACGCCCGCGCCGGTGAGGTAGCCGGGTGCCCACGCCGCCGAGATGTACGTCGCGTAGTTGCCGTTGATCACGCCGGAGATGTACTCCGGGGTGAACTGGTTCTGCGTGCCGACCAGGCCCTTCTTCGCCAGGCCACCCCAGTAGTCCAGCACGTCCTTGGACGCCTGGTCGTTGAGCTTCACACCGATGGCGTTCGACTGCGCCGGATCGGAGGTGAAGGGCGTGGCGCCCTTCTGGATCTGCAGCGCCATCAGGACCGCCGGGACGTTCGCGCCGAAGTCCCCGAAGAGCGGACCGCCGGCGTCCTTGACCTTCTGCGCGGCCTGCTCGTACTCGGCCCAGGTCTTCGGCGGCGTGATCTTGTACTTGTCGAAGATGTCCTTGCGGTAGATCATCGCCACCGGACCGCCGTCGACAGGGACGCCGTAGACCTTGTCGCCGACCGACACGTCCTTCCAGGCGCCGTCGCTGTAGTTGGCCTTGACGGCGTCGAAGCCGTACTGCTTGATGTCGACGAGCGCGCCCTGGATCTGGAACGTCGGGATCCGGTCCGCCTCGACCATGATCACGTCGGGTGCGCCGGTGCCCGCCGAGATGGCGGTCTGAAACTTGTCGTACTCGTCGCTGCCCTGGCCGACGTTGGTCCAGCAGACCTGCACATCGTCGTGCTGCTTGTTGAAGTTGTCGACGACGAGTTGAGTGTTGGGGTACCAGCCCCACATCGTCACGACCGGCACGTTCTGCTTGGTGATGGTGTTCGTGCAATTGCTCGCGTCGCTGCCGCCCTCGTCGGAGGAGCAGGCGACGAGGCCGGTCCCCGCCGCGAGCATGGCTACCGTGGCGAGTATTCGTCTTCTCTTCATTGAGATGGTTCCCTTCGGCGATGGCGGTGCACTGCATCCATGCGCTGGCGGGCGCCACCGGGGGCAGGAAGCCCTGCTCCCGGTGGCGTCGCCGACGACGGCTCCTAGCGCTTGAACAGACGGGGCGCCAGGTCGATGAGGTTCTTCTGCCACACGTCCCAGCCGTGCGGCCCGGGGGTGACCCCGTCGAACTCGTAGCGGATACCGAGGTTGTCCAACGTGGTCAGCGATGCCATGAAGCTCGGGTACACGAAGTCGGTCTGGTCACCGACGTAGAGGCGCAGCATCTTGGTGCCGTCGTTGATCGCCGCCACGTCGACGCCGGTGCCGCTGCCGAAACCGGCCGAGAACGCGGCGACGTAGGCGAACTCGCCCGGGTAGGCCCGCAGCACCCCGAACGCCTGCCCGCCGCCCATCGACAGGCCGGCGAGGGCCTGCTGCGACGGATCGCTGGAGATGTTGTAGCGGGTACGGGCCGTCGGAACGATGTTCTCCCGCAACTCACTGTTGAAGTTCGACGAGTTGCCGTTGCCCATCACGACAACCATCGGCGTGAGGTCGCCGTCGAGGAACTGGTTGTCGAGGATCTGCTTGGCACGGCCCATCTCGACCCAGTCCGTGTAGTTCTGGCCACCGCCGTGCTGGAGGTAGAGGACGGGGTACGGCTGCGCCCGGTTCGGGTCGTACCCCGGTGGGGTCCAGACCAGCGCGGTCCGGTCCTGGCCGGCCACCGTGCTGGTGTAGGTCATGCTCTCGACGGTTCCGCCCCGACCGGCGGGCACGTCCGCGAGCAGTCGGGCACCAGGCCCGGGAATGAAGAAGGTGCTCCACGTCGGCTCGGTGGTGACTCTCGTCGGGTTCGAGGCGTCCTTGACCGCGACCCGGTCCACGATCAGCCGGTAGTAGTAGAACCAGGGCTTCAGCGGGCCCACTGTTGCCCGCCACCGGTCACCGTCGCGGGTCAGTGGCAGTCGCAGCCAACTGCCGCCCGGCGCAACGTTCGCCCAGACGGTGACGTGCTGAGCGTCAGCGAAGTCCGTGGTGGTCTCGAAGGTGACGAACCCGTCCTCGGTGACGAAGGGCGTCGGGGTGGTGCCGGCCGGTGGCGGGTTGAACTCGCCCTTGAACTGCGTGTGACCGGGACTCGGCCCGTGGTCGGCCACGTGCCGGAACAACCGCGGCGCGAAGTCGACGAGGTTCTCCTGCCAGGTGGTCCAGGTCGCGCCGCCATCGGGGTTGACCCCGTCGAACTCGAACCGGACGTCGGCGCGGCCCAGCGCCTTCGTCAGCCGGTAGGTGGGGTTGTGAGCGGGATCGGTGACGTTGCCGGTGTACAGGCGGAGCAGCTTGACGCCGCGGTTGATCGCCTTGGCGTCCTTCCGGTCGATCGTCGGAGCCGACGTGCCGGAGAACCAACCGACGTAACCGAACTGGCCCGGCCTGGTGAGCGCGGCCCGCAACGCCTGCGTGGCGCCGTCGGACACACCCGCGATCGCCTGGTGCGCCGGATCGCGAAGCACCCGATAGTTGTCGGTGACCGCCTTCCGGAGGTCCTTCAACTCCTTGTCGTCCGAGGCGTCGGCGTTGTTGAGCACCACCACCATCGGGCTCATGGCGCCCGCGGCCGAGAGGTTGTCGAGGATCTGCTTGGATCGGCCGAGATCGAGCCAGTCGGTGGCGGCCACACCGTCACCCGACTGCAGGAAGAGCGCCGGGTATCCCTTGGAGCCCTTGGCCGCGTAACCCGGCGGCGTCCAGACCACTGCGGAGCGCTGCGCGTTCCTGGTCCGGTAGGTCAGCGTCTCGATCTTCCCGCCGGTGCCGGCCGGCGCGTCGAGCAGCCACCGGGCCGAGTCACCCGCGATGAAGAAGGTGCTCAGGAGCGGGTTGGACGCGACACCAGTGCTGTTCGTCGGGTCCTTGATGGTCAAGGTGTCGTCGGCCGTGAGCTGGTAGTTGTACAGCCCGGGCTCCAGGGCGCCGAGAACACCCGACCACACGTCACCCCGGCGGGTCAGACCGAACTCCGCCCAACTGGCCGACGGCCCGAAGTTTCCCTCCACGACGACCTGCGAGACGGTGCCCAGGTTCTCCTGGACGTACGCCGCCGGGACGGCGAACGTGGCGTAGCGGTCCGCGGACACGTCCAGCCACGGCGTGTCCGCCGCGGCCGGTTGCGGCGCGATGAGCACCGCCGCGGTGGCGATGACCCCGGCGGTGAACGCCGCCGAGAGCCGCCGGCGTACGCCCAGACGGCGTGAACGCCCGTGATACTGTTCGGTAGTCACACTCCACTCCTTTCGTGTGCCGGCAGCGGATGCGACCCGACTGACCGGCTCAACTCACCTGTGGATCTGGCCGTGTGTGCTGCGTGCACCTCCTTCGGGCTGCTGCCACTGGCACACCTGACCTGATCGCTCTGTCGGGAGCGACCAGGCTCGTGCACCAATGGGCTGATGTCATGGTCGTGGCGCGCTCTTCGGTGGCGCGGTGGAGTCGCGCACGACGAGGCTGGTCGGAAGCACGATCTGGCCCGGCTCGTCCCACTCGCCGGTCACCAGTGACTTCAGCATCCGCGCGGCTTCGTACCCGAGCTGATACATCGACTGGTCCACTGTGGTCAGGCCCGGCCGGGTCAACGCCGACTCGGGGATGTTGTCGAACCCCACGACGGACAGGTCCCCCGGCACCGAGAACCCCAGTTCCCTGGCGACCACCAGAACCTTGAAGGCCATCCCGTCGCTCGCCGCGAAGATCGCCGATGGTGGGTCCGGTCGTTGCAGCAGGACGCGGGCCAGCGGAGTCGCCGACTCGGGGTTGAAATCTCCTCGGCCGATCAGTGTCGGGTCGACCGGAACCCCGGCGGTGGTCAGCGCGGCCCGGTATCCCTCCTCCCGCGACCAGGCCGAGGCCAGGCTGTCGCGGCCGGCGATGAACCCGATGCGCCGATGGCCCAGGCCGAGCAGGTGCTCGACCGCCGTGGTGGCGCCAGCGAGGTTGTCGGAAATCACCGAGGGTGCCGTCGAGCCCCGCACCGGGTCGATGGCCACGACCGGCGTCCGGCTCCGGACCTCGCCCCAGGGCGTGACGACGATGCACCCGTCGGTGAGGGTGCCCGACAGCCGGGTCAGGTGCCGCTGCTCCCAACCCTCCGAATACGACCCGTAGAGGTCGCTGTTGGCGTAGATGATCAGATCGAAGCCCGAGCGGCTCAGCGCCTTCATCACGCCCTTGAGCACTTCCGCCGTGTACGACTGGAAGCTGTGCGCCACCAGGCCCAGAACGTTGGTGCGGCTGCGCCGAAGGCTGGTGGCCACCAGGCTCGACTCGTAGCCGAGCTGCTCGATGGCGGAGCGCACCTGAGCGACTGTGCGAGCGCTGACGCCGTAATGCCCGTTGACGACGCGCGAGACCGTGGCGGTGGAAACGCCGGCAGCTCGGGCGACATCACTCATTGTCACCGGTGCATTGACTTCAATCATGCCGCTCTCTCTGGACTGCAATCGTTATCGGTTACGTTTCCAGGATGTTGCAAACGTAACTGAGAACGATTACGAACACAAGACCTCTTCGTCCTTACCCGACCATCGAGAAGAACGTCCCAACTGGACACTCCCGAGGGCGGGATTGACGCTCGGACGCCGTTGCGGATAACGCAATCGGCATCCTCTGCCGGGGTTCAGAGTGGGGCTCGATTTCCGCGTTGGTGCTACCCGTTGACAACAGGACGGCACACTCCGTCAAGAACCATTCCCCGACCCGGGTGAACGATCACAGTTGCCGAACTTCAACGATCCCGGTAAAGACCTTCGGCGTCGGCCGGTCCCGGTCCACACTGATGACAAAGGTGCCGGCATGGGTATGGTCGACAGCCGAGAAGCCGACGTACACCTCGATCTGCCCTGCCTCCACCGCGTACGCCATGCTCCGGTCGTAGAAACCGAGCTGGCCGGTGGGGAGCGCGAACCGTACCGCCAGCCGCTGGCCGGCGGCGGCCTCGACGCGGACGAAGGCCTTCAGCTCCAGCACCGGCCGGGTGATCGTGGCCTGCGGGTCGCGGACGTAGAGCTGCACCACCTGCTCCCCCGCCCGGTGTCCGGTGTTGGTGACAGTGATCTCGACACCGACGCTGTCCCCGGCGCGGACCTCGGCGCTCTCCACCGTGGCGTCCTCGATAACGAACGAGGTGTACCCGAGGCCGTGGCCGAAGGCGTATCGCGGGGCGACCGGCGAGTCCACGTAGTCGCCGTGCCAGTGTGACCGCCCGCCGGACACCTTGTGGCCGTAGAAGACGGGGATCTGGCCCACGCCGCGGGGGTACGAGATCGGCAGCCTTCCGCTCGGGTTCACAGCACCGAGGAGCACCTCGGCGATCGCCTGCGCCCCGGTCTCCCCCGGCAACCAGGCCATCAGCACGGCGGCGCACTCCTCGTGCAGGAAGTCACTGCCGACGGGTCGGCCGGCGACGAGCACCGCAACGACGGGCGTGCCGGTGGCGACGACGGCACGCAGCAGCTCTTCCTGCACGCCCGGCAGGTCCAGACTGGACCGGTCCCGCGACTCCCCCGTGGTGGCCTCGCGCGTCACTCCCGAGCGGTCCCCCACGACCAGCACCGCGACGTCTGCCGCCGCGGCGACCGCTACCGCCTCGGCGAACCCCTCGGTCGACGGATCGAGCACGTCGCAGCCCGGGGCGAAGCGCAGCCGGTCGCCCAGCCGCGCCGCGAGTTCGTCACGCACCGTCGGCACACCGTCGGTGCTCTCGTCGATCTCCAGATCATCCGGGATCGTCATCATCTCGCCGAGCAGGCCACGCCGCTTACGCGCCGCGGCCAACGCCTCGATGTGGGCCGCGAACGAGTAGTCACCGAGCAGGTGTCGGGCGTCGTCGGCGTTCGGGCCGATGAGCGCGACAGTTCCGGCTTCCCCGAGCAGCGGCAGGACGCCGTCGTTCTTGAGCAGGACGAGGCTGCGGCGGGCGATCTCCAGCGCCACGTCCCGGTGCCGCTCGGCGTTGGCCGTCGCAGCGGCCGCTTCCTCGTCGACGTACGGGTTCTCGAAGAGCCCGAGTTCGACCTTGTGCCGAAGGATCCGTCCGACAGCCTCGTCGAGCTGGGCCTCGCTGACCTCGCCGGCGTCCAGGGCGCGGGTGAGGGCATCCGCGTACGCGTCCGTCGCCGGAAGCTCGACGTCCACGCCCGCGCCGAGGCCCACCGTCGCGGCCTGCTGCTTGTCCTGCGCGAAGTGGTGGTACGAGTGGAGGTCGTTGACGGCGAAGTAGTCGGAGACCACGCTGCCCGTGAAGCCCCACTGCCCACGCAGGACGTCGGCGAGGAGCTCCTGGTTGGCATGGCACGGGACGCCGTCGAGTTCGTGGTAGCCGGCCATCACCGACTGGAGCCCGCCGTCGCGGACCGCCGCCTCGAACGGGTACAGGTACACCTCGCGCAGCAGACGCGGCGGCAGGTGGGCCGGCGCCCAGTTCAGCCCACCCTCGGACGCCCCGTAGCCGACGAAGTGCTTGGCGGTGGCGAGGACGCCGTCGGTCAGGTCGGTGCCCTGCAGGCCCCGGACGAACGCCACGCCCATCCGGGACACCAGGTACGGGTCCTCGCCGTAGGTCTCCTCCGTCCGGCCCCACCGTGGGTCGCGCACCACGTCCAGCACCGGCGAGAGCCCCTGGTGGCTTCCCATGGCGCGCATCTGTGCGCGAACGGTGTCGGCCAGCTGCCGGTTGAGCTCCGGCGCCCAGGTGCTCGCGACGCCGATCGCCTGCGGGAAGATGGTCGCCTCGCGGGCCATGACCCCCGAGCAGACCTCCTCGTGCACTATGGCCGGGATCCCCAGCCGGGTCTCGCTGACCAGGAAGCGCTGGATCGCGTTGGCGGCCCGCGCCACCTGCGCCGCCTTCAGGCTGGTCGCGCCCGCGACGCGGGTCACGTGCCCCAGGCCGTGTCGAAGGATCGGCCGGGCCCGCTCCGCCGCGAACCGTCCACCCTCCAGCACTGTGAACGCCCACGTGCTGCCGAGTTGCGCGAGCTTCTCCTCGCGGGTCATCCGGGTCAGCAGATCCGACACCCGTTGGTCGACGGGCGCTGTCGCATCCGCGTAGGTCGCCTCGATCTCCGGCTCAACGGTTGTCACCCGGTCACCCCAATCACCGCGACAAGCTGGTCTTTCGGCCTCGTCGGTCACCACGCCGCCGGCGTCTGGACGCGCGCTGCGGAGGACGCCAGGGAAGCGGTGGCGGCGAGGCGGGTGGGAGCGGACACCCGGTCAGCTGGGGCGGCATGGCCGTGGGGCCGTGCCAGCCGGACATTGATCCAGGTGCCGTGTTCCCTTACGTAAACGTAATCGGTAACGTTTACATAGATCGAGAACGTAATCGAAGACGATCACGTTGTCCAGAGCTCACACCGCCTCCACCACCCCTCGGTCCCGGCGCTCGGGCACAGACCTTCGCGTCGGACCCGCACGAAGGGAGCCAGCCCTGAACACCCACCACGACAGCGCGCCGGAGAACGTCGTGAACACGGCACGCCTGACCCTGGACCCCCGCCGACGCGTCGCACCGGTGCCGCGTCGGCTCTTCGGCTCGTTCGTGGAGCACCTGGGTCGCTGCGTCTACAACGGGATCTACGAGCCGGGACACCCGACGGCCGACGCCGACGGCTTCCGGGGCGACGTCCTTGAGCTGGTGCGCGAGTTGGGCGTCACCACGGTCCGCTATCCCGGCGGCAACTTCGTCTCCTCCTACCGCTGGGAGGACGGCGTTGGCCCCGTCGACAAACGACCGGCGAGGCTCGACCTCGCCTGGCACAGCCTGGAGACCAACGCATTCGGGCTCGACGAGTTCATGCGCTGGGTCGGCAAGGCCGGCGTGGATCCGATCATGGCGGTCAACCTCGGCACCCGTGGCACCGCCGAGGCCGTCGACCTGCTCGAGTACGCCAATCACCGCGGTGGGAGCCACCTCGCCGACCAGCGCCGCGACAACGGCGCTGTCGATCCGTACGGGATCAAACTGTGGTGTCTGGGCAACGAGATGGACGGCCCGTGGCAGGTGGGCCAGCGCAGCGCTACCGAGTACGGGCGGCTCGCGGCGCAGACCGCGAAGGCCATGCGTCGCTTCGATCCCGATCTCGAACTCGTCGCCTGCGGCTCCTCACACCTCGGAATGCCGACCTTCGGCAGCTGGGAGCGCGACGTGCTCACCGAGGCGTACGACGACGTCGACCTGATCTCGCTGCACGCGTACTACCAGCCGGTCGACGACGACCTGGCCAGCTTCCTCGCCTCGGCCGAGGACATGGACAGGTACATCGACGCCGTCACCGCCATCGCCGACTCGGTCGGAGCGATCCGCCGGTCCACCAAGAAGATCATGATCGCGTTCGACGAGTGGAACGTCTGGTACCAGTCCGCCGCCCCGTCCACGCCCCCGAGCGGCGAGGACTGGCCTGTCGCGCCGGCCCTGCTAGAGGACCACTACAGCGTGGCCGACGCGGTCGTCGTCGGCGGCCTGCTCATCAGCCTGCTCCGGCACAGCGACCGGGTGAGCGCGGCCTGCCAGGCCCAACTGGTGAACGTCATCGCACCGATCATGACCGAGACGGGCGGCTCGGCCTGGCGGCAGACCATCTTCCACCCCTTCGCCCGCACCGCCCGGCACGCTCAGGGCACAGTGTTGGACGTGCTGCGCGAGGGCAGCACGACGACCACCGACCGCTACGGTGAGGTCGACGCTGTCGACGCGGTCTCCACCTGGGACGACGCCACCGGGGAGATGACCGTCTTCCTCGTCAACCGCGCCCTCGACACTCCGGCCGAGGTGACAATCGACGTCGCCGGCGCGCAGGTCAGCCACATCATCGAGTGCGTCACCGTCGGCGGCACCGACCTGCACGCCAAGAACACGGCCGACGGCCCGGACCACGCCGCGCCGCGCCCCAACGGCACGGCACGCGGCACCGACGCCAGCGTCCAGCTCACTCTCGCGCCGGCGTCCTGGACCATGCTGCGACTGAGCGCCACCGACACGACGCAGTGACCGGCTGACGAACCGCCGGCCCTGCGGACCGGGACGTGCCCCGGCCGCGCACACCCTGGCTATCACCAGGGGTGCGCGGCCGGGGCTTCCCCACCACAGGGAGTACGGCGTCGAGCCCGTTGTTACCGGGCGTCGACCGGGGAGCTGTGGGAGTCGTTGAAGAGCTTGTCGCCCTGGTAGCGGGCGACCACCGGCGCGTTCAGCTCACCATGGACGGTCTTCTTCAGCCGGGCGACGCCGTGGTGCACCGGGGCCGACCCGAGGTGCGTGTCACCCGCGTAGAAAGTCGACAGTCGTGGGTGAACGCTTGACGCCCTCTCTGCCCTGGAGGGCGGAGATTCCGGTCTGCTACGCCCCCGAAGGGGCAAGCTCCCGGCGGGTTACCGCTTCCCTGCGCGGTGCCGGCACGGGTGCCGGTCTTACCTGCGCTCCACGGTCGTTGAGGTCCGCCCGTCCGGCGGCCCTGATGTTCTTGGCGGCGTTCACGTCTCGGTCGTGCAGGCTGCCGCATGGGCAGCCCCACGTCCGGACGTTGAGCGCCATCTTGTCGTTGATCCGGCCGCAGTCCGAGCACATGCGGGTCGACGGGAAGAACCGATCTACCCGGGCGAAGGTGCGCCCGTGCCGGGCGGCCTTGTACTCCAGCATGGCCGCGAACTGCGACCATCCGGCGTCGTGCACCGACTTCGCCAACCGTGTCCGGGCGAGACCGGTCACGCACAGGTCCTCGACGAACACCGCTTGGTTGTCGCGGATGATCTGCGTCGAAAGCTTGTGCTGCCAGTCCCGCCGGGTGTCGGCCACCTTCGCGTGCGCCCGGGCGACCTTCCGGACGGCCTTCTTGCGGTTGTTGCTGCCCCGCTGCTTACGGGACAAGCCCTGCTGCAACCGGCGCAGCTTGCGGGCTGCACGGCGCAGGAACTTCGGCGCGCTCACCTTCGTCCCGTCGGACATCACGGCGAAGTGCGTCAACCCCAAGTCGATGCCGACCTCCGACTCCAGCTCAGGCAACGACTGGTCGGCGGTCTGCACCACGAACGAGGCGAAGTGCCGACCGGCGGCGTCTCGGACCACGGTCACCGACGTCGGCGCGGCCGGCAACTCCCGCGACCAACGGACTTCCAGGTCGCCGATCTTCGGCAGCCGCAGTCGACCGTTGTCGAGGACCTTGAACCGGGCGTTGGCGGTGAACCGGACGGCCTGCCGGCTGTCCTTACGGGACCGGAACCGGGGAGCGGCGACCTTGCGACCCTTGCGCTTGCCCGACAGCGAGGCGAAGAAGGTGCGGTAGGCCTTGTTCAGGTCCGCAAGGGCCTGCTGCAACACCACCGACGACACCTCGCCCAGCCACGCCCGCTCAGGGGTCAACTTGGCCACGGTGACCCGCTTGGACAGCTCGGCGTCCGTCGGGTACGGCAGGCCAGCCTCGTGCGCTTCCTGTCGCACGCGCAGCCCGTCGTTGAACACCACCCGCGCGCACCCGAACGCCTTCGCCAGCGCCTCACGCTGGGCGCCATCCGGGTAAAGCCGGTAGTTGTACCGGAGCTGCACACGTCGAGTCTAGCGTTGGTCTATGGCTGATCTCGGAGACGTCCGCACTGGTAGACGGTCGGGCCCAGGGGCGCGGGGGGTGCGGCCGAGGCGGGCGGGGCGGTGACGGCGGCGAGCAGCGCGAGCATCAGCCGGCGTGTCCGTGCCGGCAGCGGGGGACGGGGAGGTGCGACGGGCATGTTCCTGCTCCCTCTTCGGCGTGTGGTCAGACCGCACCGAGCGGCCGACCGACCATTCGATGGTGAGGTGAAGGGATACCAGTAACGAGCGATGCAGCCATGCGAGCGCTAACATCGTTCCCTGTCCAAAACAGAACCATGAATTGCGTTGACGGTCAAGACGGAAATCGGAGCGGATAATCGCGTCCAAACAATTCGGGCGCGCTCCAGCGGCACCAGGAAAACTGGCGCGCGAATTCTCTGTCGGGTCAATGTCGTCAAGGAATTCGCGCGCCAGTTCCGGTGGCCCGGAAACGCGCCCGGAAGAGACCGGCAGACGCAGTTATTCGACCGCTGGCTGCAACCTCCCGTCGACTCGCCGGGAGATGGCGGTGTACTCGTCGCGCAACTCCTCGGGGAGGACCCAGGCCGGGGCGTCCTGCCACGCCAGCGGGCGGAGGAACCGTCGGATCGACGTGGCGCCCACCGACGTGTGCACGGCGTTTGTCGACGGCCACGGTCCACCGTGGTGCTGGGCCCACGACACCCGGACACCGGTGGGGTAGCCGTCGAAGACGATGCGACCCGCGCGGGCGGCGAGCACGTCGACCAGTCGGCGTACCACGTCGGCGTCGTCGCCCGGCCCGCTGTGAAGCGAGCCGGTCAGCGACGGCGGGACGGTGGCCAGCGCGGCGTCGAGGTCGGCGACGTCGTCGTAGCGGACCACGACCAGAAGCGGGCCGAAGCACTCGTCGGCGATCTCGGCGGTCAGGCCGGCGAGGCCGACCTCCAGGAGGGTCGGGGCCACTGTGAAGCCCGCCCCGGGTTCGACAGTGGGCCGCGCCGACACCCGGGCGCCGGCCCGCTCGAACTCGGTGGACCGGTTCTGGTACGCGTCCCGGATGCGCTCGTTGAGCAGGACCGTGCCGCCCGACGCGTCGACTCTCGCCCGCAGCGCCTCGAGCAGGCCGTCACCACCCGGGTCCGACGGAACGAACGCCAGGCCGGGCTTGGTGCACAACTGACCGCCCGAGTTCGTGAAGGAGCCGAACAGTCCCTCGGCGATCTGGTCCGCTCGGGCGGCGGCCGCGTCGGGCAGGACGACGATCGGGTTCACACTGCTCAGTTCGGCGTACAGCGGAATGGGGTCCGGTCGTTCGTCGATGGCCGCCTGGATGACACGGGCGGCGTTGACCGAGCCGGTCAGGGCGGCCGCGCGGATCGCCGGGTGACGCACCAGCGCGCGGCCGGCCTGCTCCCCGTACACGGTCGCGACGACACCCTCGGGTCCGCCGAGGTCGCGGACGGCCGACTCGATCGCAGCGGCGGAGGCGTGCGAGGTCAGCGGATGGGACGGGTGGGCCTTCAGGATCGTCGGACACCCGGCGGCGAGCGCGGCGGCCGTGTCACCGCCGGCGACCGAGAAGGCGAACGGGAAGTTGCTGGCCCCGAAGACGGCGACCGGTCCGAGGGGCACCAGCATCCGCCGTAGGTCCGGGCCGCGGCCGAGCGGTGTGTCGGCAACGTGGTCGATGGTGGCCTCGACGTACGCTCCGTCGCGCAGCACCTCGCCGAACATCCGGAACTGCAGGGACGCCCGGGTGAGTTCCCCGTCGAGCCGCGCATGACTCAGCCCGGTCTCCGCCTCGGCGGCAGCGACCAGGTCCACCCGACGGGACTCCAGCGACGCGGCGATCGCGTCCAGCAACTCCGCGCGGCCGAGCCTCCCGCGCGCGGCCAGCCACTGCGCCGCCGGGGACGCCTGACCGGCGATCACCTCCAGCCGAGACTCGTCGGTCTCGGTGAGCTCCGTCGCGCGACGCTCACCGTCGCGCGGATCGACAGTCATGACCACGTTCACAGCAGTCCTCTCCTCACCAGATTGCCCATCAGATCGCGGACGCCGAAGTGCCAGGGCTCGCACTCCTCCGCGTGCCGCACCCGGTTGACCAGGGTGCCGAGCGCCGGGCAGCTGATCCGTACCACGTCGTCGACCTTGTGGGTGAAACCCTCGCCGGGGCGGTCCCGGTCCTGGATGGGCGCGAACATGGTGCCGAGCATCAGCGCGGCGCCGTCGGGATAGTGGTGGTGCGGCCCGATCAGCTGCCGGACCAGTTCCTCGGGATCGCGTGACATCTGGGTCATCTCCGAGACCGCCTCCAGGTGGAAGCCGTCCTCGCCGCGAACCTCCAGGCGCACCTCGAGTTCGCGTACCCGATCCATGCCGAACCGGTCGTCGAAGAGCCGGATCAGGGGGCCGAGGGCACAGGAGGCGTTGTTGTCCTTCGCCAGGGGCAGCAGGAGCGCCGAGCGGCCCTCGATGTCGCGCAGGTTCACGTCGTTGCCGAGGGTGGCGCCGACGATCCGGCCACTGGACTGGACGATGAGCGTGACCTCGGGTTCCGGGTTGTTCCAGGTCGACGCGGCAAGCACGCCGACCGGTACGGCGGTGCCGACGGCGGAGAGGATCTGCCCCTTGGTGAAGATCTCGGCGTCCGGGCCGATGCCCACCTCCAGGTACTGGCTCCACATGCCCTCGGCGACCAGCAGACTCTTGAGCCGATCCGCCTCCGGCGAGCCCGCCTCCAGACTGTGCAGGTCGACACCGACGTCGGCGAGCATGCGGTGCCGGATGTCCGCCGCCAGTGCCAGGTCTCCCCGCGCCCGTTCCTCGATCACCCGCTCGATCATGGAGACCGGGAAGGTCACGCCCGCGGCCTTGAGCGCCTGGAGGTCGACCGGGGCGAGCAACCAGGGCCGGCCATGGTCCCGGGTCGCGGCCCCCGTGTTGGCCAGTATCTCGCCGAAGTCACCCACCCTCGGCCCGTCGAGCCCGGCCACCGTCGCGGCGGGATCGGGCAGCTCGCAGATGTCGCGGACGGTCGGGAACCGGTGGCTGATGTCGATGACCTCGCCGTCGCGGACGGTCACCGGGGAGGGGCCGCCGCCGGACGGGTCCCAGATCCGGCCGACGAGGACGCTGTCGGCATCGTCCGGCAACGCTTCGGCGGCGGTGTCGACCCAGTCCGCGGCCGCGGCCGACCCCCGGGGCCGTGGCAGCGTCATGAGTCGCTCTCCAGGTTGAAGAAGGACCGCTCGTCGCGGGGACGGATGTCGAAGACGGCGTCCTGGAACATCCGCAGCGGGTGCGGTGTGAACGGATGCCGCTCGATCGTCGCGAGGTCCACCTCGATGCCCAGGCCGATCCCGGTCGGGATGAGGATGTCGCCGTCGTCGGTCAGCACCAGCCGCTCGTTGGTGATCTCGGGACGCCAGGGCACGTCGGTCGCCATGATCTCCAGGTACCGGAAGTTGGGCAACGTGGCCCCGAGTTGCAGCGTCGCGGCGGTGCTGAGTGGACCACTCGGGTTGTGCGGTGCGAAGCCCACGTAGCTGGTCGCGGCGAGCGTGGAGATGAAGGCCAGCTCGGCGATCCCACCGGCGTGCGTCACATCGGGCTGGACGAAGTCGACCGCCTGGCGGGCCAACGCCGGCGCGAAGCCCTGCCGCCCGTACCACCGCTCCCCCGCGGCGATCGGCACCGGCGACGCGCGGCGGATGTCGACGAGCGCATCGAGGTTGTCCGGTGGGCAGGGCTCCTCGAACCACACCGGGTCGAACTGGGCGATCTCCTTCGCCACCTTGATGGCGTGGCGGACGTCGAAGCGTCCGTGCCCCTCGACGAACAGCTCCACCTCGCGGCCCACCGCCTGACGCACGGCGTCGATCTGGGCCAGCACCCGATCCAACTGGGCGGTGGTGATGGTCATGTCGTAGTTCTCGAACGGGTCCCACTTGAGGCCCCGGAAACCCGCCTGCACCGTCCGGCGCGCGGCGGCCGCGTAGTCCTCCGGCGTGACGGCACCGGAGAACCAACCATTTGCGTACGCGCGGACCCGGTCGCGGGTCGCGCCGCCGAGGAGCCGGGAGACCGGTACGCCGAGCTCGCGCGCGGAGATGTCCCAGAGGGCCATCTCCAGCGAACTCAACGCCGTCATGATCACCGGCCCGCCGCGCCAGTACCAGTCCCGCGCGGTCTCGTAGAGGATCTTCGAAATGCTGGTGGGGTCCAGGCCCACAACGGCCTCGGCCAGTTCGGCGATGGCACCCTGGACGGCACGTTCCTTGCCCTCCAGGGTGGCCTCACCGAGCCCGATGATCCCCTCGTCGGTGTGGACCCGCACGATGACGAGGTTCGTACGGTAGAAGTCGACGACCAGTGTGTCGACAGAGACGATCTTCATCTTCCGGCTCAACCCTTCACCGCACCGGCGGTCATGCCGGACACCACGTACTTCTGCACCAACAGGTAGAAGGCGACGGCCGGCAGCGTGAACAGGAAGGCGACAGCCATCACCGTCTGGATCGGTGTACCCAGTTCGCCGATGAAGTTCGCGATGCCGACGGAGGCGGGCTGCAGGTCGGGGTTGAAGATGAACGTCACCGCGAACACGTACTCGTTCCAGGCGTGGAAGAAGGCGATGACCGCGGTGGCCGCGATCGACGGCGCGATGAGCGGCACGTTGATGCGGGTCAGGGTGGTGAAGGGCCGGGCGCCGTCGGCGCGGGCGGCCTCCTCCAGCTCCTTCGGGATTCCGTCGATGGCGCCCTTGAGGATCAGCGCGACGATCGGCAGGACGAAGGCGGAGTTCACCAGGACGAGGCCGGTCAGCGAGTCGAGCAGTTCGAAGCGGCGGAACAGCGCGAACAGCGGGACGACCATGAGTGCCTCGGGAAGCATCTGCGTGAACAGCAGCACGACGGTCAGCACGGCCTTGCCCCAGAACGAGAACCGGGACAGCGCGTAGCCGAGCGGGATGCCCAGGCCGACGGAGAGCACCATGGTGCCGACGGCGATGATCAGGCTGTTCAGCAGCCACCCGGCCGCCTTGCCCTCGGCGAGCGCGTCCACGAAGACCCCGAACTGGCCGAGGTCGGGCGTGAGCCGGGGTTGATCGGCGAAGAGGTCGCTGTTGCTGGACAGTGCGGTGACGAACATCCAGTACAGCGGGAACACCGCGATGCCCAGCACGACGAGCACGGCGACGATCCGTGCGGTGACACCGAATCGGAAGCGTCTCATCGGACGTCCCCCTTCTCCACGGCACGGGCGACCAGGCGGCTGCCGATGATGACGATGAGCGAGATGACGACGCCGACCATTCCGATGGCCGCCGCCGATCCGAGTTCCTTCGAGTCGAACGCCTGCGAGTAGAGGTCGATGACCAGCGTCTCGGTGGCGCCGACCGGCCCGCCCTTGGTCATCAGCCAGATCAGCTCGAACCGCCGCAGCGACCAGATCGTCATCAGCAGGGCCAGCAGGCCCACCGTCGGCTTGATCACCTGCCAGGTGACCGCCCGGAAGGTGGCCCACCGTCCGGCGCCGTCCACTGTCGCGGCCTCGTTGAGGTCCTGCGGAACGGACTGCAGGGCGGAGAGCAGCACCACGGAGGTGAACGGGAACAGCTGCCAGATGGTCGTGGCGAGCACCGCGGGGAGTGCGTAGCGCGAGCTGTCCAGGATGGCGCCCCCGGGGACGCCGAGCCCTACCGCGTCGAGGAAGCGGTTCACGATGCCGTACTGCGCGTTGAGCATCCAGGTGGCGATGAGCGCGACCGCGATGCCCGGAGCCGCCCAGGGGACCGTCACCAGCGCTCGTGCCACGCCACGGCCGCGAAACTTCTTGTTGAGCAGGAGCGCGACGGCAAGCCCGGCGCCGATCGCGACGACCACACAGGTGATCACGTAGACGACGGTGATCAGCAGGGTGCTGTGGAACTCGGGGTCACCGAAGATCCGTTTGAAGTTGTCGAGCCCGACCCACTCGCTGCGGGTGGGGTTGAGCAGCCTCGTCCTGGTGAAGCTGAGGTACACCTCCTGAACGAGGGGTACCGCCTGGAAGACGAGGATGAACAGGGCGGCGGGAGCCAGGAAGAGGTACGGCGTCCACTTGCTACCCAACGGGCTGGGCCGACGCCGGGGCCGGCCTGGGGATGTTGTCTTCGGTGCTCCGGTCTGCTCGACCACAGTCATCGGGTTCGATCCTTCTGGGGGAAGGACGCTGCCGGCGCACGGATCGTTGCGCCGGCAGCGTCGCCGTGTCGAGCGGTCAGCGGACCAGTTCGCTCGCCTGCTGCTGGGCGCGATCCAGTGCCGACTTGAGGTCAGCCTTGCCCTGCAGTGCCGCGACCACGTTCTGCACGACCACCTTGCGGATGTCCGGCGTCTTGGCCTCGAATCCCAGCACGATCTGCGGCAGGCTGGTCTCGGTGAGTCCGTCGAAGACGGGCAGGAACGGGGTCGCCTTGAGCGCCTCCGCGCTGCGCTGCGTGGTGGTGGCCACGCTGCTCGCGCCGAGGATCTCCTGCAGCTTGACCTGGTTCTGCGGCTCCAGCGCCCACTTGATGAAGGTGCCGGCCTCGTCCTTGCCCTCGCTCGCCTCGTTGATCACGATCGGTGCGAGGATCGCGCCCTGCTTGCGGACCGGGAACGGGATGGGCGCGACGTTGAAGTTCAGCTTGGCGTTCTGGCCGCGGGTGGCGGTCACGTAGCCGCCGTTGTTGAGCTCCATCCCGACCTTGCCCTCGGCGAACATCCGCCGGAAGGTGGCCGCGTCCGCTCCGCGCGGAATCACGTTCGCGTCGTACAGGTCCTTGAACGCCTGCAGGCCCTTGAGGTTCTCCGCGGAGTTGATGGTCAGGTTCTTGCCGTCGGACCACGCCCCGCCGAAGCCGTAGACGTAGTTGAAGATGTCCTGCCAGACGCCGGCCTCCTCGGCCTCCGTCTGACGGAACGCCAGGCCGAAGACGTCGCCCTTGGTCAGCGACTTCGCGGTGGAGGTGAACTGCTCGTAGGTGCTCGGCGGCGTCGGGATCAGGTCCGCGTTGTAGAACATCGCGTAGTTCGACGCTTCGAAGATGACTCCGTGCCGGACACCGTCGTGGACCATGAACTGGTCCGGCTGCTTGAGCAGGTCGTACTTGCTGGCGTCGATCACCTTGTCCAGCGGCGCGATGAGGCCGGCGTCGGAGGCCGCCTCGAACTCTGGCATGTCGAAGCGGACCAGGTCGGGGCCCTTGCCGCTGCCCATCTGCGTGAGCACGGTCTGGCCGAAGGTCGGGTACGGCACCGCGGCGGCGGACACCTGGACCTTGCTCTGGCTCTGGTTGAACTCGTCGAGCCACTTCGTCAACAGGGGCCCGCGGCCCGGGTCGCCGAAGGTCGAGGCGGCGAAGGTCAGTTTGGTGACGCCGTCGCCGGAATCGCCGTCCGAGCCGCAACCGGTCAGGAGGGTGGCGACCAAACCGAGGGCACAGGTCGCACTGGCGATGCCGAAATGAGCGCGCTTATTACCCATCGTTACTCCACTGTTACGAGTTGGCGTCAAGGCGATGAAATTGCAACGATCGTAGCGTCATGTGCAACGGTGTCAAGTAGCGATTGCGCATCGCGTCATCTATGTTGCATCATGTGCAATGACAGCGACGGCAGGCCCGTCGCGCGAGGGGAGACACAGCCTTGGCGCAATCAATCCGCCGCGCGATCGACCTCATCCGTCGATCCGCGGAGCACCCGCTGTCCCTTACGGAGGCTGCGGACGTGCTCGGCGTCCACAAGTCCACAGCCCTGCGCATCCTGCAGACACTGGAGTCCGCGCGCTTCGTCCGCCGGACGGGCGCGGGCACCTACGTGCTCGGCAGCGGCCTGATCGAGTTGTCCGAGCTCGCGCTCGGCTCGATGGACCTCCGCCAGCCCGCGGCCGCACACCTGCGTGCGCTGCAACGCGCGACCGGCCACACCGTACACCTGGCACAACTGACCGGCGACGAGATCATCTATATCGACAAGGTGGACAGCCCGGCCTTCGACGCCGTCAAGCTCCCATCGCGGGTGGGACGCGCGGTGTCCATCTACGCGAGCGCCGTGGGCAAGACGATCCTGGCCTACCTTCCCCGGCAGGAACGCGACCGCCTTCTCTCGCACGTCGTCTTCGAGAAGTTCACCGACACCACCTTCACCGACCACGACTCCCTGGAAGCCGAACTCGCCCGCATCAACGGGTGCGGCTGGGCGGTGGACAACGGCGAGCACGACGCGTACGTGATGTGCGTGGCCGCGCCGATCAGGGATTCACGGGGCCAGGTCATCGCCGCCGCCTCGATCACGGCGATCGAGGTCATCGCAAGCCTCGACCAACTCAAGAGCAATCTTCCGCTGCTCCTGGAGACCGCCAACAAGATCTCGTACGAGCTCGGCTACGCGCCGCCCGCCCTGGCGAGCGCGGACGGTGGGAGCAGCCCCGCTGTCTGAACGCGCACGTCCCGGGCGATCACCGCGCCGTCGGCGCCGACCCGCCGATGATGCGGTGGTGCTCGTCGGTCTCCATGTCGATGAAGGCCTGGATCATGCCCCGGTAGATCCGCTCGATCAGATCCGGGTCCGCGCCGGCCTCGCTGGCCACCGTGCGGACCCGGGCCACCACCTGCGCCACCCGGTCCGGCGCACGGACCGCTTGGGCGTCGCTCTTGAGCGGGGCGGCCTGCCGGACCAGGGCTTCCCGTCGGGCGAGCAGGCCGACCAGCTCCCGATCCAGCTCGTCGATCCGGGTACGGATCTCGGTCAACGTCGCCGCAGTCTCCGCCACGCCGAGAATCGTCGCACGGCGACGACACGATCAGGCGACCCGTTCGCCGGCCGACACGTCGAATGCCCGCTTTCACCCTAATCTCGACACGTTCACGTTCGCCTCGGCACGGCAACCACGGAGGGTGACGATGGGCGGAATGCCACGGCGTCAGTTCGTCAGACTCTCCGGGACCGCCGGCGCCACGGGACTGCTGGGACTGGTCGGTACGGACCGGGCGTTGGCCGACGGCGGCCCGACCCCCGCACCGTCCCCCTCGACACCCGGCGACCCCGGCGCAGCGGTCTGCCCCACACCCTCGGCCCTGTGCGGCTACCCCACCGACACCGGCGGCAGGTACGACCTGTGGGACCGGGTCCAGGTCTGCGAGGGCACGAAGACGGGCCCACCATTCCCCCAGTGCCTGCGGACCACTCCCACGTACGTCATCCTCAATGGCGGGTCGGGCTCGAACCACGACTTCCTGCTCGTGCCCAGTTGCCGGATCAGCGGCATCGAGTGTCCGTTCATCACCACCGCCAACGCGCCGAACTACTGGCTGGACGCCTGGAACAACGCCCAGCCGGGGCAGCCGGGGCACGTCGTCTATCCCCACCTCGGGCTGGGCGTCAACTCGGCCGACCCGACGATCCGTCAGCAGGACCAGCTCCACATCCACCTCGCCGGGATCCACTCGGGGATCCAGACGCAGCTGAACAACCACGACAGCGCGATCAGCAACGACCCGGCCCGGTGGCGCAACCAGATCGTGCCGATCTGGGGCCTGACGAGCAACGGCCTGCCCGCCCCGCGCTCGTATCGAGTTCTGCACGTCGCGAACCTGAACGGAAACCTCTTCCGGCTCCTGCTGGACAGCGTCGTGCGGCCGACCGGAGCGGCCATGGCCGCGCAGATGCTGGCCGTGACGCCCCGCCTGATCGGCGGCGGCGGGTTCTACGTCCTGAACAGCGAGCCGGGCCTGCCCGTCCCAGCCGGTCAACCCGGCGGTACAGGCACCGTCGACTTCCTGCTGGCATACGCCTGAGCCGGCCGCTCAGCGCAGCAGCGCCATCCGGTCGATGATGGAGTCGCGCAGCCCCGGCGGCCAGGGGAACAACGGCGTCGCCACCTGGAGCTGGGCGAATCCGTGCAGCCCGACCCAGAGCGCCGTCGCGTCGCCGAAGGGGTCCGTGCTGGTCGACCGTCCCGCCGCAACGCAGTCGGCGAGCGTACGCCGGAAGACCTCGAAGGCTCCCATGCCGAGCACGGCGAGTTCGTCGGCCATGGCCGGGGCCCGCTCAAGGGCCTGCCCGGCATCCCAGACGGCACCGAACATCACCCGGTACTGATGGGGCCGGCGTTCGGCGAACGTCAGGTAGGCCGCGCAGATCGCGCGCAGGCGCTCGACCGGATCCGTCTCATCCGGTGCGCCCAACTCCTGCTCCAGGACGCCGAACGCGCGTTGTGCGACAGCGAGCAGTATCGAATCCAGGTCCGGGAAGTGCGGATAGATCGACGGTGCGGAGATGCCGGCCCGCCGGGCGATCCCCCGCAGTGTCACGTTCTGCGGGGAGCCATCCTCCAGGAGCGCCATCGCGGCATCGACGATCTCGTCGCGCAGTTGGGCACCTTCGCCGCGCTTGTTGCGGACCCGCGTTCTCGGTGTGGTCACCACATGACTTTACATGCGTTAGGCGAGCGCGTAAGTTAACGACTGTAAGTTCACAGCCGTTTCTAGAGATGAGGCTCAGCATGGCCGCCGCCACTGCCACCCGAATCGACAACGCCGCCCCCACCCACCGCGCCGACCTCGCCGGCCGTGGGCTGGCAGCCCTCGCAGCCGTCGCCACCGGCGTCGCGTTCGTCAACGGCGTACTCCTGACCATCAACGCCAGCGACGACCGCCTGTTCATCGAAGGCTGGCGAGTCTCCAGCTTCGGCATCTTCACGGCGCTCTTCGCCCTGCTCGCGGCCAGGCCCCGTCAGGCGGCCGGCGTCTGGGAGATCGTGCTCGTCGGCAAGGCCGCGCTCGTCGTGTTCGGCGCGTCGATCGGAGACGTCCCCGAGGCACGCCTGTCGGCCATCATCGACTTCGGGCTCGTCGCCGTCGTCGCGGCTGCCTACGTGCTGTGCCGCGGCTGGTTGGCGTGGCGTCCCGCGACCACCAACCCGACCCGATGACGGCGACGACAATGCCCCCCACCTCGCCTTCCCGGCGCGTCGAGCGGACCGTCATCATCTCGATCTGGGCGGTCCCCGTCCTGGTCGTCGGCCAGTTCGCCATGCTGGCCCTCGTCCCGGTCGTCCTTGCGCTGACCGTCAGCCTGCGGCACGCCCGCCTCCGCGGACCACGCCGCTGGACGATCGCTCTCGCCACCGCCTACGCTGCCCCGCTGATCCTCTGGGCCATCGGGCCCGACCGCGCCCCGAGCCTGTCCAGGGACATGCACCCGGCCTTCGCCGCGCTGATCGTCGTGACCGCGCTGGCCGCGGCGGCTGCCTTCCACCTCGGCCAGCGACGCCCGAGCAGGCCCGAAGGGTCGGCGAGCGAGCGGCCGCACCTCCGGGCCGCCCCGTGACCGCCACGCTCCTCCCCCGCTGGCCGGGAGCACTCGGGTCGCCTGCCACAGTTGTCGACTGTGGCAGGCGACCCGAGCGTTCAGCATCGAGCGAACCGCCCCACTGACTGATGGGGATCCCCCGGGCGGGGGACGGCTCAGCGGAGCGGCAGGGTGGCCACCGCCAGGTTCGGGTCGATTCCGGTGCTGTACGCGGCGCTGAGCACGTAGACGGTGCGACCGCGCACGGCCACCGAGGTCGGGTTCTGCAACCCGTCGGCGGCGGTCATCAGCGTCCGGGAACGGCCGGCCGCGTCGATGCTCACCACCGCGTTCGGTCCGTTCAGTGTGGCGATGACCTGGTGGTCACCGGCACCGACGAAGGCGAAGTCGTCGATGCCGACCAGACCGGTCGCCGCCACCCGGACCGGCCCAGGTCGGCCGTGCCGCAACGGAATGCGCAGCAGCGTGCCCCGGTCGAGGTTGGTCGCCCAGACCGCGCCGGCGCGTACCTTGATGCCGTTGGCACCGAGGAAGCCCGCCGCGGCGAGCTCGGGCGCCGAGGACCACACCTCGGCACGGCCGCCTTTCAGGGGAACTGTCGAGATCGTGCCGAGCACCGAGTCCGTGAGGTAGAACCTCTTCGTCTCCGCCTCGAACGCCAGGCCGTTGGGGAGCCCGTCGGCCGGCAGGGCCGCGATGCGGTGCGGGGACCCGCCGGGACGCAGCCGGTACAGCCCCGTGGTGGCGGCATCGCCGCTCGCGTAGAGGACGTAGAGGGTGCCGTCACTCATTCGGACGATGCCCGTGGTCAGCGCGAACGCGAGCACCGGCGTGTTGACGCCGCCATCGGCCGGGGCCGGCAGCGTTGCCAGGACCCGCGTCTCGCCGGGCGGGCTGACCGCGGCGACCTGTCGGGCGGCGGCGAAGGTGACGTAGGCGGTGCCGTCCGGGCCGAGCGCGACGTTCTCCGGCAACTGCCCCTTCGCCAGGTCGAAGTGGACCGCGATCCGCGCGGGTGCCGGCGCTGTCGACGCTCGGGTCGGCCCGACGGTGAGAGCCGACGCGGTGGTGGCCGGCGCGGCACTTGACGGTACGACCGCCACGACGCCGAACCCCGCTACCGCGACAGCGACTGCGACTGCGACTGTCATCGTTCTCTTGCGCATTTCTGTCCTTACTTCACATCGGTGGGCTGGAAAAGGGCGCGACGGGTCCGGCGCTCCTTGCGGAGCACCTCGTGTCGAGCCAATGGGAACGGTGCTACTCGCGCCTGACGAGCGGGTGCTGAGCACCGGCACGGGTGGTGACGGCGCCGTGCACGAGCAACGTCATCGCGGCGTGGGATGCCGAGCCGGGCTCGGTGGTGGCGACGACAACGCTCTGGCCGTCCTCGGTACGCAGGGTCTGCTGTGTCACGTCCATCGCACCGACCAGGGGGTGACACATCTGGTAGACGGTGTCGCCGCCGGCCTTCACCCGGTGGTCGGCCCACAGGGCGGCGAACTGCGGACTCCGCATCGTCAGCTCACCGACCAACGCGGCCATCAGCGGGTCGTCCGGGTGCGGCCCGGAAGCCATCCGCAACGTCGCCACCACCGCGCGGGCCTTGGCAGGCCAGTCCGCGTACAGGTCGCGGGTGTGCGCGTCCAGGAACACCAGCCGTGCCATGTTCGGGTACTGGTTCGGCCGCTCCGGGATCTCCGGGTTCAGGTGGCCGGCGAACAGGGCATGACCGGCGGTGTTCCAGGCAAGCACGTCGGCGCGACGACCGAGCACCACAACGGGTACGTCACCGAGCGTCGCGATGAGTTGGCGTACCGCCGGGCTCACCCGCTCCGGGGCTGGGCGACGTACGGTCGGCCGACGGCGGGTTCCGGCCGCCAGCTCGCCCAGATGGCGGCGTTCCGCGTCGTCGAGTCGCAGTGCCCGGGCAAGCGCGTCGAGAACCTCCGGTGAGGCGTTCACGGCCTGCCCCTGCTCCAACCGGGTGTAGTACGAAACGCTCACCCCGGCCAGCAGTGCCAACTCCTCCCGGCGCAGCCCTCGAACGCGACGCCGCTCACCGTACGTCGCCACGCCGGTGTCCTCCGGCCGCAGCTGGGAGCGCCGGGCCTGGAGGAATTCGCCGAGCTGTCCTCTCGCGTTCATGACTCGAAGTATCGCGAGCCCTGCCGGCCCCAACCACTCCCTGCCAGGGGTAGGCACCGCACGGCGAGGCAGCCGGCGCGGGGCGCGGCGACAGGGTGTCAGCGGGCGGCGTCGCCGCCGCTGGTGGTGCCGGCGCGAAGGCCCTGGTCGATGAAGTTGATCAGCCAGGTGAAGCTCTCGTCGACGGACGCGTCGATCTGGAATCCACCGGCCACCTCCAGGGTGGCGAAGCCGTGCAGGACGCTGCGCAGCGTCCGCATGGCGTGGATCTCCTGGCCGGGATCCAGGCCGTATCCGCTCAGCATTGCCGCCCAGGAGGCGAGCACCCGCTCGCTGGCCGGGATGAACGGGTCGTCGGGGCCGGTCGGACGGGTGGCGTTGGCGGCCGCGTACCGGCCGGGGTGTTCCCGCACGTACGTCCGCATCGCCTGCGCGCCGGCGGCGAGGGCATCGCTGCCGGACCGGCCCTGGATGGCGTCGCGGATGGTGTCGCCGGCCTCGGTCATGGCCAGGACGGCGATCCGGTGCGCCAGCTCGGCCTGGCTGGTGACGTGCTTGTAGAGCGAGGGGGTCTTGACCCCGAGCCGTTCGGCGAGCAGACCCATGCTGAGGTTGTCGAAGCCGACATCGTCGACCAACGCGGCCGCCGCTTCGGTGACCGATGCCGGAGTGAGCCGGGCCTTAGGCACTGGTCAGCGTCCGGGCGAGGAAGGGCAGGGCCAGGGCGAGGACCTCGTCGGGCGTCTCGACGTGCGGGTAGTGGCCGGCGCCCTCGATGACAGCCAGGTCGCCGAGCCCTCGCGGCAGGTCGGCGATGATGCGCTCGCCCTCGGCTCGCGGGTCGGCCCAGTCGGGGTCGGCGCTGCCCTGGATCACCAGGACCGGAGAGGTGACGTTGGACAGTTGCCGACCGGCGTCGGCCGGGCTGGTCTTGGCCATGGCCTGGAGGACCTTCATCCGGCCTGGCTCACTCATCTTGGCCTCGATGCGCGCCAGCTCGCTGTGCCAGTCGGCGGGCTTTGTGGGGATCGCCAGGTCGAGGTACCTGCGCCAGTTCGCCAGGCTTCCCCGCAGGAGGACCTGCGCCAGTTGGATGAAGCCGGCCCGGAAGCGCTTCACCCGCAGCAACCCGCCAAGGTCGAAGGACTGTGCGCGGGTGAACGGCGCCAGCTCGATGACGCCGACGATCAGCTCGGGCGCGGTGGCGGCCGCGATGGTCGCCGCACCGCCGCTGATCGACTGGCCGATGATCACGGCCGGTCCGCCGAGGTGGCGCACGACGGCGACGAGATCCCCCGCGATGTCGGTGCGGCTGTAGCCGTCCCAGCCGAGGCTGGAGTCGCCGCAGCCGCGGATGTCGACGTTGGCGACCCGGTATCCGGCCGCGGCAAGGGCCGGCGCGAGGAACCGGTAGGAGTGCCGGCTGTCGCCCATGCCGTGTGCCAGGACGACCAGTGGGCCCTGCCCGGTCACCTCGTAGGCGATGGTGTTGCCGGCAATGCTCAGGTGTTCGGTCATGACGCCCTCCAACGAAGCTAACGTGATTAGCTAAAGGCTAACCGCATTAGCCGCAGAGCGCAAACGCCGTCCTTGCACCCAGCCCAAGCTGGGACAGAGGCGTCGGAGGCGGCGTTCCGTATAGTGCCGCGATGGAAACGGACACGGTGCGACAGGCTTACACGTCCGTCGCGAAGCTCTACATCGAGATGTTCGGCACGGGCCAGCAGGTGGACACCGACGACCTCGCCCTCATCAGACGACACCTGGGCAGCCGGACCGGCCGGGTGCTCGATCTGGGGTGTGGGCCCGGCCACCTCACCGGTTACCTCTGCGAGCTGGGCGTCGACGCGATGGGGATCGACCTGGTCCCCGAGTTCATCGCGCATGCGCGGGCGTCCCACCCGGGCGTCGAGTTCCACATCGGTTCGATGGAATCCCTTGACGTGGCCGAGGGCTCCATCAACGGCATCCTGGCCTGGTACTCGTTGATTCATCTTCCGCCGCCGGAGTTCGACGGCATGCTCAAGGAGTTCCGGCGGGTGCTGGTCCCGGCCGGACGGTTGGTCCTGGGCGTCTTCGACGCCGATGAGGTCGGCGCCTTCGACCACAAGGTCCTGACCGCCTACCGCTGGCCGGTCGACGAGATCTCCGAGCGACTCGGCCGGGCCGGCTTCCGGGAGGTCGAGCGCCTCCGGCGGCCCGGCACCGACGAGCATCGGCCGCTTGCCGCCATCGCGGCGATCGCGGTGTGAGGACGCCGAGGGCCGGCCTCCCCTCGCGGGAGACCGGCCCTCGCCCAGCCGAGCACCGCGTCGACGCGGTGCTCAGTTACGGCGCCAGCGCGATCAGGCGCTGAGCTTCCCGGCGATCTTCACGACGCGCTCGGCCATGTGATCGAGGGCAGCGAACTGGGCATCGCCCAGCGGGGCGTCGTTACTTCCGCCCGTGACGTGCGAGACGCCGTACGGGTTGCCGTCGGCGAACTTCAGCGGGTCGGTGTAACCCGGGGCGACGACCAGACCGCCGAAGTGGTGGACGGTGTTGTAGAGCGCCAGAAGGGTCGACTCCTGGCCGCCGTGCGCGGTCATGGACGCGGTGAAGCCGGCGTACACCTTGTCGGCGAGCAGCCCCTGCGCCCACTGCGGGCCGAGGGTGTCGATGAACTGCTTGAGCTGGCTGGCGACGTTGCCGTAACGGGTGGGCGTGCCAAACAGCACCGCGTCCGCCCAGACGACGTCGTCGGCGGTCGCCTTCGGCTCGTTCTTGGTGGCGTCGAAGTGCTGGCTCCAGGCGGCGTTGGAGGCGATGGCCTCGGCCGGGGCAAGCTCCGGAACCTGACGCAGCCGCACCTCGGCGCCCGCCTTCTCGCCAGCCTCGGCGAGGCGCTTGGCCATGGCGTGGAGGGTTCCGGTGGACGAGTAGTAGATGACGGAGAGCTTGGTCATCGGAGGCATCCTTCCAAAAGTATTTGCCGCTGATAAATTTGCGGCCGCAACAATCTCGACTGTAGCAGCCACCCCCACGGCACCCAACGTCCTGACCATGCCCACCTGCGTGACGCAGCACACCAGGAGACGGGCGTGGGCAGCGGCCGTCCAGCCGATGAGCCGGACCCATTCGGGCCCCTACGATGAGGCGATGGACCCCGCGGGGGCGCCACCGGCGGCGCGGTACCAACTGCTCGGGCCGGTCGAGGTCCGGTCGGCCTGCGGGGAACGGCTGGCCCTCGGCACGCCGATGCAGGTGCGCCTCCTGGCCGTGCTCATGTCGCAGCCGGGCACCGGGTGGTCCATCGACCAGCTCGTCGACGAGCTGTGGCAGGGGCGGCCACCGAAGACGGCAGCCGGCAACGTGAAGACCTATGTCTGGGCGCTGCGCCGGGCGCTGCGCTCACCGGGCTTCCCCGACCCCGCCATCCTCGCCGGGCCGACCGGCTACCGCCTCGCCCTGGACGGGCTGACGGTGGACAGCGTGGCCTTCGAGGATCTGGCCCAGCGCGGGTATTCCGCGCTTCGGCAGGGTCACTGGTCAGCCGCCCAGGAGTCGTTCGAGGCCGCGTTGGCGCTCTGGCGTGGGGAGCCGTTCGCGGGCCTCCCTGGCTGGGGGGTGTTGCTCTCCGTCCGAGCGCGGCTGCAGGAGCAGCGGTCGAGCCTGGTGGAAGAGGTAGCGGACCTCCAGCTGCGCGCCGGACGCCATCACGAGCTGATCGAACCGCTGCGGAGCCAGGTCGACGACGATCCGCTGCGCGAGCGCCCATGGGGGCAACTGATGGTGGCCCTGGCACGGACCGGCCGACGGGCCGACGCGCTGGCGACGTACCGGCAGCTCCGCCACCTCCTCGCCGAGGAGGTGGGAGTCGAGCCCGGTCCCGATCTTCAACACCTGCACACCCGCATCCTGCGGGCGGAGCGGGAGCTGTTGACCTCCGATCCGCCGCCACCGGAAAGAACCCCGCCCCGAATCGTCCCCCGGCAACTGCCGGCCCCGCCGACGTTGTTCACCGGTCGGGCCGGGGAGCTGGCCCGGCTCACCACGCTGCTGCTCGGTGACTCCAGCCCGGCCAGCACCGCCGTCATCACCGGTACGGGCGGCGTCGGGAAAAGCTGGCTGGCGCTGCGCTGGGCGCACGACAACCTGCATCACTTCCCCGACGGGCAGCTCCACGTCGACCTGGGTGGATTCGGCACCACGCCCCAGGAGGCGTCGCCCTCGGCCGTCGTCGTACGCTCGCTTCTGCCCGCCCTGGGTGTGAAACCCCTGGAGATCCCCGCGGAGCCGGCGGCCCAGTTCGCCCTGTACCGCAGCCTGACCGCAGACCGGCGGCTGCTCGTGCTGCTCGACAACGCCCGCGACGCGGAACAGGTGCGGCCGCTGCTTCCGGGGTCGACCCGTTGCGGCGTGCTCGTGACGAGTCGCCACACCCTGCCCGGACTGGTCGCCACCGATGGCGCCCATCCCCTCGCGCTGGAACTGCCCAGCGACGACGAGGCGCGCCAACTGCTCGTCCGTCGACTGGGTGCGCAGCGGGCCGCCGCCCAGCCGGCAGCGGTGGACGAGCTGGTCAGACGTACCGCGCGGTTGCCCCTGGCACTGTCCATCGTGGCCGCGCGAGCCGCCGCCCGGCCCACGTTCCCGCTCCAGGCCATCGCCGACGATCTGGCGGCGAGCCGGGGCGGGCTCGCCGCCCTGACCACCGACGACGCCGCCACCGACGTACGCACTGTGCTCTCCTGGTCGTACCGACTGCTCAGCGCGGACGCGGCCCGACTGTTCCGGCAGATCAGCCTGCACCCCGCCCCGGACGTCAGCGCGGCGGCGGCAGCCAGCCTCGCCGGGGCGCCACCGCACCTGATCCGGCCGGCCCTCGACGAGTTGACCCGGGCGAACCTGCTCGCCGAGGCGTCCCCCAACCGCTTCCGCTGTCACGATCTGCTCCGCGCCTACGGGGAGGAGATGACGCACGCGCTCGACCGCCCGGCCGACCGTAGCGCCGCCCGCCGGCGTGTGCTCGACCATTACCTGGTTGTCGCCCGGGACGCGGCGAGGCTGGTCGACCCCGGCTGGCAGCCGCTCGATCCGCCGCCCCTGCCCGCCGACGCGTCACCGTCGGCGTTCGCCGACCACCGGGCCGCGCTGGCCTGGTTCACCATCGAACAGCGGGTGCTGCTGGCCGCCGTCGACGACGCGGTCGCGCACAGCTTCGACGCCCACGCCGGGCAGCTCGCCCAGGCCCTCACTCCCCTGCTCAGCCGGCTCTCGCAGTGGCACGACCTGGCCACCGTGCAGGCCATCGCGGTCACTGTCGCGCAGCGCCGCGGTGATCCACGGGCCGAGGCGCTGGCCCGCCGGGACCTCGCGCTGGCCCACATCCAGCACCGCCAGTTCGGTGCGGCCCACCATCACCTCCAGCGCGCCATGGCCCGGTACGACCAGGCCGGCGACCGACCGGGGCAGGCCAGCACCCACCTGCACCTCGCCTGGCTGTCGGACATCGAGGGCGACGCCGCGGCGGCACTGCCGCACGCCAGGCAGGCGCTGGCGCTGGCCAGCAGCACCGACGACCGACGCGGCGAGGCGGCGGCGCTCAACGCGCTCGGCTGGAGCCACGCGCGGCTGGACGAGCACTCCCGCGCCGTCACCTACTGCGAGCGGGCACTCGCGCTCTACGAGGAGGCCGAGGACCGGCTCGGCGCGGCCCACACCTGGGACAGCCTCGGATTCGCCTATCACGGCCTCGGAAAACACCCGAACGCTGTGGACTGCTACCGGCGCGCGCTCACGCTCTATTCCGACGTCCAGGATCCGTGCGGGAGGGCTGACACACTCGTCCGCCTCGGCGACACCCATCAGGCGGTGGGCGACATCGACACCTCGGTCGACCTGTGGCGGCAGGCCTTGGCGATCCTCGACCGGGTCGGCCATCCGCAGGCCGCGGTGCTGTCCGAGCGGCTTGAGGCGTACCGGTGAACGCCCTGCGCCGAACGTCCGCGGACCGGCGTGGATCCGACGTGGACCGGGCGTCGGCAGGCTGGACGAATGTTCACCACGAAGAGAACCACCTTCCGGCCTCCCCGCGGGGTTGACCGTCGACGACGGAGGCTCCTCGGCAGCCTCTCGGCCGCCGTCGCGGTCCTCGTCGCCCTGTCACTCAACGCCCCACCGTCGCTTGCGGGCACCATGCCGCCGGCCGGCGGCGCCGGGCCGGCCAGCGCGGACACCACCGGCGGTTGGAGCGGGCGGATCGAGTGGCAGGCGTGCCCGGAACGACCCGACGATCCGGGCACACGGTGCGGCACCCTGCGCCTGCCGGTCGACTGGGCCCGCCCGGGAGGGGAAACCTTCCCGCTGGCGCTGGCCCGGCGCACCGCCACCGACCCGACCGCCCGCATCGGCGCCCTGGTCTTCAACCCCGGCGGTCCGGGCCTGTCCGGTGTGGACGTGGCGCTGACGGCCGACAGCCAGCTCGGCCCGGACGTGCTGCGCCGCTTCGACATCATCGGCTTCGACCCTCGGGGCACTGTCCGCAGCGCACCGGTGCGCTGCTCATCGGCGTTGCTGGCCCGGCATCCCGCACTGGCACCCGCCAACGCGACGGAGTTCGAGCGGCTCCGCACCTACAACCGCCAGTTGCGCGACGACTGCCGCGCCAACAGTGGCCCACTGTTCGACCACCTGGACAGTGTGAGCGTCGCGCGCGACACGGACGCCATCCGGGCCGCACTCGGTGAACGGCAGCTGAGCTTCTATCAGTGGTCCTACGGGACCCTGATCGGGCAGTCCTACGCCGAGCTGTTCCCCGACCGTGTCCGCGCACTGGTGATGGACAGCGTGATGGACCACAGCCAGGGGGTCAGGGAAATTTTCCGCAGCGGGGCGGCCAGTAACGAGGCGCTGTTCCACGAGTTCGTGACCTGGTGCGAGCGGAGCACCGGTTGCGCCCTGCACGGACGCGACGTGCCGGCGCTCTACGATCGGCTGATGCGCCGTGCCGATGCCGGCACACTTGTCGACGCGGCCACCGGCACCCCGCTGACCTGGTTCGAGCTTGGGTTCGCGACATTCGTCAACTTCTTCGACGCGACCTGGGCCGATCTCGCGAACATGCTGCTCGCGCTGGAGCGCGGCGAGCCCGCCGCGCTCGCGTCCCCGATGGTGCCGGTCGACGGCGACGAGGACCTGACCGAGTACGCGCTACCGGCGTTCTGCCAGGACTGGTCGCTGCCGGTCGACGGGTTCGCCGACTGGAACCGGTACCTCGAACTGTCCCGCGCCGCCGCGCCGCACCTGCGGGCCTCCCCGTTGGCCGTCCGCTTCGGCGCGATCTGCCTGGGCTGGACGGCGACCAACCCACAACGTCAACTGCGGGTCCGGACGAGCGCGCCGCTGCTGGTACTCAACGGGCGGTACGACCCGGCCACCCCGTACGACGGGGCCCAGCGGGTGGTGCGCCAGCTCGGCGGCCGGGGCCACCTCGTCACCTACGAGGGGTCGGGCCACGCCAGCTACCCACGGACCGAGTGCACACGTCGTCAGGTGGAGCGGTACCTCATCACCAGAACCACACCGCCGACCGGCGCGAGCTGCCCGGCCGCGCCGGTCTGACGGGTCGACGTCGTCACTGTGACGCCCCAGCTCACTGTAGGTAGCGCGACCGGTCCGACAGCGTGTCGGCCAGGTCTCCTACCTCGGCGGCTGGGGCGTCGCCGCCGCAACCGTTTCCGTCAGGAACCGTCGGGCGGGTCGGCGGGCTGCTGTCCCGGCCAGAATGGCCACTCCTCGAATGAGCGGCACCGTCCGTCGTCAGCGAACCGCATGACCCACAGGTCGCGGTACTCCTTGTCGACCGGGTCCCCGTAGCGGACCTCGTGGCGTGACACGGCGGTGTCACTGTCGACCGCGACGATCTCAGTGGTCAGCTGGAACACCTCGTCGGGGCCCTCGCGCTGCTTCTCCCACATCCGAGCGATGGCCGGCAGGCCGACGACGGGCGTCCAGTACGGCCCCTGCTGATAGCTCGCGTCCTCGGTGAAGAGCGTGACCAGTGCGTCAGTGCCCGGAGTCCGCCAGAGCCGCTCGTAGGCGGCGAGCCAGTCCTCGACGTGCTTCCTGTCCATGGACCTCACCTTGCCATCCGAGCGGCGGTCAGCTGGCAAAACCCGCAGGCCACGGGTGCCGCACCCGTCGAGGCGCTGGCCGGCCTCGGCCCTGGACACCCTTGACATCGAAAGGAGCACCCAGTCACACTCCCGATGCTAATTCGATTTAGCTGTCATCAGGGCCCTCAACTCCCAGCACCGGACCAGACCGCGACGAGCGACCACCACAAAGGAGTCTTCGCGCATGAGGGAAACGACCGGAAGACGCAGGCTCCGGCTTGCGATCTCGATCCTCGCGCTCACAGCACTCGGTGCGGGGGCCGTCCTCCCCGCGCCGGCTGCCGCCGCCGGCAGGCCCGCGCCCGTGCCGGGCGCGACAGTCCACGCGGACCGCAGCTCACCGACCGGATACACGGTCACGTTCGTCTACCGCAATCCCCACGCCACCCAGGTCCGCCTCGCCGGGGATCTGACAGTGCTCGACGTCAACACCGGCACCACGCGCTACCAGCCGGAAGAGTGGCAGCCGGGGCGCTACCACGCGGGCGGCACCGAGTTCCTCCGGGACATGACCAGGGACCCGAAGGGAAACTGGTCGGTCTCGGTCCCGCTGCACGCCGGAGGTCTCAGCTACTGGTACCGGGTCTGGGACCCGACCCAGGGCTGGGAGAACAAGCGCATCTGGGACCCCGCCTCGACGAACCCTCGCCCGCCGGGCGAGTCCTCGTTCCGGGTCAGGAACAACGACGTGCTCGATGCCGTGCACGTGCCGTACGCCAAGAAGCAGAACGACCCGGTGCTGAAGGCGCGTGCGGACTACGAGTTGCCGGTGGCCGACCGCGCGAAGCGCGGAACCGTCCGGTACGTCCCGTACACCACGATCCTGGGCGACAGCGGCCACTACCTCGGCGTCTACCTGCCGGCCAACTACGACGCCAACCGCGCGGAGCCGTACAAGGTCGCGTATCTCGCCCACGGCATCTTCGGCGACGAGACCGACTTCATGGTCCCCGCGAACGTCCCGAACATCCTGGACAACATGACGGCCAGGGGCGAGATCGAGCCGACGGTGGTCGTCACCATGGGCAACCACTTCACCGGCACCAGCCTCGGCTTCGCGTCCTACAACCAGACCAACGCGGCCAACAACCTGGTCCAGACGATCCTGCCCCTCATCGAGAGCAGCTACAACGTCTCGACCGAGCGCTCCGGGCGGGCCTACGCCGGGTTCTCGTACGGCGGGATGACGGGCGGCGTCGTCATCAGGAACTACCCGACCACCTTCGCGTTCTACGGGCACTTCTCCGGCAACCCGTCGCTCACCACCCAGGACTACGACACCATCGCGAACGCGGTCGGCGACGATGACCTCACCGTCTTTCTCGGCAACGGCGTCTTCGAGGGCAACCTCAACGCCCAGAACGCCATCGCCGACAACTTCCGGGTCCGGGGATTCGCCGCCGCGACGACCCAGGTTCCCGGCGCGCACGACGGGATGACGGCGGGCCAGCTGTTCACGATCTTCGCCCGGGACCACCTGTGGTCGGGGGTCGACTCGGTGTCGGTGACGCCCGCGACGGTGAACCTGACGAAGGGCTGGAACTGGGAAAGGCAGTTCACCGCCCAGGTGACCACCAACGAGGGTGTGAGCCCGGCGGTGACGTGGTCGGTGCAGGGTGCGACCTCCACCGGCACCACCATCTCCGCGACGGGGCTGCTCACGGTCGCCGCCGCGGAGACCGCGTCCTCGCTCACCGTCGTGGCGACGTCGGTCGTCGATCCGAGCAAGTTCCGCTCGGCCCAGGTCACCCTGACGCCTGCGGGCCCGGCACGGGTCGCGGTGAAGGCGAAGGCCACACCGGCCTCGGTCGCGCACGGTGGCACGTTCACGCTGACCGTCGACGTACGGGCACAGTCTGCGCACCGGAAGGCTCCGAAGGTGACCGGCGAAATCGCCGTCACCTTCGGCGGCACCACCCAGGTGGTTCCGCTGCGTGGTGGCGCGGCCGTCGTCGAGCTGCCGACCGACGGGCTGCCCGCAGGGGTGTACCCGGTGCACGTCGCCTACTCCGGTGACCCGGCCCACGCCCCCAGCGCAGCGACCCACCAGCAACTACGGGTTCGGTAGGCCAGCAGGCAGCGGTGGGCCGGCGACCTCTCGTCGTCGGCCCACCGCCAATCGGCCGTACGGATTGTCAGCTCACGCCCCGAACCGCCTCGATGATCGTCTCGGCGACCTCGCTCGGCCGGGCCACCGCCATCGCGTGCGAGCCGCCGACCACCTCGCGCTGCCCCCGGGGGTTGGCCCGCTCGGCCATGAAGCGGTGCGCCTCGGCGGGAATGTTCTTGTCGGCGTCCCCGAACACGAACCAGCTGGCCAGCGATCGCCAGGCGGGGTCGCCGGTGAGCTTGCCGCCCAGGCCCTCTTCGGTGATCGGCCGCTGGGTCCGGGCCATCAGCGCGGCCATGTTGTTCGACGCGTCCGCGCAGAACTGCGCGTGGTACTGGTTCTGGCCGATCGCCACCTCGTTCCCACCGGTCGACACCGGGTACTGCACCAGCGTGTCGGCGAGGGTGCTGCCGGGGAACTTCGCGGACAGCGTCATCGCCGACTCACCGGTGTCCGGGGCGAAGGCGTTGACGTACACGAGGGCCCGCACCGAGGTGTCGCCGGCTGCGGCCTGCGTGATCACCATGCCGCCGTACGAGTGGCCGACCAGGATGACCGGGCCGCCGATCCCGCGGACGACATCTCGCACGTACTCGGCGTCGCCCGCGACGCTGCGCAGCGGGTTCGCGACGGCCACCGAGTTGTACGCCGAACCCAGCCGCTCAAGCACACCGTTCCAGCTCGCCGACTCGGCGAACGCGCCGTGCACGAGCACGATGGTGGGCTGTGGATCAGGCATGATAGGTGCCCCCTCACTCCGTGAAGCTGTTCACCGCCGGTCGCACTGGTACGCCTGGATACCCGTTACGCGAGTGTGAAACGTCCCGTTCCGCTGGGCAGGAGGCTGCGATGGCTACCACGATGCTGGCCGAGGTGACGGCCGAACTCGTCGAGCTGGAGGACCCGAAGGCACGGGAGGTGAACGCCAGACACGGCGACGATCACGGTGTGCACCTCGGCGCGCTTCGGGCGCTGGCGAAGCGGCTGAAGACGCAGCACGATCTCGCACGCCAGCTCTGGGCGACGGGTGACGCCTCGGCGCGGCTGCTGGCGATCCTGATCTGCCGTCCCAGGGCGTTCGAGCGGGACGAGTTGGACGTCATGTTGCGCGAGGCGCGCGCCCCGAAGGTGCACGACTGGCTCCTGAACTACGTGGTGAAGAAGAGCCCTTACTCCGAGGAACTGCGGCTGGCCTGGTTCGCCGACCCGGATCCCGTGGTCGCGAGTGCCGGCTGGGCGCTGACCACCGAACGCGTGACGAAGAAGCCCGAGAGTCTCGACCTCCCGGGGCTGCTCACTGTGATCGAGGCCGAGATGAAGGACGCGCCGGATCGCCTGCAGTGGGCGATGAACCACTGCCTGGCGCAGATCGGCATCGCGCACGCCGAGCACCGCGCCCGGGCGATCGACATCGGCGAACGCCTCCAGGTGCTCAGGGACTACCCCACCTCCCCCGGCTGTACGTCTCCGTTCGCGCCCACCTGGATCAGCGAAATGGTGCGTCGAGCGGGATAGGCGGCACGTTCTCGGTCGATCCCGCATCGACGGGGTCGACGCAGCCTCTCGTACGCCCCTATAGTGAGTTCCATTATGGGACTTACTGCATTCTGGCGGTGGTGGGTCGCCGGCACGACCAGCCAACTCGGCTCGGCGGTCGGCACACTGGCGCTACCGCTGACCGCGCTGACAGTGCTCCACGCGTCGGCCTTCGAGATGGGTCTGATCACGGCGGCGGGCTACCTGGCGTACCTGCTGATCAGCCTCCCGGCCGGCGTGATCGTGCAGCGCCTGCCACTGCGCGGCATGCAGGTCGCCCTGGATCTGGTCCGGGCCCTCGCCATCGCGTCGGTCCCGCTGGCCTGGTGGTTCGACATGCTGACGGTGGCCCAGCTGATCGCTGTCGCCCTGGTGGTGAGCTTCGCCAACGTGCTGTTCGACGTGGCGAACCAGACCTTCCTGCCGGAGATCGTGCCGGCCGCACAGTTGCAGGCCCGCAACAGCCTCACCTCCGGCACGCATGCCGCCACCGCGCTGGGCGGGCCATCCCTGGGCGGTTTCGCGGTGCAGGTGCTGGGTGCGGTGCCGACGCTGTTCGTGGACGCCGTCAGCTACCTGCTCTCCGCCACGTTGCTGCGCACCCTGCCGGCCCGGCGGGTGCAGCGACCGGCCGAACGGCCGCCGATGGTCACGATGATCCGCGAGGGCTGGCACTTCGTGCTCCGGCACCCGATCATCGGACCGGCCATGTGGGACGCCACCGCGACGAACTTCGTCAGCGGCGCCATGCTCGCCCTGTTCCCGTTCTACCTGGCGCGTGAGCTGCACGCCCCGCCGCTCATGATCGGGCTGTTGATCGCCGCCGACGGCCTCGGCTCGCTCATCGGCGCCGCGCTGACCACCCGCTTCACCGATCGTTTCGGCACCGCCCGTGGCCTGATCATCGCGGCCGTCGTCAGCGTGGGCGGCGCGCTCATCATCCCGCTGGGCACCGGCGCCGCCGCATTCCTGGCCTTCGCCATCGGAAACGTCATCCTGGCCAGCTCCACTGTGGTGCTCAGCGTGACCACCCGCACGTACCGAATGCTCGCCAGCCCACCGGAGCTGCTGTCCCGGGTGATCGCCACTGTCAAGTTCGTCTCCTGGGGCGCCATCCCGGTCGGCGCCCTGCTCGCCGGCATCCTGGCCGGGCCACTCGGCGCCCGGACCACCCTGCTGATCTTCGGTGCGCTCACAGTGCTGTCCCCCATCATCTACCTGTCGACGCCGATCCGCCGAATGCGTGACCTGCCGCTCGACCCCACCCCGACACCCACCGTGGCCCGGGTGTGAACCGACCAGCTCGGCTCCCGGTCGGTCCACATCGGTCACCGGAGATATCGACAGAAGGTGTAGCCCACGGTTCCCCGGGGCAAGAACCCGCGCATGGAGGTAACGGCAGGGCGCGAGAGGCTACAGCTCGGCCGGTGGCACCGCACCGGTGAGCCGGGCCGGGCAGACCTGGCGACCCCACTGCCGCCGGCCTCCGTCTGATGCGGCTGAGGCACAGCCTCCCCCCGGTGGCGCTCGGCGCGGTGGCGCTCGGCGCGGCACTGGGTGCCAACCCCGCGCACGCAGACACCCCGTCGCCGCCGCGTCTCCCGCTGGTGGAGATCGCCACCTCGCAGAAGGCCATCAAGGTTTCGGTGGCCGACGTGGTCGAGGTGGAGCTGACCGTCCCCCCGCCCCTGCCGACAGCGGTCGTCTCCCTGCCGCTGCCGCTGCCGACGACCGACCCCCTGCCGCTGCCGTCGGCCGTTCCCCTGCCGACGGCCGTTCCGCTGCCGAGGGCGTCGGCCACACCCTCCACCGCCCGGCCAAGTCGGCCGGCCCGTACCCCGTCGCCGCAGGCCACACCCGCGTCGACCTCGGCGTCCTCAGGGGCACGCGGTGCCGCACGTCCATCGCCGGCATCGTCGGCACGGGTGTTGGCGACGACGCGCCGGGACGCCGGCCACGGCACGTCCGATGGCCGGGCGTCGAAGCAGGCGCGGGCGACGATGACCGCCGTCACCGGACAGCGACCCGACCCGCCTGCCCGTCCCGCGCCGGGACCACCGGCGTTCGTGCTGGCGCTCGCGTCCGCACCGACCGGCGTCGGCGCCGGCGGCGCTGATTCACCCACGTCAACAGCCGAAGCGTCACCGCCCAACTCGCCGCTGCGGCCAGGGCTCACCGTCACCGCCGTCGACATGCGCGCTACCAGCCGTCCCGTCGAGCGGGGTCCTCCCCCGCCTCGGCAACTCCTGATCACCCACTCGCGTCCACGACGTTGATCAGGAGAGGTTCATGGAAATCGCCGTTATCTGGATCCCCGCCCACATCGAGCCGTCGGAGCCCGCCGTCGCGAGGTGTCTCAGCCACCTTCACCGACACTCCTACCGATTCGCAGGAATCATGCGGGCCTCGTGGGAGACCGTCGAGCAGACGATGATCGACGGTGAGGTGGATGTCGTCGTCATCGCCGACTTCGCCCACCTCCCGCCGGATCGGTCCCCCCGGATCGAGCTGGCCAACCCCTCCGACGGCGACGCGGACGAGGACGAGGACCGAACGGTTCCGGACGCACAGCTCCACTGACACCACGAAGCGCCCCATCCACTGCGGATGGGGCGCTTCGTCAACATCGACAGAGGCGATCGCCACCGGCACGAGCCGCGGCCCCACCCGGGAAACCCGTACCACCAGAATGTCGGGCGGTGGCATCATGCCGCCATCACCGGGACTGACAGGGAGCAGACCATCAGTACCTCCGACACGATCACGCTGTGGCGACCCACCGGCCAGGCCGAACTTGACCTCGTGTCGGCGGCCGGCTGGCGGGCTTGGCCACCACGCCTGCCCGACCAGCCGATCTTCTACCCCGTGCTCAACCGCTGGTACGCCACGAAGATCGCCCGCGAGTGGAACGTCCCCGCCGGAGGCGTCGGTTACGTGACCCGGTTCGACGTGCGACGTTCCTACCTGGACCGCTACGACGTGCGGCAGGCCGGTGGCCGCGATGTGCTGGAGTACTGGGTCCCCGCCGAGGAGCTTGACGAATTCAACGCCCACATCGTCGGCGCGATCATCGCGGAGGCCGAGTACCGGGGCCCGGTCGCCGACGAGGAGTTCACCGACGCGGAGGAGGCCCTGGGTCGGGCGCTGCCCGAGGCGTGGCGCACCTACCTGCAGGGCGAGTCGTGGTTCCGGCGAGGCTGGATGACCACCGAGGCCTACGTGTGGCTCAATTCGCCGCGCGAGATGCTCGAGCTGCACGAGGCGTGGGACCAGGCCACCGTCGCGCACCCCGGTATCGCGATCATCGGCGGTGACGGCTCGAGGGAACAGCTCGTCCTCGACCTGGGTCGTGACCCCGCCCCGGTGCTGCTTGTCGACATCGCCAGCGACGGGTGGGACACCGCCATCCGGCAAGCCGACGATGTCAGCCAGCTCATCGACCGCATCGAGGCGGGCACCTTCACGTTCGACCTGGAGGACTGACCCGAGCCGGGCAACGAGCCACCACTCACCCCGACCCGGTCACGACGCCACGACGCCACGACGCCACGACGAACCCTATCGGTCAGGCCGCGACGGCCGCCCGGACGTCGTCGTCGGCGGCGCGCAGCCGGGCCGCTGCCTCCTCGGCCGTGCAATTCGCCAGCAGCAGCACGATGGCCGTCTTGGCGTGCCCGTGTGCCGCCGCGAGCGCCCGCGCCGCCGTGTCGAGGTCGGTGTCGGCGGCCTCGGCGACGATTCGACGCGCCCGGTCGACGAGCTTCTCGTTGGTGGCGTTCATGTCCACCATCAGATTGCCGTACACCTTGCCGAGCCGGGCCATGGCGGCGGTCGAGAGCATGTTGCAGACCAGCTTCTCGGCGGTGCCGGCCTTGAGCCGGGTGGAGCCGGTGAGCACCTCGGGGCCGGTGGGCACCTCGATGGCGATGTCGGCGTGCCGGCTGGTCACCGCGTCGGTGTTGCAGGCCACCGAGACGGTCGCCGCGCCAAGCGCGCGGGCGTGATCCAACCCACCGACCACGTACGGGGTACGGCCACTCGCGGCGAGCCCGACCACTGTGTCGCGGGCGGTCAGGCCGACGGCGTCGAGGTCGGCGACGGCGCGGCTCGGGTCGTCCTCCGCGCCCTCGACGGCCACACCGAAGGCTCGTGCCCCGCCGGCGAGCAGGCCGACGACCCGCTCGGGCGTCGTACCGAAGGTGGGTGGGATCTCGACGGCGTCGAGCATGCCGATCCGGCCGCTGGTGCCCGCGCCGAGGTAGATCAGCCGTCCGCCCTGACGAAGCGACGCCACTATGACGTCGACGGCGGCGGCGATGTCCGGCACGGCCCGCCGGACTGCGTCGGCGACCGTCTGGTCCTCGTCGTTCATCGCGAGAAGCAGCTCGGTGGGAGACATCCGGTCGAGGTCGCCGGTCTTGTCGTTGCGGGTCTCGGTGCCGAGGGTGCTGAGGTCCACGGGGTGCTCGTTCCTCTCGCTGGTGTGCAGTCGCCGGCCGGCGGGGAGAGGTCCTCCGGTCGCTCGGCGGTTCGCCGCCGAGCGCGTCCTCGCGACCCGCCGCCGCGGCCGGGCCGAGGGCGCAGCTGCGAACAGTCCCCGTATCAGCAGGCTGAAACCACAGCGTAACCAGCCCGGACGGGCGGTGGCAAAAAGTTTCGCGTTAGGGTGGGTCAACGTCACTTATTGACAACCGCTGGTTGGGAGCGAGCCGTGCGTCAACTCGACCTCGTCGTGATCGTGCTGTACCTCGTGGTGATCGCCTTCGTCGGACTACGCCTGTCCGGTAAACAGAAGTCCGCCAAGGACTACTTCGTGGGCGAGGGTCGACTGCCCTGGTGGACCGTCTCGTTCTCAGTGGTTGCCACCGAGACAAGCGTTCTGACCGTGATCAGTGTTCCCGGCGGCGCATACAGCGGTCAGGGCTTCGGCAACGTCGAACTGGCCCTGGGCTACGTCATCGGTCGGGTCGTCGTGGCCGCGGTGCTCATCCCGCTCTACAAGCGGGGCGGGTTCGTCAGCGCCTACCAGTACCTCGGTGAGCGGTTTGGCCTGAAACTTCAGGGGCTGGCGTCGGTGACGTTCGTCTTCACCCGCCTGCTCGCCGAGGGTGTACGGCTGTTCGCCTCGGCCATCCCCATCAAGCTTCTTCTCGACGAGTTCGGGCTGAATGTCGGCTACCAGGCCATCATCATCGTCCTCACGCTCATCACTGTGGTCTACACCTACCTCGGTGGCATCAAGGCGGTCATCTGGACCGATGCCATCCAGATGGGGCTGTACCTGGGCGGGGCGATCCTGGCCATCGCGGTGCTCAGCCACGCCGTCGGCTTCGACGGCTACTCGCAGGCGCTGGACGCCGGCAAGTTCCAGCTCTTCGACACCAACTTCGCCCCCTCGCACGTGCTCACCAGCCCGTTCGCCCTGCCGACCGCGATCATCGGTGGCGCGATCTTCGCGATGGCCAGCCACGGGTCGGACCAGCTGATCGTGCAGCGCATCCTGTCCACCCGCACGCTGCGCGAGGGGCAGAAGGCGATGATCTCCTCGGGCATCTTCGTGGTGATCCAGTTCGCGGCGTTCTCCCTGGTCGGCGCGCTGCTGTGGTCGTACAACAAGGGTCAGACCTTCAAGGAACTCGGCCTGGCGAGCAGCGACAACCTCTACCCGAGCTTCATCCTGCACGCCCTGCCGGTGGGCATCTCGGGTCTGCTGGTGGCCGGCATCCTCGGCGCCGCGATGGGTTCGCTGTCGTCGGCGCTGAACTCGATGTCGAACTCCACAGTCGCCGACTTCATCCACAGCTTCTTCCGCAAGGTCCCGTCCGACGACGCGATGCTCCGCCTCGCCCGGGTGATGACACTGGTCTGGGCGGTGCTGATGGCGGTCTTCGCCTGCGCGTTCAGCTCCAGCACCGGAAACGTCTACCTGACCGGTTTGACCATCGCCGGCTACACCTACGGGGCGTTGCTCGGCGCCTTCCTGCTCGGCCGCCTCGTGAGGCGGGCCAACCAGGTCGACGCGGTGATCGCCTTCCTGGTCACGGTGGCGGTGATGACCTACATCGTCCGCTACGTCAAGATCGATGTGACGACGGCCGGAACCACCACCGCCACCGCCATCGCCGCGCAGTGGCTGGTCCCGATCGGCGTCCTGATCACCCTGGTCGTCGGCGCGGTGTCCAGCCGGTTCCACACGGCCCCGGAGACGCCGTACGACCATAGACGTACCGACGAGGTCGACGACGACGCGGCGGCGGCGGCGCCAGCCGGCCGGGCGTGAAGGAGGACGTGATGCGCGTGATCGGCCTGATGTCCGGAACCTCCTACGACGGCATCGAAGCCGCGGCGGCCGAGTTCGAGGTGAGCGGCGACGCTGTGCGGATGCGACCGCTGGGCCGGCTCAGCCACCCGTACTCCGACGAGTTGCGCACGCAGATCGCCGCGGCCCTGCCTCCCTCGGCGACCACCACCGAGGCGATCTGCGTGCTGGACACCGGCATCGGCCAGGCCTTCGCCGAGGCCGGCGTGCGGGCCCTCGCCCAACTGTGCGACGGCACCGCCGACCTGGTCGTCTCGCACGGGCAGACCATGCACCACTGGGTCGAGGACGGCACGGTCCGGGGCACTCTCCAGCTGGGTCAGCCGGCCTGGATAGCGGAGGCCAGCGGCCTTCCGGTGGTGGCCGACCTGCGCAGCCGCGACGTGGCAGCCGGCGGCCAGGGCGCTCCCCTGGTCGCCCTCTTCGACACGCTGCTGCTGGGTGGCCTGCCCGGCGTGCCGGCCGCGCTGAACCTGGGCGGCATCGCCAACATCACCGTCGTCGCGCCGGACACGGACCCGCTCGCCTTCGACACCGGTCCGGCGAACGCGCTCCTCGACGCCGCCGCCCGCCACTTCAGCGGGGGCACCGAGGAGTACGACCGGGACGGGCGCGGGGCGGCCGCCGGGCAGGTGAATCCGGACCTGCTGCGGCGGCTGCTCGACGAGCCGTACTACCGGCTGCCCGGCCCGAAGAGCACCGGGAAAGAGCTGTTCCATCTGCCCTACCTGCTCGCCGCCCTCACCGACGCGCCCACGCCGGACCCGCAGGACGTGCTGGCCACGCTCACCCGGCTGACGGCTGTCACTGTGGCCGGCGCCTGCCGCGACCACGGCGTCACCCGGCTCGTCGTCTCCGGCGGCGGCGCACACAACCCGACGCTGATGCGCATGCTCGCCGACGAGCTGCCCGGCGTCCAGCTGTCCTCCAGCGACGACCTGGGCGTCGCGTCGGACGCCAAGGAGGCGCTGGCCTTCGCACTGCTGGGCTACCTGACAGTGCACGGGCTGCCGGGCACCCTGCGCTCGGGCACCGGCGCGCGGCACGCCTCGGTGCTCGGCAGCATCACCCCTGGCCGGCAGCCGCTGCGGCTGCCGGCTCCGGCCAGCACCGCTCCCCGCCGACTGCTGATCGCCGGCCGTCCCGCCGTGCCGCCGGTGGCCGGCTGACCACGCTCCCGGGAGGATCCGCCGATGAGACCCGTCGTACCCGTGCCGCCGCCGACCGCGGCCGGCGCCCGCGCCCGCGCGGTCGCCGAACTGCTGCGCTCGCACCTCGATGACCCGAGCCGGGCCAGCGCCGAGCTGCCCCGGCGGCTGGCGGCGGCGCACGATGCCTCGCCGTACCTCTTCGAGCCGCAGGCAGTGGTTCGCGCCGCCTCAGCCGCCGAGGTGGGGGCGCTGATGGCCGGCGCCCGGGAGGCCGGCGTGCCGCTGACCCTGCGCGGTGGCGGCACCAGCCTCGCCGGGCAGGCCGGCGGTGCGGGCGTGCTTGTCGACGTCCGCACCGACTGGCGGCACGCCGAGGTCCTCGACGACGGCCGCCGCATCCGGCTCCAGCCGGGCCTGACGATCCGGCAGGCCAACGCCCGGCTGGCCCGCTACCGACGCCGACTCGGCCCGGACCCGGCCAGCGAGGCCGCCTGCACCGTGGGCGGCATGGTGGCCAACAATTCCAGCGGGATGACCTGCGGCACCACCGACAACGCGTACCGCACCATGGAGTCGCTGCGTTTCGTGCTCCCGTCCGGCACCGTCGTCGACTCCGGTGCCCGCGACGCCGACGACCGGCTGCGGGCCGACGAGCCCGAGCTGCACGCCGGGCTGCTGCGCCTGCGCGACCGGGTGCGATCGACGCCCGGGTCGCGCGCCACCATCGAGCGGCTGTTCGCGATGAAGAACACCATGGGGTACGGGCTGAACTCGCTGCTCGACCACAGCACCCCGGTCGAGATGCTCGCCCACCTGATGATCGGCAGCGAGGGCACGCTCGGTTTCGTGGCCGAGGCCGTCTTCCGTACCGTCGAGATCCACGACCACGCCGCCACCGGCCTGCTGATCCTGCCCGGTCTCACCGACGCCACCGACGCGCTGCCGGCTCTGCTCGCCGCTGGCGCCCGTACCGCCGAGCTGCTCGACGCGGCCGCGCTGCGGGTCAGTCAGCGCGACCCGGGTGCGACTCCGGCCCTGCGCGGGCTGACGGTCACCGGGCACGCCGCGCTGCTGGTGGAGTTCGCCGAGGACAGCGCGGAGCGGTTGGCAGCGACGCTGGCCGACGCCCGGCCCGTGCTCGACCGGCTGCCGGCCGTCACCGGCACCGAGCTGACCCGCGACCCGCGCGAACGGGCCAACCTCTGGCACCTGCGCAAGGGCCTCTACACAGCCGTCGCCGGGGCCCGCCCGCCCGGCACCACGGCGCTGCTGGAGGACGTCGCGGTGCCGATGCCACGCCTGACCGGCACCTGCGACGGGCTGATCCGCCTGTTCGACAGGCACGGCTACCCGGACGCGGTGATCTTCGGACACGCCCGGGACGGCAACCTGCACTTCATGCTGACCCAGTCCTTCGACACCCCGGCCGAGATCGACCGCTACGCCCGGTTCACCGACGACATGGTCGACCTGGTGCTCGCCGAGGGCGGGACACTCAAGGCGGAGCACGGCACCGGTCGGGCCATGGCACCCTTCGTCCGCCGGCAGTACGGCGACGAGCTGTACGACGTGATGCGCGAGGTCAAGCGGTTGTGCGACCCGAGCGGCCTGCTCAACCCCGGTGTGCTGCTCAACGACGACCCGACAGTGCACCTGCGGCAGCTCAAGGCCGTCCCGACTGTCGACCCCGAGCTGGACGCCTGCGTCGAGTGTGGCTACTGCGAGCCGGTCTGCCCCACCGCCGACGTCACCACCACGCCGCGCCAGCGCATCGTCCTGCAACGGCAGATCGCCCTCGCCGACGCCGCCGGTGACGAGGAGCGCCGCCGGGAGCTGACCGCCGACTACGAGTACGCCGCGGTGGACAGCTGCGCCGCGGACAGCCTCTGCGTCACCGCCTGCCCGGTCGGCATCGACACCGGGGCGGCGATGAAACGGCTGCGCGCCGAGCGGCACAGCCCTCGCGCCCAGCGGACCGCCCGCACCGCCGCCCGGCACTGGAAGGCCGCCGTGACGGGCGTCCGGGTGGGACTGACCGCCGCGCACGCCGTGCCGACGCCGGTGACCCGCGCCGCCACCGGGGTGATCCGTGGGCTCGGCGCCACCGAACTCGTGCCGTTGTGGAGCGACGACATGCCGCGCGCCGGTACACCCCGCCCGACCCCGCGCAGCGCGCCGGACGCCCAGGCGGTGTTCTTCGCGGCCTGCGTCGGCAGTCTCTTCGCACCCGAGGACGGTTCGTCCGGCGGAACGGCTGCGGCGTTCCTGCGCCTCTGCGAACTGGCGGGGGTGCCGCTCGTCGTACCGACCGCCACGGCGGGCCTGTGCTGCGGAACCCCGTGGCAGTCGAAGGGTTACCCCGCCGGTCACCGTGAGATGGCTGAGCGGACCCTGGCCGCGCTCTGGGTGGCCAGCGACGAGGGTCGCCTGCCCGTCGTGTGCGACGCGTCATCGTGCACACACGGGCTGACGCAGCTGACCGCCGCGCTGGCCGAGGAGGACCAGGCACGGTACGGCGCGCTGCGCTTCGTCGACAGCGTGACCTTCACCGCCGAGCACCTTCTGCCGGCGCTGCCGCAGCCCCGGCGACTGGGCTCGTTGGCGCTGCACCCCACCTGCTCCACTGTGCATCTGGGCGGCATCGACGACCTGCGCACTGTGGCCGGGGCGGTCGCCGACACCGTCACAGTGCCGGACAGTTGGGGGTGCTGCGCCTTCGCCGGTGACCGGGGGCTGCTGCACCCCGAGGTCACGGCCGGCGCCACAGCGGCGCAGGCCGCCGAGATCAATGAACGCGACCACGACGCGTACGCCTCCTGCAACCGCACCTGCGAGATGGGCATGAGCCGGGCCACCGGCAAGCCGTACCGGCATGTGCTCGAAGTGCTCGTCGAGGCCGTCGAGCCACCGGCATAGCCGGGGCGTACCCATGGGCGCGCCGCCCGCCGCAGAGCTGCGACGGGCGGCGCGGTTGGTGCGTCACCTCAGGAGAGCGCGATGTCGCTGTAGTAGTAGCGCAGAATCGCCTGGTAGTTCTTGCCCTGATTGGCGAGATCACGCGAGCCGTACTGCGACAGCCAGTCCCCGTCCACCCAACCACCGCACGCGGTGGTTGTCGCGCAGTAGTGCGCCCGCAGGATGTTGCCGCTGCGGGTCATCCGCGCCGACCAGGTCCGGTCCACCGCGGCGGACGTCGACGACTGTGCCGACGACGGCCGGTAGACCTGGTCGCCGGTGTCGTCCCGGACGTCGTAGCACTGTCCGCCGGACGTCTTCCGGGTCGAGTGCAACGCCCAGTACCAGGCGTAGCTCTTCACCGCCATCGCACCGGCGTCCAGCGAGGCGGCCGGCCAGCTCGTGATCCACTCGTTCGGGAGGACGTTCTTGACGTACGTCTTGAAGTCGACCCGATCGACTCGCCCGAGACTGACCCGGTAGACGAGGATGGTGCTCGGCAACTTGCTGTTGGTGCCGTCGGTGCTACAGCCCGTCGGCCCGCTCACCAACTCGTGCGAGGCGTTGTTGTTCTTCAGCGTGGCGTTGAGGTTGCCCTTCGCCCCGGAAGCGAAGTCCTGGGTCGCACCGGCGAAGTTGCTGTTGAAGTAGACCCGCACCGTCTTGCCGGTGCGGTTCCACACCGACGCGGCGTTGTTCTTCACGCACAGGCCCTTGCCGCTGCCCGCGCCCTTGAAGTCGTAGCAGGTCGGTTGGGTCGTGCCGTAGTCGTCAAGTGAGTCGGTGAAGTCGGAGACCGAGCCGGCCTGGTTGCTGTTGTAGTAGTAGCAGAACTCACCGCTGTCGCAGGCGCCGTCCCGTGCGGCCGCCGCTGCCGGCGAGGCGACACTCAGGATGGAGGTGGACATGGCGAGGACGGCGCCGACGACGGCGAGGCTCTTGCGGATATTCACGGCGTCCTACTTCTCGTTGTAGCCCTGGGAGTTCCAGAACGCGGTCGGGTCGGCGTTGTCAAGGGTGGGGTCGCCGACGCTGACGGCCGCGTGGGTCTGCCGGCCGGCCCGGACCTCGACGTGGGTGTGCGCGCCCGAGCTGGAGGACACCCCGTGCCACGACTCATCGGCGATGATCTCGCCCTTGCTGATGGCGTCACCCACGCTCACTCCGGACTTCGGAGCGGTGTGCAGGTAGATCACCGACTTGTTGAGGGAGGAGTTGTAGACGGAGATCGTGGACAGGCCGCCGCTGCCGGTGTTGCCCCGCGCGACGTAGATGACCGTCCCGGAGACCAGGGCGCGCACGTCCGAGCCGACGCTGCGGGCGATGTCGATGCCCTCGTGCCGGCCGGGCGTGGTGGTGTAACCGTCGAAGCCGCAGGTGACAGTGCCGCCGCTGGCCTGGTACAGGGCGTACGACAGGTTCGTGCGCGTCGACGGCGAGAACTGGTGCGAGGCGTTGTTGTTCTTCAGCGTGGCGTTGAGGTTGCCCTTCGCGCCGGCCGCGAAGTCCTGGTAGGAACCGGCGTAGCCGCTGTTGAAGTAGACGCGCACGGTCTTGGTGCTGCGGTTCCAGACCGAGGCGGCCTCGTTCTTGATGCACAGGCCCTTGCCCGCGCCAGCGCCCTTGAAGTCGTAGCACGAGGGCTGCTCGGTGCCGTAGTCGTCGAGCGAACCGGTGAAGTCCGAGAGCGATCCCGCGTTGTCGCTGTTGTAGTAGTAGCAGAATTCGCCGCTTTCGCAGACCCCGTCCCGGGCCGCCGCCGACGCGGGCGATCCGACGCTGAGGATCGAGGTGGTCGCGGCCAGCGCGACGCCGACGGCGGCGAGACTCTTACGGATGTTCATGGTGTCCTTTCAGAAACGGTGAGGGGGGTGCGGGTCACTGCCCGCGCTGGTACTGCTCCCAGGTCTTGATCAGGACCTGGGGGCCGTCGTCCGGTCCCTGGTTGGCCAGGCCGTTCATGCCGAGGTAGTAGTCGCCGACCTGGTGCTGCGCCTGGCTGGACAGGTCCGTGTCGTTGATCGCGTTGGCGTGGATGTGCCACGGCCAGTCGCCCTGGTTCGGGTTGCGGACCCAGGCGGCGAAGCCGACCTGACGCAGGGCCCGGGCGACGGCGGTGCGCTTGGTCGCTGTCATGCCGGTGACCGAGATGTCCACCACACCCCCGCCGTCGTGCGTACCGGCCGAGGTGGGGTCGCCGCCGGGGTTGTACGAACCCTGGTCGAGCACCAGGGGGTAGCCGAGCAGACGCTGCGCCTCGGCCAACATCGCCTGGGTACGGGCGTTGACGACGTACCCGTCCCGCGGGACCTTCGCGCCCGGACCGATCGTGTTGGCGACTGTGTAGCGGTTCAGCCCCAGCTTCGTCAGCGACGTCGTGCCGGGCAGCCCGTTCGCGGCCAGCCCGGTGTAGCCGAGGGAGCGTTGGTACGCCGCGTACGCCGAGACGGTGACGGTGCCGAAGTAGCCGTCGACCCACTGCGCGTTCAGCAGGCCCTTCGCCTGCAACGCCTGCTCGACGGCGAGCACCGAGCTCTTCGCACCCGGGGTCAGTGTGTTGTCGGCGCGGCGGGGGTCGATCTGGGCGGCCAGGACGGTGGCCTCCATGTCCACTACCGGCCGCACGGCAGTGGTGACGGTTCGCTGCGCTGTGGCGTCGGATGTCGCGGCCCAGGCGTGGGCCGGGACGCCGACGGCCACACAGAGCGCGGCGATCCCGACGGATAACCAGGGACGGCGCACTGTCGATCCTCCTCGCAGTTGGTGAGTCGTTCGGAACGGACATCACCTTGCGAGAAACGGCCTGCTGTTCGGTACCCCTGCTGTGCTGTCAGATCCGTCAGGACGGCAGCGACCTCGATGGATGCGGTGTTGTCAGCTTTGGTGACACCCGGGAGCTGACATCGAGCGTTCGCATTCTGACACCGCGCCGGGCGACCGGAAGCGCGCTCAGGCGGTCACGGTGACCATGAAGTACACCGGCCGGCGGGTGGGAAAGTACTCCTGCCCGTTCTCGTCGACCATCTTCCAGCTGACCCAGCACTTCCCGGGACGGCTGGGCGCGGTGACCTCGACACTGATCATGACCTGCTCGTCGGGCGGTGTGTCACCGATCGCCACCCGGTCCGGCACCTGGCAGCCGTCGGCGTCGGCGGTGGGGTTGGTGCGGGCGAGGAAGCGGTTGTGCCAGGCGACCTTCCCCACGTTCTTGAGGGCCCACACCTTGACGAACTGGGTGTTCACCCGCACCCGGGTGCCGTCAGGGATGGTGACGTCGGAGATGAACTTGCTGGAGTCGCCGGGGATCAGTGAATCCGAAAACGCCGACGCTGACGGCGACACCGACGGTGTGGACGACGCCGCCGCGGTGCCGGGGTCGTCCCGGGACGACCGGCCGCGGACGATGACGCCCAGGACAGCGACCATCGCCACCACCAGGACCACCGCGGCTGCGGCGAGCCACGGCAGTCGGTGCCGCCGTGCACCCGCGACGTCCTCGTCGGTCGGAGGATAGTCAGTGCTCCGCAGCGTGTTCTGCTTCTCCGGCGACGGGGCCGGGACGGCGGACACGACGGGCCCGTGGGTCTGCGGGGCGTCGGTCCCGGTGTCGGGCTCCATTCCACCAGTGGTGATCGGGGTGTCGGCGCCGGGCGGAGAATCGGCGCTGACCGGCGCGACGGCATCGTCCGCGATGCCGTGGACCGACCCGGGGCGCTGCGCGTCCTCCCATCGACATCGCCACTGGGCCTCGTCGGCCTCGCAGGCCCGGACGAACTCCCGGACCGTTTCCCAGGAGGGGAACCTGGTTCCGGCGGCGGCCTCGTGCAGCGTGGTGTGCGAGATCCGGCCCGAGCGCCCAGCCATCTTCCGGAACGACGGATCACCCACGCTGGTCCGCAGGGTCCGTAGCTGTTCGGCGAACCTCTCGGCGGCCTGTCTGTCCTGAATCGGCTCGGCGGCGGAACGCTGTTCCTTCATCACTCCCCCATGTCAGACGACGTTGTCAGGCGTTGTCAGAGCGTGTCAGAGGGTACCGAACGGGCCACGGCGGCCATCAATGTGGTGCATCGACGACACCGGGGGCGACGGTCCCCGGTGCATTGAAGGAGGTCACCGATGAAGAACCTTTCCCGCCGCGGCGTACGCGTCCTCGCGGCCGCCGGTCTGGCTGTGCCCGCGACGCTGGCGTTCGCCGGACCCGCGCACGCCGAGACCAACCCGCGCTGCGTCGACTCGGTGCAGATCGGCGCGACCGCGTACGTCACCGTCGGCGGTCAGACTGCGGCTTCGGTCAAGCAGTACAAGGGCTGCGGCAAGAACTACGCCTACACGTACGTGTGGCAGCAGTACCGGGCCAGCCACGGCTCGTACCAGGTCTGCACCTCCATCGTGACCGGCAGCACGCTGCGCGACCTGCAGTGTTCCAGCGGCCCGGAGGTCTGGTCCTCGGGCGCCAACACGCTGTCGGTGTGCACCCGGGCGCTCGGCGGCATCTCGGACGTGGCGCAGAAGGAGACCGAGGTGCGCTGCTGACTCCTGGCGAGTTCGACGTGCACCCCGGCGGGGGGGGGGGGCCCCCCCGCCCCCCCCCCGCGGGCA